>DAOVTB010000014.1 GCA_030633305.1 Candidatus Muiribacteriota bacterium
GCGGCCTCTGCGCGATATTTCTTTTTTATTTAATTCCCTCTGCGTTCTCAGCGGCCTCTGCGCGATATTTCTTTTTATTTAATTCCCACTACGTCTTCAGCGGTCTCTGCGCGATATAATTTTTTCTTTTCATTCTCTCTGTACTCTCTGTGGTAAAATAATTCTATGCAGATAAACAATATTCAGCAATTCAGCAATATCCTGAAAAGGAATCCAATCAAACATGGAATAAAAAAAGGAGACCAGGTATATGGTCGCATAATTGGATTTTCTTCAGGTAAAATCCTTGGTGTATTCAACGGAGTTCCGCTTTTTGCCGAAAGCCGTGTTCCTGTTAAGGCTGGGCAGAGAATTTTTGCCAAAGTGACTGATGTTGTTGAGGGGAAATTACATATAACCTTACTTAAGGCCGAAGATGTTGAACAGAATAGAAGTGAAGGTCTTAAGAATTTGTTAAAGACTTTAGGGATAAAAGAAAATGGTGAAAGCCTTTTTATAATCAAACAGATGATATCGCAAAAGCTCCCTCTCAAACAGGAAATCTTCCAGGAAGCCATGTCTATATTTCAGAAAAGTCCTGATTCCGAGCTCGCTGTTTCTTTGTATTTAAGAATGTATTCCAGGTTGAATGGAAAAGTTCCTGCTGAACTTGTCAATTTTCTACAGACAATTGACAGGAAAATGTTCAGACAGCTTATGATGTCAGAGGAAAAACTACCTTCACTTGAAATGTCTGAATTAAAAGAACTTGTATCTGAGAGACTTCTTTCGAGTAAGGGGAAATCTTTGAGTAATGAAAAGTCTCAAATTAAAGATCCTTATCTTTTAAAAATGAAATCTGTTATTGATGCTGCTTATCAGATGAATTCTGATTTTTTTAAATTAGATGATGAAGATTCATGTTGTTGGTTAAAAGAATACGTTAGATATGATAAAAATACTGATATTACAGCATATAATCTTGGTATAGAAGTTGATATCAAAGATCTTTCGTATTTTGATATCCTGATGACACATATTAAAACACCTGATGAAAAAAATCTTACAATTCAATTTTTTGATCTTGAATCAGCAGTCGAGAAAATGATCAAAGAGACATCCGAAATAAATTTGATTGATAATCTGAAATCGAATTATGATAATGTATTTTTGAATTTTTCAACTGGAGGAAGTTTTTCATATTTTGACCCTGAAAGCATCGATATCCCGTCATTCACTGGGAATATCAATATAACGGTATGAAGAAAGAAATCACTACGAAGGAATGAGATTAAAATAGTTAATATAAAAGGGGTCAGAAGTTACTTTTGTGAACTTGATGTTCAAGTTCATGAAAGTGACCCTGACCCCAGCGCCAGATAAATTAAATCTACAAGAATTAGTGAAATGGTATATGATAAAAAAAATTTACTACGAAGATAATAAAAAACAAGAAAACCAATGATGGATCCTGCGATCAAGTCGCAGGATGACGATTGGATTGTGATACAGTCTGCTTGTACCTGTCCAAAATATAATAGGGAAAAATGGATAAAAATAAAGGTAATTACATAAAAAAAGCTGTGGCAATGGAGTATTTCAAAAAGAAAGACTCTACTCCTAGGATTGTAGCTAAAGGAAAGGGTGTCCTTGCAGAAAAAATTATTGCAATAGCGGAAAAATCAAATGTACCTTTATTTAAAGACAAAATACTTTGTGATATGTTCATGAATGTAGATTTGGGAAAAGAAGTTCCCGAGATTCTGTATAAAGCTGCTGCTGAAGTTCTGTCTTATGTCTATTGGTTGAAGAAAAGAAAATAGAATAAAAAGAAAAAAAATTAGCCACAGATTAACACAGATGAAGAGGATAAGAATAAAAAAACAGCAAAAGACTGAGCAAAGATTATTTTTGAAGTTTTCATCTTTTTTTTGATTCTTTTATATTAAAAATTCTGTGTTTTATCTGTGTCCATCTGTGGCTAAAAAAGCATTTTGTTAATTTTTATATTATTTGAACTAAAAAGTTGTTGACTCATTGTTCTTGAGAATTATAGAAAAAATATGTTATAATCCCATGTAGCAATCGGGAAGAGAGTATTCCTGATAAGTATTCAGTGATAGAGTAGGAATCAAGCCAAAAAGGAAAGATCAGATCTTGTCAGAATTATATATTTTCTGTGGTCATCTTGGTAGTGGAAAGACTGAAGTAGCCTTGAACTTTGCATGTAATTTAAAATCTCCAGTTAAATTATGCGATCTTGATTTTGTCAATCCTTATTACAGAAGTCGCGAAAAAAAAGATATCCTTAAAGAAAATGGTGTTGAACTTATTTCATCGAATAAAGGTGTTGAAAATGCTGATATTCCAGGACTTTCATCAAAAGTTGGAACAGCAATCATGGGTGAAACCAATGTTGTACTCGATATAGGTGGAGATGGAAAGGGAGCAAGAGTTCTTGGAACCTTGAAAGATAGAATAGAAAAGTCAAACTATAAAATGTTTCTGGTCGTAAATCCTTATAGAGGAGAAACCGATTCAGAAGAAGGCGTTGATAAAATGGCGGCTTCTATAGAAGAAGTTTCAGGTTTGAAATTTCATTCGATATTTTATAATCCTAATTATTCATTTTCCACAACCACTGATAACTTAAAAAATGCGGTACAAGATGGTTTAAACCGATTTGATAAAGAAAAGGAATCATATATGATAGGTTCATTTCCTGTATCATATTTTTGTGGTATGAAGGAACTTATCGATAGTAATATTGAATATTTTAATACAATCAAAAATAAAGGGGTAAATATTTTAAAGATCAATAGATTTTTAAAAAATCCTTGGGAATTATAGAAATAAGGGGAGGGAGATACAAGATGGCACATATTGAAGTTAATGATGAAGTTTGTAAAGGCTGTGGTCTATGTGTAACAGCATGCCCATTTAAACTTATTGAGTTAGGTACTAAACTTAACAGTAAAGGATATAATCCTGCAGTTCAGAATAATCCTGAAAAATGTGTGGGATGCACTCTTTGCGGTAAGATGTGTCCTGATAATGCAATAAAAGTTTTTAAATAATCGGGAGGATATTGATATGACAGAAAAAGTAATGATGAAAGGAAATGAGGCTATAGGTGAAGCTGCGATTCTTGCGGGTTGCCTGACCTATTTTGGTTATCCTATCACTCCCCAGAGTGAATTACCTGCATATCTTGCCCGCAGACTGCTTAAAATGGAAAATGGAATTTTTCTACAGGCAGAAAGTGAAGTAGCGGCTATAAATATGGTTTATGGTGCTGCAGGTACAGGAAAAAGAGTTATGACTTCCAGTTCGTCTCCTGGTATAAGTCTTAAAACGGAAGGAATTTCATATATTGCAAGTTCACAGCTTCCATGTGTTATTGTGAATATTGTTCGTGGTGGACCTGGACTTGGAAATATTGCTCCAGCGCAGAGTGATTATTTTCAGGCAACAAAAGGTGGTGGCCATGGAGATTATAGGCTTATCGTTCTTGCTCCGGCAAGTGTTCAGGAAATGGCAGATTTTACTATGTTGGGATTTGATCTTGCAGATGAATATAGAAATCCGGTAATGATAATGGGTGATGGTGCACTTGGCCAGATGATGGAACCTGTTGTTTTGAAGAAACCTGAGATTAAAAAGTATAATCATGACTGGGTGACTGATGGCGCAAAAGGACGTGGACAGAATCTTATCTGTTCTATATATCTTGATCCTGCAGAAATGGAAAAATATGTACACGAGATTTATGCCAAGTACAAGATAATAGAAGAAAATGAAGTCAGATACGAAGAATACCTTTGTGATGATGCGGATTATCTTATTGTATCTTATGGAATTACAAGTAGAATAGTCAGAACAAGTATTGACCTTGCCCGTAAAAAAGGAATCAAAGTAGGACTTTTACGTCCTATTACGGTTTGGCCTTTTCCAACAAAAGTAATCTCGGAATATGCAGATAAGGTCAAGAAAGTAATGGCAGTTGAACTTAGTATGGGACAAATGGTCGAAGATGTTCGTCTTGCTGTGAATGGAAAAGTTCCAGTTGAATTTTTTGGCAGAACTGCAGGTGTTTTACCTTCCTGTAATGAAGTTCTTGCTGAAATAGAAAAATTGGTATAAGGGGGATGGAAAAAATGGAAAAACTTGTATTTGATAAACCTAAATGTATGACAGAACGGCCCCTTCATTATTGCCCAGGCTGCAGTCATGGAATCGTACATCGTATTGTCGGAGAACTTATCGATGAAATGGATTTGAGAGACAAAACGGTTGGTGTTGCTCCAGTTGGATGTGGTGTATTTGCATACTGGTATTTTGACTTTGATTTTTCCCAGGCTCCGCATGGAAGAGCTCCTGCTGTTGCTACTGGAATAAAACGTCCTAATCCTGATTTGTTTGTTTTCACATATCAGGGCGACGGAGATCTTGCAGCTATTGGAACTGCTGAAATTATTCATGCTGCGAATAGAAGCGAGGATATTACAGTTATATTTATCAATAATGCTATATATGGAATGACAGGTGGACAGATGGCACCAACTACACTGGTTGGGCAAAAAACAACAACTTCACCTTATGGTCGTGATCCTGAAACAATGGGAAAACCTATAAGAGTTTGTGAAATGCTTTCTACTCTTGAAGGAACAACTTATGCTGAAAGAGTTCATGTAGGTGATCCAAAAGGTGTTATTGCTACAAAAAAAGCTTTAAAAAAGGCCTTTGAAGTGCAGGTTAATAAAAAGGGATTTTCTATCGTTGAAATCCTGTCGACATGTCCTACTAACTGGGGAATGACAGCTGTTGATTCTTTAGGCTGGATGAAAGATAATATGATACCTTACTTTCCGTTGGGTGTTTATAAAGATAAAACAAAAGAGGGGGACGCTTAAATGGGTAAATTAAATGAAAAGATCATTGTTGCCGGTTTCGGTGGTCAGGGAGTTTTACTTCTTGGAAAGCTTCTTTCCTATACTGCAATGTATTCTGATAAGAATGTAAGCTGGATTCCTTCTTATGGTCCTGAAATGAGAGGTGGAACAGCCAACTGTAATGTTGTTATCAGTGATGAACCAGTTGGCTCTCCTATTGTTACTGAGCCTAATGTTCTTATAGCTTTAAACAGACCTTCATTGGAAAAATTTGAACAGATTTTAGAAGAAGGAAGTTTGTTGATCTATAATAGTTCTATTATTGAAGTAGAGCCTAAATGGAACAATGGTAAAGTTATTTCTCTTGCTGCTTCTGATATAGCAAATGAACTTGGAAACCCGAGGCTTACAAATATGGTTGCAGCCGGAGCATATGTTAAAGCTAGTGGAGTTTTTACTATCCAGGAATTGATTGATGCTGTACCTCATGTGATTTCAAAACGGTTTCATAACTTGATTCCTTTGAATATTGAAGCTATTGAAAAAGGTGCCGCTGCGGTTTCTTAATAAAATAAATAGAAAGAATTTACCACGAAGACACGAAGGTAAAAAGAAGAAATAAAAATACTGTAGGGGAGGGTCTGTGACCCTCCCGGACACATCAAACGGACAAATAATATCAAATTCGTTTGATACGATCAATATTATTATTTGCTATAAACGATTTTAATTTTTTTTGTTTTATTACCTTCATGCTCTTTATGACCTTCATGGTAAATTCTTTTCTTGTTTTAGATTATAAGAGTAATACACATGAAAAAAATCACAATAATAATATTTATTTTAGTATCTTTAATCTCCTTCGGCTATGCCGAGAAGTTTAAGGCCAAGGATATACTTAGAAGAGATGGTGAAATAATCAAGGATTTTCTGCAGTCAGAAATAGACACAATAAAGGAAATGCCAATTACTCTTTTTCCTGAAAAAACCGAACGTGATCTTGTTCTTTTAAGGAAAGGGTTTAAAAAATACTATTTTATTAAAAGCAGTATAAGCAGGATAAAATTTGATTTTGAAAAGAATAAGGAAAATCTGCAGGAAGGGAAATATAAATCCGTTAAAGTATATGTAAACCCTTGCCTTATCCGAAGATTCCCTGTATATGAAAGTTATTTCTACCTTAGAAATGTCACAATTAATAGAAATATAAAGAAAGAAGAAATGAGAAAAAAAGTCACCACGAAGGACATGAAGATCCTGAAGGCAAAAACGTTTAGTTATGAAAGTATTAAATTCTTTTTTATAATAGATCTTAAACAGGTTTCTGAATATGTATACAAGGAATGTATCAAACATGGAATTCAATGGCCAAGTTTCAGTATGAAGGATAAAAATATACTTTTGCGCGGAAATCTCAAAATTGTTGGTATGGATTTACAAATCCGTGCTATTGGAAGATTTGAACTTTCTGATCTGAAAGAGATTTTTTTCAAAGTAATGCATGCAAAGTTTTCTTTTGTTCCGGTTCCTGGATTTGTAATTCGGCAAATCATGAAGAAGTTAAATCCAATGATTGCGATGGAAAAACTTCCCTTGGGTCTGTATCCTTTCAGAATTGTACATTATGATGATAATAAAATAGGACTGGTATTTAAAAACTGACTATGGCTACTCAAGAAAGACTGGAAAAAATGAAAAATGTATTGTCACGCCGTCAGGCCGGTCTTTCAATTATTCTTGATGAAATTTACGATCCATTTAATATCTCTGCAATTTTTAGAACTTGTGACGCTCTTGGAATCAAGGAAGTCTATATTGTTAATCCTCCGGATGGGTTTAAAGCATCAAAGAGTGTATGCATGAGGTGTGATAAATGGCTTGAAGTATATAAATCCCATGATAGAAAAGAAGTCTATGAACGGGTCAGAAAAAAAGGCTATAAAATATACGGGACGATTCTTAACAAGGAAAGCCAGGATTTTCGTGAATTCAATGTAAATGAACCTATTTGCATAGTTCTTGGAAATGAACATAGTGGATTATGCGAAGAAAGTGTTTCCCTTTGTGATGAATTGATCTATGTACCGATGTATGGTTTTGTTCAAAGTTTCAATGTATCAGTTACAGCGGCTATTGTTCTTTCCAATCTTGTATTCAGAAGAGAAGCATCTGAAAAAGAATGTTATATCAGCAAGGATGAACAAAGTAGTCTTCTTGAATCGTGGGATAAATCATTATAAATAATCGATATTCTTTTTAATCTTACTTTGTACCAGTATTTTTAACGATAGATCTCATAGAACCAAAAAGAGGTTTATACTTGTAAGCATCAAAAGTAAATTCTTCCTGAAAAATTAAAAAAACGCCACAATATTCACAAATAATAAAACCTTGTTTCTGCTGTTCTAAACATTTTTTACACATAATGATCTCCTTCATTTGTTCTTTTTATTTGAATAGATACTGCGGCCTAAGATCGCAGTATGACGTGTAATCCTGTTTTTTCTTTTTCCTTTGTGCCTTAGCGCCTTTGTGAGACTAATTCTTTTTTTCTTTTCTCCAATTTTTTCTCTGTGTCCACTATGGTTCAATCTTTTCTTTTGTATTTTTTTAAGCTTATTGCGATAAATAAAGAGATCTTCAGCAAAGGATTTTTTATTTAATCTGAAATCAAAATCCAAACTTGTGATTTTCAGAGCATTTTTTCTTTTGTATCCTTTATCTCTGGAATTACACTGAATTATTTTTGCAGCATTGGTTGTAAAAGAATATTGGCTAATATCTGTGCTACCATGATGTGGCCAGATTAAAAAATCTATTTTAAGATTGGCAGAATAGTATTTGTTGAATGCAAATATTCCATTTTCTTCGATATCTCCAGGAATTAGAATGGAAGTTTTATTATTTTCAGAATTTCTATTACAAATCAACTGGCTACAAAGAGAAGAATCATTTTCGTCTGAAGAATCATTTATATGTCGTGTCAAAAACTTTACATGGAAGGATTTATCAATAGAAATTTCATGATCTGACTGAATGAATATTGGTTTTGTCAGATGTTTCAAAAAGGAATTTTTCAATTTTGATGAAAAAGATTTGCTTGTGGAATAATAAACGGATTGAATATCTAAATATTTACTGAGTTTAAAGAAACCATTCAAATGATCTGAATGCATATGTGAGATAACAATAAATTTTAATTTTGAAATATTTTTCCTGAATAATTCCCTCAGGATTTTATCAGCCAGATATGAGTCATATTTCATAGAGCCACAATCAAATAAAATTGAAAAATTTTTGTAAATAGTCATTATGCAGCTGCCGTGTCCAACTGAAAAAACTTTAATTTTCGGATCACTGCTGTTAAAAGCTGAGAAAAAGAAGACCATTAAAATAAATGCACTGCTATATGCTCGAAATGAAAGATCATAATCTCGTGATTGACTCAAATTATTTTCGCACTTTTTGTTTTCCATTATGTTAATTTCCATCTTTCTGTTTTTACAATTTAAATAGATACTGCGACCTAAGATCGCAGTATGACAACGTAGTTATGTTTTCTTGTTTTTTATATTACCTTCATGTTCTTCATGCCCTTCATGGTAAAATTTTGTATCTTCTTAGTGCCTTTGTGTGATTTACTCTTTTTTCTCTGCGTTCTTAGCGTTCTCTGCGCGAGATCTTAGTTATTTTTTTATTGAAATTCATTATTTTTATAAAGCTCCGAAAGAAGAAAAATCCCATTAAATAAAATAAGAAAGAATTTACAGTATTCTGAATCAATACTGAAATTGAAATGTTGAAAAAAAGTGAAAAGATCAAGAAAGTCAGTAAATAAACCTATTAAAAGGTTTATTACTGGAACTGAAATAAAACTCAGCCATAATGGTAACAAAGTAAAAGCCAGGCAACAGATAAAAATTATTGAAAAAATGGGTATTATTATTGGATTTAGTATAATAGCAGAGAAAAATATGGTTTTTCCAAGAAGAAGTGTCAGCCCTGAAGAAAAAACAAAAATCGTCAATGAAATTCTGAAAAAAGAATTCCATTTATTCTTAGTTGGAAAACATTTTAAAAGGGCGAATGTTGCTGTAAAAGAGAAAAGTGTTGAATATGATAAAAGTTTTTCAGGAGCAAATAGACTTATCATTATCATTGAAAAATACAGGAATCTATATCCGTAATATTTTCTTTTATTATTCTGTGCGATTAAAAAACAGCTTAGCATGATAAAACTTCTGAAAGCTGATGGTCTGAAATTCAGAAGATATAAATAAATTAATGGAATTAACAGAGTTATTGCTAAAGATTGTATTTTAATACCTCTTATGAAAAGAAACAGGATTGAAAAATGTAGTCCGGATATGGCCAAAAGATGAGAAAGGCCAAGTGATTTGATGATTAAAGATAATTGACCCGGAGGATGTATTGCAGTTCCACTGATAATTTTTTCATAGAAATGTCTGTATTGTTCATTTAATAATGATGTCTTTTTAGATATCCATTTACGGAAAATATTTTGAAAATCAGAGACTGGAATTTTTTTATCAAATATTAGAGACATATTTTTTATCAAAACACTGTTTTGATTGATGTTTACAGCTTGTGAAGATTTAGGAAGAATATAATAATACGATGATTTAAAAAGGGGAGTTTTACTGCAGAAATAAATTGGAATTTTCAAATGATAAAGTTTGTTTTTTGAATTGATTAGCTTCGCTTCAGATATCTTATACAGTCTATAAAATTTATTTTTATAGACTAGATCTGGAACTCCATAAAACTGGAAATATTTTCCTGTTGAATTCAGTTTATTTAAATCTGTGATAGATATAAAAGAAGTTACGCTGAAAGAACCAATTAAAATTCCACATAAAATTGTCATAATGGATGATAATAATGCTATTTGATGGCCTTTTTTCATAGAAAAAGAATTTATATAAAAGAATGTTAAAAGAATAATCGATGTAGAAATAAGGATATATGAAAATGATATAAACTTTCCTATTAATAACCCCAACAGTAGCAGAAAAAATGTTTTTTTCAATTATTCTTCCCATCTTCTATTTTTATTCTTCCCTATTCTCTGCGTCTTTGCGCCTCTGCGCGATATTTTCTTTTTTTCTTTGTCTTTTAAAATGATAAATGGTCGAATTTTTTTGATAATTTTTTTACCAATTCCCTTAATACGAGCTAGCTCTGATATTGATGTGAAATTTCCATTAACCTTTCTGAAGAAAATAATATTTTTTGCCCTTACTTTTCCAATTGAGGGCAGTGTTATCAGTTCAATAAGAGTAGCTTTATTGATGTTCACTATTTTTATTATTTTAGATTTTTTCTCTTTTCTAAATTTTTTATGAGCTTGGAGGATTTCCATATATTTAATTTTTGCAGATGCCCTTCCGCTTAAAGCAAAGCAATTTTGAGAAAAGCCTACAGTGCTTTTTATGGCAACTAGAATTAGGATAAAGAAAATAAATTTTAATTTTAATTTTTCTTCGATCATGAATTTCACCTCTTGAAGTGTTTCCATGGGATATTGAAATGATCGTGCCAATTCGAAAGCAGTTGATTGGAAAGGGATTTAATAAAAATGGAATTGCAAAGTATTCCATTTTGAATCACTGGTGTTTCAATTTGATACAAAAAAGAAATAAAGAATTCACCATGAAGGACATGAAGGACATGAAGATCATGAAGTTGAAAGATAAAGAGGGAATTAAATTAAGCACAAAATTTGAGTTTAATTTTTTAAAATTAAATAGAATTTTAGATTAAAATTTGAAGTATGTAGACATAAATGTGAGATTAGTTTTCTTCATGCCCTTCATGTACTTCATGGTAAAATGTTTTTTATTATGGGATTCAATTGCATAGTTTGACAGGTGTGCGTCAATTTGATAATATGAAAAAAAACTAAAATTCCGATATTAATGAAAAATATTATATATATATTAATTACAGTACTTGCCATCTTTTTGCTTGGATTACCAGGCGAATTGCACTCCTATCCTACGGGGATTGACTTTTTACAGGTTGCAACAACTCTTAAAACATTATCTTCACCAGATGTATTTAAGGATCTGAAAAGTCTTGCAAATGATAATACACTGTTTATGTTTTCAAATTATGAATCTAATGCTGTTTTGATTTCTTCGCATGATGGAGGAACTTCAATAAGCAAGGAACAGATTCTTACGTCAACATATAGTTCGCTTACTGCAGAAGTGCAGAATTTTGATTCTGCGATTCTGGATAATTCTCTGACTTTCATGTGGATAGGACAGAATAATCTTGTAAAATATATCAGTTCCAGCGATGAAGGCTCTTCCTGGAGTCCAGAATCTATAATCAGCAATCATACCTTTGAAGTGGGAAGTACATATGCATATGCACCAAAGCTTGAATCATTAAACGGCATTGTATATTCCTTCTGGTTTTCATCTGATGACAGCCAGACTCAGGAAGCAATGACTGGCGAAACGATCGTAGGAAATATACTTATCAAATATAATAGAACTTTATCTGGTATATCTGATTTCACTCAGGAAAGCAGTCTGGTTACAACAACTCCTCCAAAAGATCTCTCGGGAAATATTGTATTAAGAGAATTTTCAGTAGTTTCATCAATCACACGTCTAATGTGTTATTATCTTGATTCTTCATCTGGAAAGAACGAGATCTGGATGAGTAGATTTTCAAGACTTACATCCAGCAATAATGCATTGACTACGGAAATGACAAAAAGAATCACACTTACAACATCAAATGTTGATAATGTAAAAGCTGTTTCTCATGCTAACCTGATACATGTGTTTTATACATTACCTTCAAGTGGTGGAAACTATGATCTCTGGTATAAAAAGAGTCTTGATATGAATGGAGATGCATATGAAACAGACCGAAAGTTGGCTTCCGGGATCAAGGATTTTGAAATTTCACCTGTTAAGGAAAATTTATATGTCATAGTAATTGATGGTTTAGATAAGATGAATATCAGTGTTACGACTGATTCAGGTAATTCATTTTCTTCTTTTTACTCACTTGTGGTTTCATCTGATGAAGCGCCCCATATTCATGAAAACAGATTTGGTTTCATGATCCCACATCTTTCGCTTGATGATAATGATGTTATGATATTAAAAGGAAATGCTGATAATGATGGTCCAACAGTCAACAAAGTAGCATTAACTGATAGCGATGAACTGAAAATTATTTTTGACGATGATCTTGATAGTGATTATTTTCAACAGTCCAGTGATTTTAATATCAATAATGGTTATATAAGAGTTTTCTCGAAAGATATGACTAGTGCAACAGTCACATTGGATATTGATCCAATTACTGAAAACAGTCAGAATTTGTTAAAAGTAACGAATGTTAAAGATAATGCCTTGAATGAGACTGCTTTGCTGGAGAATAATTTCAATGGACCAGTCAGCTATCCTGTTACAGCTTATTATGGTACAAAGGAAACTCTTTCTTCTAGTATTTATACTAATAATTTTCCATCTGAAGCGTTATACGCTCAGACAACTTATTTGTTCTACAATGAATCAGTTCAGCTTGGTACTACTGGGAATCTTGCAATGATTACTACAAGTGATAATGGAAGTAATTTCTCTACCAAGACAAACTTGACTGCGGCTAATCTTTATACATATAATTCTCCGTTATTTGGAGAGTTTTCAAAAAGTTCACCAGTAATAAAAGATGGAAAGATATATTTCATCTATGTTGAAGATACTACATATGATGTAATACTTGGTAAATTTGATCTTTCAGGTACACTGGAGACAACAGTTCCGATTGCCTCAGCCGATGCATTCTATTTTCTACCAGAAATATCTGTTTCAAAAAATTATATTCATTGTTTATAAAGCAGCGTTGACTCTATTGATAATCCAACAGTTTTTAAGCTATATTACAGAAGTGTAGCCCTGAGTGATAATTCTCTTAGTGTGGAAAAAACAGTTTATAGTTCCACTTCTTCGAGTATAAATATACCAGTGTTTGCTGATATTGCATCTGATGATACCTATGTTTATATTGTATACAGCAAATTTAATGATAATAATACAGACTTGAAAGTAAGTTCTGTCGATACTTCAACGCTTAATATGATAAGGGGTTCTAATGAGGGAATTACCTGGAGCTCTCCAACTGGTTTTACGGCTCCGCAATATACATCCATACATCCATGGCTGAGTATAAATGGAACTGAAGTAACTTTAAGCTTTATAGATTGTGATGACTTTTTGAATGGAAATATTTATAGATATATTTCTACAGATTCTGGATTAAATTTCTCAACAGCTCCAGATATGGTTACCCCGATTTTTTATTCGAGACTTATAGAAAAACAGAATCGCCTGTATTCTGTAAAAGTTTTGAATAGTAAAACATATTATTCTTTTACAGACAGTCGGGGAAACGGGACCGTTAATGTTTATTTCAATGATCCATCACAGACTATGGGGATAATATACAAGTTGAATTCATCCTATCAGATAAATTTTTCACCATCTTCTGGTCAATTTTCTGATAACAACGGATTCCTGTTGACTTCATCTAAGAATACTTTCGATGATAAGGGAACTGTATGTATCTATTTTCAGGACAAGGTTGCTCCCAATTATACAGGATATTCGATTGTAAATGCCAATACACTCAGACTTGATTTTTCAGAGGAGCTTGATTCAACTACAGGTACTGCTATAGGAAATTATACCTTAAATCCAGATTTGACAGTTACAGGTGCTGTTCTTACTTTAGAGAGTCAAAGTGTTACTTTGACAGTTACTCCTGCAATGAACACAAATTCAACATATAATCTAAAGATCGAGAATGTAAAAGATAAATCGTTGAATGTTATAACAACAGTAGAAACAAATATACAGACTCCATCAGATTTCAGTTCGCAGATGGTAAGCGGGCTTTCAGGATGGATTTCTGAATATAGGCTGACGTTTGATTCTGGAAATTCCAATCCTTCAACATCAATTATAAATCAGTATCTGATGCTTTCTTTTACCAAAAACTCAAATAGTGTGAACAGAATCTTTACAAAAAAGTATTCTCTTATAGACAAGATATGGGAAAGTTCCATGAGCCTGACGCCTCAGATGAGCTATTCACAAAAGTCTCAATCCTCATCCTCCGGAAGTTTTGGAGCAGTTGTTTTTGAGGGAAAAAATTCAAGTAGTACACCACAGCATTATTTTTCAATCACCGACAATCAAGCACTGTCATTTTCTTCACCTTATTCACTTGCTGAAGTTGGAGAGTCTCATGTCCAATATTTTTCCAGTAAGATGTATTCAGCATATTCGAAAATCGAAGTTGATAAGTATAATATCTTTTTCAGGATATTTAGTAATTATGGCACTGTTCCTGAAACTGAGTATCAGGTGAATTCACAGTCCCTTTATCATTCATATAATCCGAAAATACTATGTTATAATAGCAATGTTCATATTGTCTGGGAAGAAGGGGCTGCTAAACAATCGATTTATTATTCCAGTTCTGCTGACAGTACAATCTCATTTTCATCAGCGTCTGCAATGACATCAATGAGTTTTGATCACAGTGAACCAGAAATAATTGAACTGGGAGATAGATTATTCCTGTTTTATCTCAGGAAAACCAGTGTAAGTACAAATGAATTGTATGTAAGGATTTCTGAAGATGATGGCTTGAACTGGAATGTTGAAAGTAAAGTTGATATTGCAGTTGCAAATATAGTTTCATATGAAGTCATTGGTGATGAAATTTCCGATCGGATTCAACTTGTTTATTCTGGATTGAAATCAGGAGAGAGTAATAACCACATTTTTTATAAATATTCACCAAATGCAGTCAACTGGTCTGTTGATGCTCAGATGAGCAGTTCAAACAGCGATTCAAAAAATCCTGTTCTTGCAGTAAGCAATGGAAAACTCTATTTGTTCTATGATGATGACCGTAATGGAAGCAGAGAAATATATTATCGTACGAATGATACTGTTGAATTTCTACCTCCATCAATTGAGCTTTACACTTTTCCGAATCCGGCAAAAACTGAAGAGATAATATCACTTATTAAAACAGATTCCAATCTTCTGGTTACACCAACGTTGAAAACTACAATAGGAACTCAGGAAAGCTCAGTTTCTGTAAGCAAGATTAAATCGGATACTTATATGGGGAATTTTAACATCTCCAATTCTGCTGATACGTTTGTAAAAGTAACGGCTGTTGCGACAAGTCCCTATAACAATCTGTTAACAGCTGAATCAAATTCTTATATTTCTACGATGCAGCTTCAGGGTAAAGCAATTTCATTGAAACACAGGACTTTTGAAATAAAGGGAAACTATTCTGAAAATGGGATGATATTACTTTTTTCAAATAGCGAGAATATAAGTAGGAAAGTAGGTAAATCTGAAGATAGTATAAGTATTTATCCAGATAATTGTGTTTTGAAAAATACTGAAATTTATTTTGGACCTGTTTCTAATTCTTATTTGGTCAGATTGAGAAATGGAGAAGAAGAATTCATCATGTCTCAAAAAGTTGGATGTCCAGAGCTTTCTGGTGGAAAGTATTATATAAAAACCGATGTTGGTAATCCTGTGATAAATGATCTAAAAGTCAAATCTGGGATTTTTAGAACCGTAACTGTAAATATCAATGAAAGCGGTAGTGGTATTGATCAGAAAAATTCCAATATTACTGTCAGACAGGATAAGTTTTATCCTGTATCGAATTCATATGATCATTCAAGTGGTGAAAACTTTTTGAAGTTTAATATTCCAAAATCTGTTCGTGGAGATGGAATTGTAGAGGTTTTTGATAATGTTGGAAACGTGTCACAGAAACAATACAATTTTAAGGCCGTTGAATCTGCATTACTGCAGTTTTATGTTTATCCAAATCCTGTAACTACAATTAGCGATATTCCTGTTGTTGTTGTTGCAGGAAATGAGATAGTAACTGGAGAAATCAGGATTTATGATGTTCGCGGAGACCTTGTTATTAAATTTCCACTCGATAATACTGATCTGGAAAGTGAAAATGGAGGAATATATACTTATAAGATTTTATGGCAGGGAACTAATCGGGTTGGACGTAAACTTGCAAATGGAACATACCTGATGAAAGCCACATCAAGATTTGTAGATAATAATTCTTCAGAACGAACGTTTAAAATCACGATATTAGAATAATCAAATTGGAAAACGACAAGAAAGTAGACCTGACCCCATAAAAACAAAAATATAAAGGAGCACAATAATGAGCGCTAATCTATGGCCATATAAGGAAGCTGAAAAACTTTTAAAACAATACGGAACTGAAAAAGAAATTCTGTTTGAAACAGGTTATGGTCCTTCGGGATTACCACATATAGGAACATTTGGAGAAGTTGTACGGACCTATTTTCTTTTAAAAGCACTTCGTGAACTTGGTGGAAAAGGTAAGATCATTTCATTTTCCGATGATCTTGATGGACTTAGGAAGATTCCGAAAAACATGGATGCCGAATTTTTAACTCCGCATCTGGGAAAACCATTGTCTTCGATCCCGGATCCATACGGATGCCACGGGAGTTATTCTGAACATATGAATCAGGAGCTTATTAAAATGCTTGATCATATTGGCGTAGAATATGAATTTAAATCATCAACGGAACAATATAAAAGTGGTGTGTTTAACGATAGTATCAAAAGCATTTTAAGTAATCTTGATAAAATGGAGAGCATTGTTCTTCCAACACTTTCCCCAGAAACACGGAAAGGATGGTTTCCATATTTTCAGATCTGTGAAAATTGCGGAAAACTTTATACAAGTGATATTGAATCTTTTGATGTTGAAAAAATGGAAGTAACATATCATTGCTGTAAAGAATTCAAAGGTATAACTTCATGTGGTCATAAGGGGACTTCATCTGTTTTTGACGGAAAAGGGAAATTTACATGGCGAGTTGACTGGGGACTCAGATGGAATGCTCTCAAGATCAATTACGAATTGTATGGAAAAGATTTAATTGAATCGGCTAATGTTTCCAAAAAAATTGTCAGAGCAATAGGTGGAAAACCACCAATAGGAATGTTTTACGAACTTTTTCTAAATGAAGATGGGAGTAAGATATCAAAATCAGTTGGTGATGGTGTGACTCTTGATCAATGGTTTAAATATGGTAATGAAGATGCGTTGAAATTATACATGTTTAAAAAGCCAACAAAGGCCAAACGTCTTTATTTTGAAATAATCCCACAATATATGGATGAACTTTTAAGTATTCAAAATAGCTATTATAACAATACTTCTAAAGATGATACCTTTAAATTTGTAAAATTTTTTAATCTTGATGAAGCAAATCCATTTCCGAGTGAAACACAGTTTTCTACAATTTGTAACTTGATTTTAGCTGTAGGGAGTAAGGATAAGGATATTATTAAGGAATATCTTTTTGATGAAAGTGCTCCGGGACTTGATGAAAATCAAAAAAAATATATAGATGAAACACTCGATTTAGCAATAAAGTATGCAGACGAGATTATGAGTCAGGGCGGCGAAACACATGTTTTTGATAAGGATTTTGAAAATTGCTTTAAAAAGTTTATTGATTTTCTAAGTTCAGAAAAGGGCAGTGATGAGATTCATAACTCGATCTATCTGATTGCAAAGGAAGAAGAACTTGAGCCTAAAGCTTTTTTTAGAGAACTTTATCATGGTATAACTGGTCAGGAACGTGGTCCGCGACTTGGAAATTTTATTTCGACTATGGGTCAGAAGATAATAATTGATAAATTGACTGCATACATGGAGAAATAAAGAATAGCTCACACAAAGGCACTAAGGCACAAAGAAAGAGAAGATTAGACAGGATTAACAAGATAAATTGGATAAGAGAAAATCAAAGAAGAGGGGAAAATAGTTCACACAAAAGACTAATATAGATGGGGTCAGAAGGACTTTAATTTTCTTTGAAATTCAAAAAAAATCATAGTGCCCTGACCCTTGCGCCAACTTAGTTATTTCCTCTACTAAATAAAAAGAAGATGAATATGAAAAAAATTACCATGAATAATTTTATTAGATATTTTTTGATAGTTTCACTGATAATAGCTTTTCTGACACCATGTTATGCAAAAAAGAAGCCTTATTCAGGTGTAAATAAATTACTTATCAAATATAATAATTACTGGACTCAGGCTGAATCTTCAAATGTAAATAAACTCCATCTTTTCGATGCTTTTACGATTGAAGGTAAGAAATTCAATTTCAAGAGAATCATGAGTAAAAAAATTATTATTATTACTTTCAGTGATGATTTTCATTTGAAGTTGACTTCATTCTGGCTTGCAAGGGATTGTGATTATATTCCTCAACATAGCTCAAAATTACAATTTATAAATATTCTTCAGCCCACTCAGACTTATTATACCCTTTATAAAAGAGCATATGAAAAAGCCTTGAAAAAACATATCAGAAATATGAAAGCAGTGTATGTAAAGGACCTTGGAAGGAATATGAGAAAGGCTTTTAGAAATGTAAAAGTGAGCTGGATTTTTGATTACAGACTTGAAATTACCAGAGCATATAAAATGAAGAAAAAAAGAGGAATATTAATTTATGATCTGGAAGGAAATCTTATACAACAGTTTACTGGTGATGAAAAAAATCTCAAAGCTGAGTTCAATAAAGCATTAATATCAATTCTTAATAAATATGGATATTACATGTATGAAAAAGATTAAAAGAGACCTCACACAAAGGCACTAAGGCACAAAGAAGAATGCAAAAAATTTACCACGAAGGACACGAAGAAACCTGGAGGTAATAAAAAGTAAAATCACAAAGAAAGAGGATAAAATAGTTAATATCAAATACCAATACAGATTGTGTCAGAAGGACTTGAATTTTCTTTGATGTTCAAAAAAATTCAATGTGCCCTGACGCGTTATGATAATGCATATTAAACTCAAAATATAAAATGAAAAGAATAATTAATATAACTGTTTTTTTTATAATCTTTATGCTGATATCCACTTTGGCGCATGCTATCCCAATGAAAATTAATGCTAATGGTTGTGTTAATAAAACCATTATTTTGGATAAAAATAAAAACTATAAAATGAAGTTTCAAGTGAAATTGATGGATGAACTTTATCCGGTTAAACATGTTTGCCTGGTATATAATAATCGAAAACAGGTAACAGGTTTTAAGAATAGTATCCGGATTATGAATAATCCTCTTGAAATAACATTTGAAAATAGAATAATCATTCTTAATGCAATTCCAATCTATAATACAATTCTGAAATATGATCAAACTAATATTTCGGTAATCCAGGATTATGTTTCGGGAATTTCTGAAAAAAAGCCAGTATATCTTATTAAGAAATATTATTTGTCTAAAATCAGGAAAAAACTTTCTAAACTGGTAGAGGAATATGTAAAAAAACAGACTATTGAACATACAATGTATGTTAAATCCAAATTGATATTTTTTGAATGCAGATTATATAGTTTATTATCATATTTTTCTTTAGAAAATGATTGGCTGTACTTATTTACAGATCTAATTGTAAATAGAGTTTATACAAATCTGGAAAAAAAGAATAATCTTTCACTTTCGCAATATAGTTTATTACTAAGAACAGAAAATTTTGAGAGATTCATTGAAATTATAAAATTTTCTGAACAGCTGAAAAAATTTAAAGAAAAGACTTTTGTCTTAAATGTACCTATAGATGATATTCAGAAAATTGAAAGGCTGATTTTTCATATTATACTTTACTCTGAAAATCCTGCAGAAATAATAAAAAGATTCAAAAATTCGATTGGTAAATATTTGGATTCTGAAATGAAAAGAGATATGAAAGCTAACTATCTCAATAATCTTAGAATTATTTTAAAGGAGCTGAATTGTTATGCTCCAGTTAAATTCTATCCTGATGTACAAAAAAATGAAGAGTATTATGAATTTATTTCCCCGTGTTTCAATAATCGTAAAATTTATGTGTACAGAAATGGGAAATTGATTTTTATTAAAAAAGGTAGATACAAAAAGATTATTCTGGACAGAGATCTTATATCTGATAAGGATGTTTTAGTATTTTTCGAAAACAATAAAGATATAGTTTATATTTATTCGCCTTACTATTTTAATCAAAACCTCGGTAAGACACTTTCACATTTTTTTTCAAAATAGGCTTGAGCATCGTTTTTAATTCTGTAAATGAGACATCTTCCAGCCCTTCTAATATTGAAGGATCAATAATCTCTTCTTCAATTACAGCCATTTTTTGAAAGTAATAAACATCTTCACTGGATAAAAATGGTGTAATCTCTTTTATATCACTTATTTTAAAGAGCGGTGGAACCACTGTTGTCCTCCATTCAAATGGAAGTCCTGAAGATCTTATGATCTGCATGCTTTCCTGAATTTTTTTATCAATATTTTTTATGCTGCATAACCTGGAATATTTTGAAAATCCAGTTTTAATGTCCATTGCTATGTAATCTAAAAGGGCATCATCGATAAATGATTTTAGTTTTTCTGGTAAAGATCCATTGGTATCAAGTTTGATCAAAAGATTTGTTCTTTTTTTAACAATAGATAAAAAATCCCTAAGCTCCGGCCATAATAAGGCTTCACCGCCGGTAATAACGATACCATCAATAAATCCTTTTCTTTTTAATAGCTCATCAAGTATTGTATTTTCTGAAATATCAGGTTGTGTTTTGATATGATCTGCTATTACCAAACTTTTATTATAGCAAAAAGGACAGAAAAAATTGCATCCAGAAACAAATATAATGGATGCAATTTTTCCGGGATAATCAATAATAGTAGTTCCAAGAAATCCCTTAATCATAATTTATTATTCAACTAGTTAGTTTTTGTAGAACTTACTTCGTAAACTTTTCTTTCTTTGAATTCTTCCTGTTTTCCATCGTTCCACTGCTTAACAGGTCTGTAAAACCCAACCACTCTGGAATAAACTTCAGTCTTCGCATTGCATTTTGTTGTCTTTGACATTTATCTTACCTCCAACTATTTTTATTTCTTTCAAGATTTTATGCTTTTTTTTTTATTATCAGTCTTTTCTTTTTTTTCATCAATTTCAATATCTGCTTTTTCAACATGTGGACAATCTTTGTGTTCACCACTAATGTAACCATGAACTGGGCAAACTGTAAATGTGGGACTCAGTGTAAAATAAGGCATATGAAAATTGGTACTTATTTTTTTCACAAGGTTTTTACAGGTTTCTATATCGTCGATTCTTTCACCAAGGAATCCATGAAAAACTGTTCCTCCTGTGTATAGAGTCTGAAGACCATCCTGATGTGTAAGAGCATCAAAAATATCTTCAGATTGCCCAACTGGCAGATGAGTTGAATTAGTATAATAAGGTACATCTGTTCCAGAAGCTTTAATTTTTGGATATGCTTCCTGATCCAGCCTTGCAAGTCTGTAGCCAGTACCTTCTGCTGGTGTTGCTTCAAGATTATATAGAGCCCCTTCTTTTTCCTGATATTTTTGAAGTATTCCTCTCATGAAATCCAGTACTTCTATTGAGAAATTCTTCCCCTTTTCAGAAGAAATATCTTTATCAAGGAAATTAATACAACATTCGTTCATTCCTGTCAGACCAATTGTTGAAAAATGGTTGGCCCAGTATTGATTAAATCTTTTCTTGATATCTCGAAGATAGAATTTTGAATATGGATAAAGTCCTTGATCTGTAAATCTTTCAAGGATCTTTCTTTTTGTCTTAAATGCTATTCTTGCAGTGTCCATTAAATATTCAAGTTTTTCAAAGAAATCTGTTTTATTATGAGACAGATATCCAATTCTTGGCATATTTATAGTTATAACGCCAATGCTTCCAGTAAGAGGATTTGATCCAAACAAGCCTCCACCTCTTTTTCTCAACTCGCGGTTATCAAGCCGAAGTCGACAGCACATACTTCTAGCGTCATCTGGTGACATATCTGAATTAACAAAGTTAGCAAAATATGGAATACCATACTTTGCTGTCATTTCCCAAAGGCTATCATACTGTTTGTTTTCCCATGCAAAATCTTTGGTTATATTATATGTTGGGATTGGAAATGTGAATACTCTTCCTTTGGCATCCCCTTGAAGCATTATTTCGCAAAAAGCCTTGTTGAGTAAATCCATTTCTTTCTGGAATTCTCCGTAAGTCTCATTTTTAAGTTCACCTGCTATTGTTACATGTTCGTCCTGGAATGCGGAAGGAACAGTCATATCCATGGTGATATTTGTAAAAGGAGTTTGAAAACCAACGCGAGTAGGTATATTCATGTTGTAAACAAATTCCTGGATCGCTTGAAGAATCTCTTTGTATGTTAACTTATCATATCGGATGAATGGAGCAAGGAGGGTGTCGAAATTTGCAAAAGCCTGCGCCCCGGCAGATTCTCCCTGTAAAGTATAAAAGAAGTTTACAATCTGTCCAAGTGCGGTTCTGAAATGTTTAGCTGGGCGACTTTGTATTTTTCCATATGCTCCTTTAAATCCATTTGTGAGCAAGTCTTTCATATCCCATCCGCAGCAGTATACTGCGAGTAATCCCAGGTCATGAACGTGAAAATCACCTTCAAGATGAGCACTTTTAATTTCCTTGGAATATATTTTATTCAACCAGTAATGAGATGAAACCAGTGATGAAACATGGTTGTTAAGTCCTTGCAGGGAATAACCCATATTAGAATTTTCGCGAACTCGCCAGTCATCCTGTCCTATATAACTATCAACCATTCCGATTGCGCTTTTAAGTAGTTTCTGAGCATCACGGAGTTTTTCATGTTGGTCACGATAAAGAATATAAGCTTTTGCAACTCTTGCATATCCATTATCAATAAGCATTTTTTCAACAAGATCCTGAATTGTTTCTACAGTTGGTACTCTTCTGTCTCCTCTGTAAACAATTTCTAATAGTTCAACAACCTGTTTTGCAACTCTGACAGCATCTACAATATTATCATTTCCAACTGCATTAACCGTTTTTTCAATAGCTTCTATAATATTCTGCGGGTCAAATTTTACTCGTTTTCCATCACGTTTTCTAACATATTTGATTTCTGAAACCATTTCCTTCTCCCTTTAATAGCCCTAAACAGGGTCAAATTTTTTAAAAAGCCATCATTATATAATCAAAACTGTTTTCTATCAACAAATTTATTAATTAAATTTTCTTCTCCATTAAGCCTTAAAAACTCTATGATTTCAGAGTCAGTCATGAACCCCCATTGTTCTTGTGTGATACATTCATCACAACCGTAGTTGAATATTCCATTAATTTGTTCAAGTCTGACATTATGCATTTTTTCCCCGGTCCATATCTCAGTAAGTGTATTTTTATTAAGATTTCCAACATTGTTTTCTTCAGATAGAGCTTGACGACAGCATAATGCAATCTCGCCATTATGTTTAATATTAGGTGCCTTAAAAACGGAACTACAAGGTTGTCTATTGTCGTCAGAGTCATATTCACAGCCGTCTTTTTCCTGTTTATCCAGGTCAAGATCCCAACAATCTCTGAAACGATTGGAATAATCTCCAAAGGGATCATGATTTTCTGCTTCAGTATAAGGGGCAATTGCATCCAGATATAATTTATACAGTTGATTCTGTTTTGAAAAATCGCTATGAGCTGTACAGGGCATTATTGCGATATGGTCATGCTCATTATTGTGCCACCATGAATAGTGTACTTCTAGTGGTTTTCCGATTTTCCTGAAAAACCTTTTCCAATAGTCTACAAAAGCTCCAACTTCAGAGTGATTATGCTCCTGAATAACGAATTGTAGTGTGATGACAGGATAATTAAGCCCAAGAGATTCTCGTATTGAAAGGAATGTTTTAATATTCTCCATGATGTTGTTTAATTCGGCTCCTGGTTTTACCAGTCTGTAAGTCTCAGGAGTAATTGCGTCTACGGAGAAAAGGACAACAAGAAAAGTATCTTCTGGCAGGCCATTGTCCACGCCTGTTTTAACGGTATTAAGAATATTCTGAGCAAGAGTACGATCAAGTGCAAATCCATTTGTTGATACCATTGTATGTTTGAAAAAGTCATGAAGCAGTTTTTTCTTAAAAATGTAGTCAACAAACATATTGAATTCAGGATGGAGAAGTGGCTCGCCAATCCAGTATAACTTGATCATTGTTGCAAAATATTTTTCATCAACAACTTCATCAATTATTTTCTTGAATAGATCAAACTGAAAAAAACCCTGTTCTTTAAATCTGTGATATGACATATAGCACATCGGACAGTTGACATTACAATGATTTGTAAGATCAAACTGGATTTCCTGGAGTTTTTTTAATAGATATTTGTTTATTTTTTTTCTATTTTTTATACCACTCATTTTCAAATTCGATTTTATCCTGTTTAAACTCAAATTTCAAATAATTCTAAACACAACAAACATAGATGTTATCAGTATTTATAAGATGAAAACAGTTTGTTGACGCGGTCGAATTTTTTTAATAATTTATTCATTTTAAAAGGGGACGCGTCTTGACATTTGACATTTAGTTAGAAATGGTATCATAAATGTCGAATGTCAAGACGCGTCCCCTATCAACTATGACGATTACAAAAAAATGTGGTATTATAAATTATATGGAATACAGTACTGGTATTTTAGTTAATTCAATAGGTTTGATTTATATAATGATTGCCTCCTATTGGGATTACAGATATAAGAAAATTCCGAATAAACTTAATTTCCCGATTATTATAGCTGGAGTGGTTATTAATTATTATCTTCACGGTATGGTTGGTCTAAAATTAAGTGTTTTTGGATTATTGCTTGGTCTTGGATTGTTGTTTGTTCCTTTTGCTCTTGGCGGGGTTGGAGCAGGAGATGTGAAGCTCTTGGCAGGAATTGGTGCTTTAAAAGGACCACATTTTGTATTCTGGGTATTTCTGATTTTTTCTTTAATATATTTTGTGATTTCAATTGTTTATCTTCTGGCGCGGGGCCAACTTGTAAAAATTATTAAGAATATGATAATGTCAATTTATACAAGAACTCCTGCTACTGGGACAATATATGATAAATCAGGTTCAGTATCATTTCCTATAGGGGTGGTTATCAGCCTAGGTTGTTTAGTCACAGAATATGTTTTTAGATTTCATTTCTTTAAATAGTAAAAAATAGCCACAGATTAACACAGATAAAACACAGATTTTAGTAAATAAGGATAAATATCGAATAATGATTTTAATATTCTTGCGTGTGTGACGGGTTGGGTCGAAAACTTTTAGTTCTGCAATAAAGCAATAACAATCTGTAGGGGAGGGTCTGTGACCCTCCCGTTCTCGAATAAAAAAATAAAATGGCATTCTTTTGTGTATTATCCAAAGTAATTTAATTCGGGAGGGTCACAGACCCTCCCCTACAGTATTATTCGATTCCTTCAATTTTTTTATGAACTATTAATTTGTGATCCCTGTTGGGTTAATTAAGTTGCATACTCTTAAACTATATATTAAGATATTAAAAATTTAAAATAATCTGGAGGGGAAATGTTACATAAAAATTTCCGATTTTGTATTATTCTGTTTATTTTGATCTCATCAGGGGTATTCACTTTATATTCTCAGAATTTTGAAGAAAAAGTAAAAGGGTATGAATCTAATATAATAGAAAAAGAAGAGAAATTTATTGGTGGTTCCATGGTTGTTAAAAAGAAGACGTTTAAGAGTCTTTTTCCTGGATTTATTAAAAATTACACTAGTAAACTGGATGGAAAAACCGGTACAGAAAAAGAAAAATATTGCAGGAAGATATTTTTTCTACAGCAGGGACTTACAAGTATTTATAAATATACGACAAAACATGACGGTGTTCTGAAAAAACATCTGGAGAAAATACTTAAAGATGAATTTTATTTAAATTGCCATATCGAATTTTTGAGAAATATTCTTACTACAATGTTTTTTGAAATAAAATCTGAAAATATTTATAATCTTCCACTCCTTGAAATAATGCCTTTAATTGCGAAACTGTCGGTGTTTTATGATTCCTATGCTGATGGTCTTCCATTTTATTATTCTTATTTACCTGACTATAATGAGTTAAAGAAAAGAAGTATAAATGGATATTTGCCTGATGTTACTGAAGAAATTCAGGAAAATCTTTCAATGAAACATAAATTATTTCTGAAAAAATTTCCCGCAGCAATCGAAAAACGATTTAATGGGATTCTTGAAAATGTTGATATTGAAGAGTCTGTTCTGGAAAAAGGGGAAAAATTTTACAATCAATCTTTGGATTCAATCAAAAATAGCCTTGGTATAAAACTTGAAAAAGCTGGAACACTAGATGGAAAGTTGAAAAAGAATACAATTGAACTGGAAAATTTTATGGATGAAATTGTATTTTTGGAAAAAGATGAAAAAATAGTGAAGTGGATTGAATTGATGAAGGAAAATCTTGCTGCGAGAGTACAATTATTAAATTATAAAAAGGTTATACTGGATTTTCTTCCTGAAAGTTATTCTGATCAAATCAATAAACTCCTGTCCTTAGAATCTGGTTCAGATATTTTTGAAATTGAATTAAAAACAAGTGGAAAAAAAGTAAATTCACTTGAAAATATATCAGTATTAATGACTGAGGTATCCAGTCTGGAAGAATTTTCAAAAGATAAAATCAGAGGAATTAAGCAGAACATAAATAATAATATAATTGTATTTAAAAAGACTTTGAACATAATCTTAAAAAAGTATAAAGCTCAAGATTACAGGAGCATTCAAGCTCTTTATCAACTTGAATCAAATTATTGGAAGTTTCTAACCTTTCAATCCATTTTTAATAATCTTATAAATTCAATGCTTTTCAATGACAGTCCAGTTAACAAAAAACAACTTAAAAGATATAGCAAGTTTATTTCCAAAATAACTGGAAAATTGCAGAAAACAGTTTCCTGGCTTGCTGAAAAAACAGGTGTTTCTGTTTCTGATGATCAATCCGGAGAACTTGACAGGCAAAAATTGAAAATGCTGGCACTTCTTGGTGATGGCCAAACGAAATCTGTTGTTGATAAAGACATTAATAAAGTAAAGATTTCTGATAAACCTTTGAAAAATGATTCGTCGAACAATGTATTGGATGCGCTTTCCAGTTGGACTTCAAGTGATGATAAAGTAAATTCGGATCCGAAAAATACTGTTGATACCAAAACAGTTGATACGGTAATAGATAAACCAAAAACGGACTCGAATAAAACAAGTGAAGATAATAGCATACTTGATACACTTGTTGATATGACCAGCGGGGATAAGGTTGCAGCAGATGATTCAAATGATCAGACTAAAAAAACAGATATTTCTAAACCTGATGTTAATAACGATTCAAGTGGAGATAGTGTTTTAGATGCCCTTGCTGACTGGAAGAATGATAAAACAGATAAAAAAGTAAATACTGATACGAATGATTCTGTCAGTGATGATAAAAATGTTGATTCGTCTGGAAATGATAAATCTGATAATATTCTTGATTCGCTTTCAAACTGGATCTCAGAGGATGACAAAAAAAGTAATGATACAAAACCAGTAGTAGTTAAACCGGTTAAAATCAAAGTTGTAGAACCTGATAAGAGTGATGACGGCGATAAATCTGGTGATGATGGCAATATACTTGATGCTCTTAGTGATTTTGTATCGAATAACAAGAATGATGATTCCGTTATAACTGATACCACTGATGCTGTTCCAACTGTCCGAACTAGCAGTAATGATGATGATAAAGAGTTTACTAGATATATTTCTCAAAAAGAAAATTTTTCTTTCGATTATCCATCAGAAAAATGGCTGGAATCTCAGAAATTATTTAAATATGAAGTAACTCTTCGCCATAAAGGAAGTATTCTGCCGGCGATTTCTGTAAAATCAGAAATGACTAAGAATAAAATGTCCCTTAAGAATTTTGTTGAAAACAGAAAAAAAGTATTAAAAAAAGCATTCTCTGGAATGAATTATAAGCTTGTTGATACAGAGAATAATAGAGATGTATATTATATCATTATCTATAATATGGACTTTTTTGGAATAAAATGTAGCAATTTTGAATATGTTAAAGGTGATGGAAATAATTTTTTTGTAATAAATAGTATTGTTACTAATGAACAAATTGATGATGTTGAATATGATCTTGAAAGTATTTTTAAAAGTTTTAGAATCTTGAAGCTTTTAAAACCTGTAGCACCTGTTGTTAAGAAAAAAATTGTAAAAAAACCAAAAAAGAAAAAATCTGTTAAAGTTGTGAAAAAAACGCCAGTAAAGAAACCAGTGTATAATCCTCCGGCAAAGAAGCTTTCATTAAAAGAAAAGATGGCTAAACTAAGAGCAAAAATGAAGGCGCGGCAAAATAATTCGAGTGCTTCTTCGACAACTTATAAACCAACTGCAACTGTAAATAAGGGAAATAACCTGAACAATTATGAGAAGTACTGGTATAGCAAAATAAATCAGTTTGGACGTGATATTGCATACTGGGAAAAAACGACATTTGTTCAGAAAAGAAGAATTCGGGTCTCAAAGCGGATCCAGTTCAAGGTAAAAGCTCTTTTTCGAGATATAAGAGTTGAAGAGGGTAAGGTTGAAAAATATATTAAACAATTTGGTGACGGTGGTCATATAAAAGATGTTAGAAATAATCTGGTACGTTTACACTTCAAAGCAGCTAAATTAAAAGACTGGGCAAATTAAATATAAAATGAAAAAATGTCTTATTTTTATCTCTTTCGATAATCCTTTTAGAATATGTAGGATGAGCTCTGTTTTAAAAAAATATGCAGGGAATCTGCAGTTATATATATATATGCAACCTGTAGATGCTCAGTCGGGAATAATGAGTAAATTGAAATTCATGACTGATCTGGATGTAAAGCCTTTGGAACGGGAAGTTTTTTCTGATTTTGATATGTTTTATGTAGATCTTGTTCTGGAGGATCTCCTCAGCTGGGGAAAAGATCTTTTAAAAAAAGTACCAAGTGAAACTAGAACTGTTCAGTTTGTTGACACGTTGCAAATAGACTGTTTTGCAGGAGATGTTATAATTGTTCCCGGATTTTTCAATAAAATGGATATCAATCGGCAGGTACATAAATTGATAAGATTTGGTATCATAACCAAAACTGAGGAACTTGGAAATAATAACTTGTGTTATTCCGGGAAGAGTGGAATACATATTTTTATTGGCTCTGGTTTTTATACTAACGAATCTTATTCACAGGTCAACTGTTCAACCTCGAGAAAGGCATATTTTATAAATGAATTATCAAGTGGATATGAAAATACGATATTAAAATTATTTACTGAATTTGTTGAAATTGAAAAAATAAAAGAAATTTGTATTATTAACACTCCGTATATGAATATAAAAGAAAAAAAACGTTTTTCTGGATTTGTTTCATTTTTAAAAAATAGCAGGATAAAAGTCAGTTCAGTTGAAATAAAAGAATTGTATGACAAAGTTTTTAGATTAGATTCGACCGATGGCTTTTCTATTGTGCTTAGTAACAACGAAGCGCTGCCGTTAATGGCGTTGAAAATGCCTACTTATATCATTGACAGGGAATTCTGGAAGTCGCCGCATCCGGAAGTTTTGAAAAGATCTATTATTCATGGAAGAGGAGATTTTTCCAAAATAGACTTTAATTCTTTTGTGGAATCAGGTCTGGAAAATAAGGTTAAAAATGAACGGATAATGTTGAATGATTTAGATTATTTTTCAAAAATAATCGATATTTTGGATGGTATTTTGAAATGAATAAAATAGAATCGTTTGAAAGAACTCCGTTTTTTCATTCCCGCTCCCAGATCGAGTATTATGATAAGGCAGTAGTTCATCCTGAAAGTAGATATTTTAAACTGATTTATGAAATACTCTCAGAAATCGAAACTGGAAATGAATCTTTTCTGGATATAGGTTCAGGTACGGGTGTTCTTGGAAATATGATGAAGGATGTTTTTAAAAGAGTAGATCTTGTAGATTCTTCGCCTGTAATGTGTGAATTATCTAGAAAAAAGAATGATGAATTTTCGAATATTTTCCATCATAATTGCAATTTTGAAACCTTTGTACCGCCAGTAAAACAATATGATCTGATTACATCAATTCATGTTGCAGGTGGTTATTTTCTTGAAGAAGGTTTTATCAGGAGAATTATGGAGATGAAAAATGGTCCTGCTGTTTTTTTTCTTTTGAAACCATACAATGACAAATTTTATTCTGATGAATTATATCCTTTGCTGTTTTCTGAAAAGAAAGAAATAAGTAGTAGTAAATTCAAAATAAGACCTTTTGTTGAAAATTTGCTTGATTGTTCAGTTGATTTTGAATTGAGAAATATTGAATTAGAACTGGTTCAGGAATTTGTAGATTTTGACGAAGCTTTAAATTTCTGGATGATGTATTTGCCTGAAAAAGAATTTGATATAGATGTATTGAAAAAAATTTTATTGAAAAAACTTAATTTTTCACAGAAAAAATATTTCTATAAAAATACTGTAAAAAGTACTGTGATCAAGTTTTGAATAAAAGATATTGCCTTCATAAAAGTATGGAGTGGCTTGAACGTGTTGCCAGGACAAGGTCAAAACTCTATGAAATCACGAGGGATTTTTTTAATAGCAGAGATTTTCTGGAAGTAGAAACGCCAATAGTTGTAAATTATCCTGGAAATGATCTTTTCACCAATGCGTATGAAATAACTGATAACAATGGCTTTTTGATTTCGTCCCCTGAATATTCGATGAAAAAACTACTTGGGGCAGGATTTAAAAAGATATTTACGATAACAAAAAGTTTTCGATTAAACGAATCTACCAGATTTCATAATCCTGAATTTACGATGCTGGAATGGTATGAACCTTTTACTGATTATAAAGATCTTTTTAAATTGACCAGAGATTATATGAAAGTTGTTTTTGAAAATTTTTTCCCTGATGGAATAATAAGAAAAAATAATAGAAATTTTATCTTTGCCAATTTTTTGGAAACAACATTGGATGATTTATTTATTGAACATGCAGGGTTTTCATTTAGAAGAACAGTTGAGTTTGAACAAATAAAGAGTATTGCAACAGACAATCTAAATCTTGATTGTACATCTTTATGCGACTGGAATGAGGTTTTTAGCCTGATTTTTCTTGAAAAAATTGAACCGGTGTTAAATAAATTTGATACTCCGGTTGCTGTATATGATTATCCGGTTACCCTGGCTTCGCTTTCTAAATTATCAGCAGCGCGAGATGTTTGTGAGAGATTTGAAATTTATTTATCCGGTGTTGAGTTATGTAATGGCTTTACTGAACTTGATGATGGTGAGGAACAGAAAAAAAGATTTCAAAAAAATCATCAAAAGATTGATGAAAATCTGATAACTGCCCTTAACGAAGGATTTCCGCCTTGTAGTGGTATTGCAGTTGGTTTGGACAGATTGTTGTTTTTTTGTTTGCCTGAAGCCAAAACTCTGTCGGATGTTATTTTATTCCCTAAAACGGTATAAAAATGTTATTAAATTGACAAAGTGGTGTTGAAAAAGTAACACTGCTGTCAGATGTCCCTGGTGGACATAACTAAAACACGGCATTTTAAGTCATTCTGTCAATAAAAAAACTGGCTGGAAAATTGCAAAGAAAAAAGGTGTGGTCTATTAAGTAGTTTAATAGTTATAGAATTTAATACTTGAATATTAATCTTTTGTTATGATATACTTTTTTATATTTTATAATAGAAATATTATGTCAATTTTCCATATAAAAGGAGAGCTTTGAAAATGTTTGCCAGTTTTAGATTCCGGGCATTTTTGGTTTTATTTGTTTTTGTATTTATTGGACTTCTTCTCGGCAGTATAGGGTGTACGCTTAACACTTCCGGCAAAAGTTCTTTTCTTGATCGCGCTACGTCTCTTACTGGGACCAAAACAACAACGTCAAGCACTAGTTTGAAGGGTAACGTTATTGATGCCCTTGACGAAAAGGGTTTAAACAATCTGACCGTGACTACGGAAGGAAACCTTATAACCAAAACAGCAAATGACGGTGTAAATGATGGAATATTTCAATTTACGAATGTTCCTTCGAGCAAAACCAAAGCAATTTCTTTTATTCTCTCGGTTGGCGGCAGTGGTTATGAGACTGCTTATCGAACAATGACTATTAATACTTCAGATTATGGAAAAACAGTTGACAGCAGCGAGTCTAGTCGCGGTGGTCCGATAAAGATATATCGAACCACTTATGCACAGATTGGTTATGTTATAGGGCAAGTACTGAATCATGAAGGCGAACCTTTAGATGGCATTACTGTTGAAACACTTGAACTGAATACAAGTACCACTTCTCCATATAGAACCTATACTACTTCTTCAGGCATGCCTAAAAAAGGTATGTTTAGACTTGAATTACCTGCCGCGCCTCCTGACAATCAGGCAACTTATACAATAGTTGTAAAAGCGGTTGGGTACAATAACTATACTGCTAGTAATGTAGTTATAGAAAGACTTCAGACTAAAGATCTAGGTCAGTTGAAATTGAGTGAAACAACTAGCAGTGCTGAAACAAGGGATATAGTTGGACAGGTGGTAGACGCTGACACTCTTCTTGGAGTTGATGGTGTTACGGTTAGAACTGAGGGCGGATTAAGTGTTTTGAGTGGAAATATCACTCCAAAAGTCAATCAAGGTGATTTTATTATAGAAGATGCTCCGGTTGGTACTTATTATATTTTTGCTTCAGGAACCGGATGGATGGAATATAAAAAACAGGTTACCGTTGCAGTTGGTGCTGGGAGCTATGATGCTGGAAGTTTTCCACTTTCTAAAGGTCCTGCGGAAACGGTATACGGAAAAGTTTATGATGCTAATACTTTTGTGGAAATACAGGCTGCAACAGTTGAAATCAGGAATTATGATTTTACTTTTTTTAAATCGACGCTGACGGCAACATCAAGCAATGAAGATGGTATCTTTAGATTTGATCAGAACATTCCAATCGATAATAGCAATGATTATGTTATGACAGCGAAAAGCCAGAGTTATATTTCAAAATCTACAACCATTTCTATTACGGATTCTGATTCTATTGACATTAATACAATATCATTTCCACTTGTTAAAATAGCTTCTTCTGTTTGGATTTACGGAGAAGTTAAAGAAACGGATAATGTCACGGTCATTTCTTTTGCAACTGTTGAAGCATATGATAAACTTGGTGTACCATCTGGAATTACTGCAGAGACTGATGGAGATGGCATTTATGTGTTGCAAGGTATAACTCCAGGGTATGTACCATATACTCTTAAAGTTACCAAAGTTGGTTATCAACAGGGCGTGAAAACTGTCACTTATCTAGAAACGGGAGGGAATGAAATTCCTCCAATTCTTCTAGAAAAACTTCAGGGAGAAATTTATGGGATTGTTTATATCAGTGATGGAGACAGTGATGATGGGACTGATTACAGTGGTATTACAAGAGTAATTTCTGACGCAACAGTCACCTTGATTAATAAATTATCTGGTGTTTCAACTGTTGTTCAGTCAAGAATAGATGGTTCATACATTTTTACAAATGTTGATCAGGGAAATTATATAATTGCTGGTGAAAAACCTGGTGCTTATGATCTTCATTTTTATCAGGTGGCGATAACTCCGACTAGTTATAGAATTGAGCAGGACATTGAACTTCCTACTACATCTGGTGGTGCTGGGGATGGATTTCTTACAGGTATTGTAAAATCTGCAATTAATGATAAACCTATTCCTAATGCCACAGTTAAGCTCGTTGGAACACCTGTGGGAGTTGGCGAAGCAACAACTAATGATGCTGGAAGATTTTCTTTTGGCTATAATCCGGGTGAATATGTAGGATATGGATTTTCTCAAAATTATAGTTATGATTATCGGGATTCTATTATACTTGAAGAAGGAAAAGTAACATCAATAACATTTGAACTCCAACCTATAAGGGGAACTCTGGCGGGTCAGGTTTTATCCGGAAGTAATCTTGTAGGAGGCGCTACAGTAGAACTTTGGAATTTATCCGAATCAACTCGTGAAGCTGGACCGGATTTCACAGATAACAATGATGGCCGTTACAAGTTTTATGAAGTACAGTACGGGAATTATTACTTGATTGTTTCAGCAGATGGTTTTTATACTTCAAAAAACAGGATTACAATAGATGAAACCATAGAAACAATGAATGTTAATCTATCCAGAAAATCTGGTAATATTACAGGTGTAGTTTACCATGACATTAATAAGGATGGTGCTTATACTGCAAATGAAGAATTTGAAGGTGCAAGGATAGATATTGAAGGAACGAATTATGTTGCTTTTACGGCACCTAATGGAATATACAACATTACTGGTGTTTCTGTAGCATTGTACAATGTGGTTGCATCCTATAATGGTTATCAGGATTTTACAAGAGAAGTTGATATTCTTTCAGGTAGTACGGTCACAGTAAATTTTCAACTTGATAAAAGTGGTGGTTCGATTGCAGGTATTGTTTACTATGATATTAACGATTCTTCGTCATATGATACCGGAGAAGGACTTGAAGGTGCGACAGTGGAATTATGGAAAGATGGATCTATTGCTGGTACCTTTCAGACATTATCAGGTGGTTCATATGAATTTTCACCAATGGATGCAGGAACTTACATTATTAAAGCTGGTAAGGATACATATTCAAACAATTCAATGTTTGTTACAATTGCAAATGCAACAACTTTTCAGAACCTTGATCTGACCCCGATGTTTGGAACAGTTGTTGGAGTTGTAAAAGAAGATGCTGACGAGGATGGTGTTGCTGATGCTGGAGAATCTCCATTAAGTGGAGTAACAGTTCTATTGACATCCTTTGCTGGGGAATATTCAGTTACATATACTGATGGAACCGGAAATTTTACTTTTGAAAATATTGCAAAAGGCGCTAAGACTTTAACCGCTGATGCTGGCGACTACTATACAACTGTAGTAAAGAATGCTCAAATTAATGCTGGTGAGCCAACCACTGTTGATTTTGCACTTATTAACAATAAAGGAAGAATTTCAGGGACTGTAACGGATTCTTCGGATTCAACTCCTCTTGAAGGAGTTAGTGTTACATTGTTAACTCTTGCTGGCGTTACTGAAACATATACTTATTCTAATACCTCGGGAACGTACTGGCTTATTGGGATTACACGAGGAACTTACAAGCTCTTTTATGAAAAACAGGATTATACCTCAAATAATATTACTTTTGATATTATAGCAGGTCAATCCGTACAGCTTTCAACTATTTCTCTTAGTCCGACTATGGGATCATTGTCTGGTGAGGTTAGGGATATCAGAACCGGTTTGCCAATATCTGGTTCAGTTGTTTTATTATCCCTTAATAATAATGTTGTGTCCACTTCAACTGATGCTGGAGGCGGTTTTAGATTTTCGCAGATCGCTGCAGGTATATATGAAGTAGGAGCACATAATTCGACATTTCACAGTCCAATGACCAAGGAAGTTGAAGTTGAACAAGCAAAGACGTCCTCAGTTTTACTGGAATTGTATCCATTGACTGGAGGAATTAGTGGTGAAGTTGTTAATGCTTTTGATACTAGTCAAAAACTTAGTGGGGCAACTGTTGAATGTGATGCGGGCATTTTTTATACAAATTCAATTGGAGCCTTATCTATTACTGGTTTAACAGAAGGTAATAAAAAGCTCATAGTTAATAATTTACCTTTATATGAATCCAAAATATATTATGTGGATGTAACTGCTGGGCAGACAACTGGAAATAATGTGTTCGAACTGAACCCTTTGTATGGAGCCATGTCCGGGGAAGTTTACTCTACTGTTGGCAATCTTCCGATTAGTGGTGCCAGCATTACAGTATATTCTCAGGAGTTCTTTACAGATAACAGTGGTAGATTTAGTATTACAGGTTTGACAGCAGGGTCTAAAATGTTGACTGCTCGTAAACCGGAATATAAAGATAGTATCGTTTATGCCAATATAGAAGCTGGGAAAACGACATTACTTTCCAGGATTTACTTGAATACAATATATGGCGCACTCAGTGGTGAAGTTATAGATTCGCGAACTGAGGAAAAAATAAGTGGTGCATCTATCAGTTTTGCTGAAACTGGACATATTGCAACTACTGATTCTTTAGGAACTTTTAGTATTACTGGTATTACTGAAGGTACAAAAATGCTCTTAATTGGCCAATCTCCAGAGTATGATGGAATCACTAAATTTGCAATCACAATTACCGCTGGACAAATATATCATAGCATATTTCGATTAACCAGAGCGCTTGGCGAGATCACTGGTGAAATAAAAGATGCATTCTCAGGTGCAAAACTTGTTGGCGCTTCTGTAACTTCTGAAGGAAAAACGGTATATACCGATTCATTAGGTTATTATAGTATTACTGGAATTTCCGAAGGAACACATCTGGTTACTGCTAATAATTATCCCGATTATGTTTCAAGAAGTATAAATATAACGATCAGTAAAGGACAGATTTCCACTGGAAATGATTTTTATTTAAGTCAAAAACTTGGTACTGAACTTTCAGGTGAAGTTCAGGATTCAATTGAAAACACTGCTATTTCAGGTGTAACTGTCACAATAGATGGCCGTCCAATCAGTGAAGCAATATTTACTGATTCTGATGGTAATTTTACTTTCAGAGATATTACTCCAGAACTTCTACTTTTGAAGTTTTCTAAAGATGGTTATAACGATGCATCAAAAGAAGTTTATTTAACAAGTGGGCAGAAGTATAAGTTGCCAAATCCTGTCAAAATGATAGCGCTTAAACCTGTATATGGTACAATTAAACATTTTGATACCAATGATACTCTTGAAGGAATTACTGTTGAATGCGAAGGTATTCAAAGTTTTTCTGGATCAGATGGTTCATATCTTATTTCTGGTATAACTTTTGGGACACATACTGTATATGCTCGTGGGGGTCCAATATATAGCGATTCTTCAAGAACGTTTTCTATGACATCGCAGGATGTAACAGGGAAATCTGGGCAGGATATGGATTTGAAAAAGCAGCTTCTGTCCTTGTCTGGTGAAATCACAGATCTGGATTCTGGTCTTGCAATTGCAGGTGCAACTATTACAATTAACGCACTGCCTGCGACTGCTGATGAATATGGTATGTTTGGAATAACTGGTATTTCAGTTGGCACACATACTGTCAAGATAGAATATGCTCCAGATTATGCTCAAACGGACTTTTTTGTAACCTTTGTTGAGAATACAGATATAGAAAGTAGACAGTTTAGGCTTAGTAAGAGCAGTTCTACAGTGAAAGGTATTATTTTTGATAAATACACGTCAACCCCGCTTTCGGGTGCAACTGTCTCGATTTATCCTTCTACTCCTCCTGGTGGAGTTTTTGAAAACAGTGTTACTACAGCGCTTGATGGTACTTTTACATTAACAGGTGTTACAAAGGGATATAAAGATATTTATGCCCGTTATAAAGGTGAATATCGTGAAAACTTTGTTACAGTTAATGTTGAAGAGGGACAAACGATTTCAGGTATATCAATTCCAATTGTACCTATTTATTATTACTATATTTCAGGTACAGTTTATGATCACGAAGGAAACGTTTTTAACCAAGCAAGGGTTTGGACAACAGTTGCTAAAACGGTAAGAGTAAAAACTGATGGTACTTATACTCTTACCGGACTTTCGACCGGTTTACATACTTTTACTTGTGAAACAGTATATACAACAGGTGGTACATATGATAATTATACAAAGCCAATGGTTACTATTAATATCCTGGAAGACCCAAGTAAACAACATGCCAGCACCATCGATTTTACACTAACTCCAAAATTCGGAAAAATTGATGGTACCGTTATAAAATCTGGTGGCTCGCCGTTTTCAGGTGTAAGCATCATGATTAATGATGTTGATGCCACAATTTCTCTGTTTGATGGCACGTACAATGTCGAGGACCTTACCCCTGAGACCTACAAAATAACAGCTTACAAGGCAGATTATCTGACGGTAGAAACATATGCCGAAGTCAAAAGGGGAACTACTTTCACTGCCGATTTCAATATGATACCAAATATAACTTCTATTACTGGTACGGTTACTTATAAAAATGGTGCTGCTTATGATCCCGTTATTGGAGCAAGTGTTTCACTTGATTCGCCGGCATTAGATACAATTTCAGAATCTGATGGTCTTTATCAGTTTTTAAGTATAACACCTGGTAATAAAAATCTTATTTTTTCTGCGGAAGGATATGCTGTTGAAAGAAGATTTCTTAATGTCCTGACCGGAGAAGCGAAAATACTGGATATTATTTTGACTGTAAACATTGGTAATATTTATGGTGTGATTTCAGATAAAACTGGTAATCCTATTGAAGGGGCAAGTGTTACTTATGCTTCAAAGGTCGTATATACTGAGGATACGGGTTCTTATTTTATATCAGGTATTACTGAAGGGATTAAAACTATCAGCATCAGACATGATACAGGTGGTTATATTCAAAAGTCAGTTTCAATTGATGTCATAGCCGGGGAAACGGTAACTAAGAATGCTACCCTTGAACGTCTGTATGGTACTCTATATGGAACAATCACTGATGACGATACCACAGCTGCGCTTTCAGGAGCCACTTTGCGAGTTTCTTCTATCTATAATGGTAATATAGGTATCGAGACGACAGTGACGGATGTAAACGGGCGTTATATATTTGATGCAATTACTGCAGAATTTACAACTGTTGAAATTTTTTATTATCCAAAATATACTAGTAAATCACATAAGTTAACGATAACTGGTGGTTTGAGTACTGAAAATAATGTATCTCTTGTTCCTGGGCTTGGTACTGTTTTTGGTACAGTTTATGATATAGATACATTAACTAGTATAAGTGTGGAATTAAGTGGTGTAACTGTTCAGATAGTTCTGAGTGGATCAACTATATCAAAACAATTAACAGATGTTTATGGTGCTTATGAATTCAAAGATCTACAACCTGGTTTTTATACAGTATATGGTTATTATGCTGGTTACAATCACGACGAGAAGAGCATAAATGTACTTGCTGGAATTTCGCATTCATTGAACCTTTTTTTATATGATAACATTGGATCAGTAGAGGGACTTGTACAAAATTCTCGTGGCAGCATCCTAGCGGGCGCATATGTTTACTTGTTTACTAGTGAATCAAGTTATATTGCGAACCTGTTTACTCAGGAGTCCACTGTTAGTGATGCAACCGGGGCTTTTTCGTTTAATAAGGTTACTGCGGGCACTTATTTTATTGTAGCTGAAAAAGAAAGTTATATTGAGTATAATAATCAATCTTCATATATTATTCAACTTGATCGGGATGAGGCAGTCACGACTCCGAATATTTTGTTAAGTGGACAGTATGGCACGATCGCTGGGACGATTGTTGGTGTAAAAAATCCGTTTACATTTAATCCTGCGGCACCAGATCCTACAAATTTTGATCCTCTTAGCGGTGTGACTTACTGGTATGCTCAGCAAGGTTCAGCAATTGATTATGGGACTCCATATTTTGCACTGAATTATGGATCGTTTGAGATAGTAGATCTTTCTGCTGGAGCCTATAATGTTGTATCAAAACATAATTATTACGATACTGGTGAAGCATTTATAGAAGTTATTGCTGGCGAAAATAATAGTGGTCAATATATTTTTAATAATAACCTGTATGGTTCAGTTGCGGGGCAAGTGCTTGAAGGTACAGGTTTTGGAGCAACAGTGCTATCAGGAGCAACAGTAATACTGAGATCTGTTGATGTAGCAGATGTTGTAATCAGAACGGTTCATGCAGATTCTAATGGTATTTTTGTTATCAATAATGTTTTGACCAATAATTATGCAGATGCTGGAAACGGGGCATATCAAGGAAATTATATTATTGAAGCAGGTTATAATAATTACGCGACGGGTGAAGTGTATGCTCTGGTACTTTCCGGACAGACAACATCTAACCAGATTCTGAATCTTAGTAAAAATGTTGGAACAATCAGGGTCACTTGTAATGATCATTATTCTCAACCAGTTTCAGGAGCTTCAGTCGGTCTATTTGCTACAACATCATATTACAATAAGGTTACAAATTCTACAGGTATAGCAATTTTTAATGATTTGCCAGAAAATCTTGATTTTACTGTTAGAGGTGTTAAAACAGATTATGCTACTGCTGAAGCTTATACAACTGTATCTTCGGGAATTACCGAAGAGCTTACTCTTGTGCTTGATCTGTATTCAGGAAGAGTATATGGTTATGTAAAGAGTGCTGTTTCAGGGGGTTATCTTGCTGGAGCAACCGGGTCAATTACGGATGCCAATGGCAATGTAAAGAATTTTACGACTGAATCGGATGGATTTTATTCGATTTCAGGTATTTCACTAACAGAATTGACATTAGTAGCATCTGCCTCGGGTTATGGAGGTGATACTATGGTTGCTTCACTTACTGGTAGTACACTCGAAGTAAATTTCAGTCTTCAACCAAATCTTGGAATTGCAACGGGTATTGTAAGAGGGAAAAATACAGGTATTGTAGTTCCAAATACAAAGGTTATAGCACTTAATATTTTATCTGGAATTTCCTATACTGTGTTTACTGATAATAATGGTTCATACACTATCAGTGATATGCGTTGGGGATCATATTCGCTTACTGCTGAGCCTTCATCTCAGGAATATCAAACTGGGAAAGGTACTGGAATTGTCGATGCAGTTAACGTAACATTTGATCCAATACTGCTACAGGAAGTTCGAGGATCAATATATGGATTTGTGGTAAGTGCTGGAATGGCTAAAGGAATAAAAGGTATATCAGTATATTTTACTTCACTTGGTGGTTTTGCACCAATAGGTGGACTTAGTTATCCCGCTACGGAAGGGAATGGGTACTATGCAATCTCAGGAATTTCTCATGGATCATATGATATAATGTACAAGGATAATCTGACTCCTTCTGAAGCACTTGTAATAAGAGGAACTTCAACTGTTTATCAGGAATTCAGGTATCCGAATTTAGTTGTAGATTCTACCACTACGGGATTGTCTGTATCGGTTACTCTGGTACCTTCCCCCAATGCAGGAGCTATTGCAGGGACATTGCTTTTCTGGACACTCGCTGGTGCGACTGACGAATATACTAATACATTTTCAACATTTGAAGTCCCCTTTCCGTTTAGATATCACCCGTCTGCTGGGGATTGGGGTGGTTCTAATGCTACGGTCGAATTCTATCTTAATGGATTTGATGGAGGAACTGGTATTCCTGACCACTGGGCGACTGCAGAAGAGGATGGATATTTTCGCGAAGATGGTCTTAGAGAAGGTAAGTGGTATTGTATTGTTAGATTATATACATCTGAACCTGGTGCAGGAGGAACTTTTAGAAGGTATCTTATACCATATACCTTTGAAGTTGACGTACATGCAGGACAGATTCATGATATAGGATTATTGGAATGGGAGAAACAGGAAGAATAATGAAAACAAGTATTGCTAAAATCCCGTTATATATTCTGTCAGGCTGGTTAGTTCCAGGATTGGGGCATCTTATCTATGGTAAGAAATTTAAGGGTTTCATGTTTCTAGCCTTAATCTCAATGCTGGTTATGGTTGGAGTTTCTTTTGATGGAGAGATCTATTCTCCAAGGATATGGGCAGAGAATCAGGAACATACACTGGGACCTTATTTGCCGCTTACAGCAAATTTCTTCACAGGGTCATATTTTATAACAGCTTATTTAACAACATTTGCAGACGGGGATATTAAGAGTAAATCCTTTGAAATTGGAAATACATTTATACTGACTGCGGGATTTCTCAATCTTCTAATACTGGTCGATCTTTTCGATTATATGATTGGTTATAGGAAAAAAGATGAACAAGAGGTTAATGAATCTGAAGATGAAGTTAATGAGAAAGACGAAAAGGTGAAAGAATGATATTTGTACTTCAGTTTGCTATACTGGCTTTTGGAATTTCATTTGTAATGGCTGGAACGTATTTTGATAAGCCACGTACGATAATGACGGTAGGTCTTAAATACTGGGGTCTGCTTTGTGGTGCCGCGCTCATTCTTGGAACTTTTTTATTCGTTGCGTCCTGAATGAGCGAAAAATAGTTAATACCGGTGCCAGATGGACTTTAATTCATTTGGCATTTGTGAAGGAGTGGAATTCAAGTGCCCTGGCACCATATACGCATACAACGCACGGATAGTGCGTCTCGGTCTGCCCAGATACTGAATAATTTCAACCTTCATCTCATTCAAAACGTAAGCATATGGTTTTAAAATTTAAAAATAATGATTATTTCATCTCATTGAGAATACAGAAAAAGAAAGATTTTACCACGAAGAACACGAAGAAAAAAAGAAGATAGAATTAGGTAAAGATAAAAAGATTAAGAGAATGTTTTTAACCCTTCCCTTTTCTGCGTTCTCAATGAGATGAACTTTGGATTTTTCAAACCAATTTATGCTGAGGTGTGCTATTTCATACTCCGCAAGCATAAATTGGTGCAGAAAAATTCAAAGTTCGCTCATTAAGGACGCAGAAAATGTATGGCTTTTTTAAATCAAACAAATACCCCGTAAATATCAGAAGACAGATTTCACCATTTTATTGTGGTGTATGTAAAAGCATTGAACAGTTTTTTGGATTTCGTGGTCGTATGTTTGCCAGTTATGATGCTGCGATGCCATTGTATTTTTTGTATCTGAGTGAAAAAAAAAATTATGTAGAAAAACCTGCTACATGTTATTTCAGGGTTATCAATCCTGTGAATATAATAGGTCCAGAAAATCTGGATTCATATTTTCTGGCTGCAGTTACTTTACTCTATATGAAACTTAGTTTAGATGATAAAAAAATTGATAATGAATTTGGATTTTTTCATGGTTTGCTGGAAAAATTTTCTGATGTTGCTGTTAAAAAGGCGTTGGATTATCTTGAAAAAAATAAGTTTGATCTAAGTGAATATGATAAATTGATCAAATCCCAGAGTCAGTTGGAAAAGAAATCTGAGAATCTTGACTTTGAAAAAGCATCCTTCTATACTGAAAAAGCATTTGAAAAAGTATACAAAGCTTTATATGATGACGAATCCTGGAGCTTTATTGGTCGACTTCATGGACGGATGGTATACCTTTGGGATGCAGTGATGGATATAAAAAAAGATGTCAGGTGTAAATCATTTAACCCTCTGATAAACTATAATGTCCACTCAATACAGGAACTTTTTAATGATAATTTTGATGAAATGGAAAAAAATCTTCTGGAATTTATAACAGAAAGGAATAAACCAGAACTATCAGAATTCTTTGAATTTAATCGTATTGAAAAAAATAAAAAGATGGAAAAATGGCTGAAACAGATAAAAAAATACTTGAAATAGTAATTTCGGGTCGACCGGTTCATAAAGCTTATGATTACTGGGTTTCAATGGATAAACAAGTCCAGATTGGTGATTATGTAAAGGTTCCTTTTGGGCGAGGAAGTTCTTTGGCTGGAGGATGGGTTACCGGGATAAAAGATGTTTGCGATATTGGACTGGATAAACTCAAAAAGGTTGACGCAATTTTTGGTGAAATAATTCCGTCTGATCTGGTACAGCTTGGCAATAGGATCAGTGAATATTATTGCTGCCCTGCTGGAACGGCATTTTCCTGTATTGCACCTGTTCTTGAAGAAAATCTCGAAAAAAATGTATTGAAAAAAGTAATAGCGATAAAGGACCGGGAAAAAGAAATATTACGGATTAGTGAATCTCAGAAAAAAGTCCTGGAGTTTCTTGATAACACACGCGAATTTTATACCAAATCAAGCATTGCAACAGAATTGAATATATCAATTTCTCCATTGAACACACTTATAAAAAAAGGTGTTTTAGAAGAAATAATGATTAAAAAGTTTAAGACTCCATATAAAAAAATAGAGATTAAAAGAGATGAGGAACTTATACTTACAGAAGAACAGAATTCAGCACTTGAAAATATTTTTTCAATGCTTCAGGATGATGGTGA
>DAOVTB010000115.1 GCA_030633305.1 Candidatus Muiribacteriota bacterium
AACTGGTTTCTGTCGCTTTCATCCGTTTTAAGTTTATTGTTTTCCATAAAGTAATCAGATATAGTTTCGCTTAAAAGTATATTTCGAATTTTATCATCTTCATGGTCGTTTATTATTCTGCGCACTTCCATTAAGTTATCAGGTTCAAACATTGCATCAAGTATATTTTGAAAGTTTCTCTTATCAGCTTGATAAACAGAAAGCTCGGCATCATCAGAAAAATTGCTGTTTAATTCTTTGTCGAGATAACGAATATGATGGAAAAATACTTTCCAAGCAACATGAATATCAAGAGAACTATATAATTTAGAAGAAAAAGGACCAAAATAGAAACTACATTTTTTAACTCTTAATTTGGCAGGGTCTATAATAAAAAAAAAGCTAAATACTTTTTCCTTGTTAGCGTGTAATACAAGAGCTTTTATTGCCAGTACATGGGTTGGACTGAGATTTACAAGCTCGATATCAGACGATAGATTTGATTCTTTTGGCATAAGATCAGACGATAGATTTGATTCTTTTGGTATAAGATCAGAAGATAGATTTGATTCTTTTTGCATAATAACAGTTTAATTTATAAAATATTTATTTGTCAATTGCCTTTTTACTTTTTTTTTCTATAATACCTAATATATGAATAATATTAGAAATTCAATATCAGAAATTTTGAGTCTGGATAAAGAGGATTTTTTCAAAAAAACACTTTATCTTAAAGATAACTGTACCAGAGAAAATATTCCAGCTCTAAAATCTACACTTGCTAAAACAACTGATGAAGATAAAAAATTTTATCTGACAAAATTAATTGATCATCTGGAAGTTACCAAGGTTTCTGGAGGATTTGAATCTGAAAAGATCGATCTTGAAAATTCTGATATTTCGGTAAGGCTTTTGGGGCTGAAGAAAATAATCAATTCCAGAGATTTTGACTATATAGATGAAATTCGGGAATTGATTAAAAATGATTCGGAACATAAAATTATTTCAGCATCTATCTCTGCGCTTAAAGCGGTTGGAGATAAGTCCGATGTAGCTTTAATTCTCCCTTTTCTCAGGCATGCTGATGACAGAATAAAAGCTAATACAATTGAAACTCTTGAAGTAATCGGAGATCAGGAATGTTTGAAATATATTATTCCGCTTGCCGAATCCGGCAATAATCGTGTCAGGGCAAATTGTTTGAAAACATTATGGCGATTTGGGCATGGAAAAGTCATTGAAGAGGTTAAAAACCTGTTAAATACATCTAATCAACAGCTTCTTAACAGTATTATCTATATACTTGGTGAGATCAAATCTGAAAAATCCAGAGAGATGCTGGATAGTCTTCTGGATCGTGATATCGATAAAAAACTTCATGAAAAAATAAAGGAAAAACTTATTGTAAAGGACGATGATTTCAGTTTTCCTGAAAAATTCATGAACAATGTTAAAGTATCATATATTAGAACTAAAGAAGACAGATTCTTTTTTGCTTTGACTGCGGTTTTGATTATTTTGACTGTCATCACTGTCATTTTATTTTCGCCTGATAAAATAGATACTGCCAAAAAAAGTAGAAAACAGATTATTGTAGAGTGTATTGAAAAAGGAAAGCAGTTGATCGAAAATTGTGAAATAAATAAGAGTATAAATTTTTTAACTGAGAAGAATAACGTACTTAAAAGTATTAAAATCTCCGAATTTCTGGGAAATATTATGTATGAATTTCAGAGATATGATAAAAGTAGGGAGTATTATTTTGAAGTACTGAATGCCACAAATGATCCTGATGAACTTCTGTTAAATAGAATTGGTGAAGTATATCAACGACTTGGAAAATCGGAAAAAGCTATTGAATATTTCGAAAAAGCTGTAAGTAAGAATGTGAATTTGTTTGAGGCAAACAATAATCTTGGTGATGTTTATTTCCAACTTGGTAATTTGAATAAAGCCATGAAATATTTTAAAAAAGCTGAAAAAACAGGTGGTTCGAAGAATGCTATGATAAAAAATAATATTGGATTTTGCTATTTCAAAACAGGTAAGAATAAAATAGCATATAAATATTATCTCGAAGCCCTGGAAATTGAAAGTAAACATATCGAGACACTCAATAATATGGCTGTTCTTCAGATTAAACTCGGAAAATTTGATAAAGCATCCATTTATCTTAAAAGAATAATTAGTACATCGCCATCCGATGTGATTGCTTTGGATGCGGCTAGAGTCTTAAAAATTATTTCGGGTAAATTGAGCAGGAGGAAAAAAAATTAAGAAGATTTTCTTTATCGTACTATTGATTTCCTTTTTGAGTATTGCAATTACTTTTTTTCGTTATCGTGATGCAAATATTCAAAAGCAAATGATGCAAAACTCAAAAAAAGGAGTTGCGATGAAAAATGTGAATAACCAGCTTGAACAGGTACTTGCTGATTCGAAAAATTCATTAAAGGCGAATCCGAAAGATCGAAAATCTTTGATCAACATGGTGGGATATTATCTGAAAAATGGTGATGTTAAAAAAAGTATTGAATACAATGACTTGCTTCTTGCACATTATCCTGATGACTATAATGGCATTGTCAATAATGGACTAATACATGTATTGGAAAAGTCTTATACACTTGGTCAAAAAAGTTTTAAGAAGGCAATTGGGCTTGATCCAAACGGGTTTGATGCATATTACAATCTTGCTGAATTGGTGTTGGAATTCGGTGGAGATAGAGAGAATGCCAAGTATTTTTACAGAAAAGCTCTTGAGGTTGCTCCAGATAATTACAGGACTATGAATAGGCTTGCGACAATATATTTTGATGAAAACAAAACTGAAAAATGTTTTGAAATGTTGAAAAGAGCTTATGAACTTAAAAATGATGACCGTGAGATCATAAATGATCTTGGGTTGTTTTATCTTCGAACAAACAGGTTTAATATAGCAGAACCGTATTTTAAAAGATTGATTGAATTATATCAGGATTGGAGGGGTTATTATCATCTCGGGATAACATCACTTAAATCTGGATTTCTGGACCTTGCACTTCAGAATTTTAAAAAAGCATATTCTATTAAATCTGATGAACCACTTTTGATGAATGACTATGCATTTTCCTTGATAAAATATTTTGAAAAAAAACAGGAAAAAAAATGGCTTCAAAAAGCCTTAAAGATCATTAGGAAAGTATTGAAAAAATCTCCTGAATTTCCATCTGCTTTGATGAATTATGGTGTAATACTTGAATATTCTGGGAAATTGGATGATGCGATCAAGTGTTATGAAAAATTGTTAAAACTGACACCTGAAAATGTTCCTGCTCTTGTTAATTATGCTTTACTGCAGATGAATCATGTGAAAAATTTTAAGAAAAGTAGTGAAATTCTTGAAAAAGCGATGATTTTGGATCCCTATAACTATGCTGCAAGATATAATTTTGCGATTACGCTATACCGGTTAGGGATGAAAGTCCGCGCATTACTTGAACTTAAAAGGATTTCCGATGCAGTTCCTGGAACAACTATCGCTCAATATGCTAAAGAACTTATGAAAAAAATAAATAAATAAGGCGAAAAAAATAAATATATTTAATTTGAACATTGACATTGTTAAGAATTGTGTTAAAATAATTAACAGAGGCATATTATTGTGATAAAATATAAAATTCCCAACCAGTGTCCAGTTTGCAATAGTAATGACAATGTAATCAAAGAGCTTGAATGCAATAATTGTGGTTCGATTATTTCTGGAAATTTCAAGAGTTGTGAATTTTGTAGTCTTGATGAAGATGAATATAATTTCATAATAGTTTTTATTAAGTCGCATGGAAGTATTAAGGAAGTTGAAAAAAAACTTGGCATTTCTTATCCAACAGTAAAAAATAAACTTGGAAAAATAATTAAAAAACTTGAAAATAAAGAGTCACAGGAAGAAAAGATTAGAAAGATGAAAAAAAAGATACTTGATGATCTTGATAATGGAATAATTTCTCCAAAAGAAGCAATTGATCTTTTAAAATAAGAGGAGGGTGATAGATTATGAAGAAAAAAGGGTTTGGTGGAAAACCTGGTAAAGCACGACAGAATTTAGGTGGAAGTCCTAGTGATGCCAGAATGACTATGTGGGAAGCTATCAGACAGGGAAAATTCATTGAATGGATGTTTGGAACCGGTGGGAAGAAAAAGAAGGCAGGGAAGAAAACAGTTATGAACCTTGCTTTAAACGATATTGTTACATATGAAGAAGCAGAGTATATTGTAAAAGATAAGTGTACATATAATGATGGTGGAAGTATCTGGTATGAATATACTTTGGACGATAATGGAAAATATCTTTATCTTAGTGTTGAAGATGATGATGCATTAGAAATTGGCGTTTTGCGTAAGATTGATTTTGATGTAGATGAGCCTGTCCCTTCAAAGATTAAATATGATGGAAATAAATATAAACTAGATGAACATAGTTTTGCAAAGGTCGATACTGTTGGCTTGCGTGGGAAAAAAGAAGGTGTAAAGGTTGAATATTGGGATTTTGAATGTCAGAATGATGATGCTGATAACGATTTACTCAGTATTGAAAAATGGGGTGGAAGTGATTTTGAAGTATATTGTGGATGTTCCGTTAAAGAGTATGAGTTGAAATTGCTGCCAGGTGGCGGAATCGACGAAGATTAACTTCTGCATCCTGTATGAGCGAATCTTGAATTTTTTTGCATCAGTTCAAACCTCAACGTATGCAAATACGCTTCGGTTTGACCGAATACAAAGAAAATCCAACCTTCATCTCATTCAGAACGCAGAAAAAAGGTTTAAGAAGAAAAAGATAAAAGAACAAATAGTAAATATAGATGGGGTCACATGGAACTTTTGTTAACTCGTGTTCGAGTTTATGAAAGTTGCTTTGACCCCTCTGGAACAAGAGTAAATAGCAGGGACAGGTCTTGCGCCTGTCCAAAACAAAAGGGAGGATTATAAAATGGGTGTATTTACAAGGATTTCAAACATTATCAAATCAAACATTAACGATCTTTTAGACAGAGCTGAAGATCCGGAAAAGGTGATCAAGCAGGCAATCGTTGAGATGAACGAGAGTTTGCGTGAAGCCAAAGTAGAAGTTGCAAGATCTATTCGGGATAAAAAGAAACTGGAACAGAAATATACTGAGAATCTTGAACAGTCCAATACTTGGGAAAAAAGAGCACTTATTGCTTTAGAAAAGGGTGAAGAATCACTTGCTCGCGAAGCGCTTAAGAGAAAAAAGAATTTTGAATCTCTTGCCAAATCTTTTAAGGATCAGCTTGATGATCAGACAAATATCGTTGAAAAATTGAAAAGATCTCTTGAAGCACTTGATGCTAAGATCGAAGAAGCAAAAAGAAAGAAGGATTTATTGATTGCAAGAAAAAAACGCGCTGTTGCGAAGAAAAAGATCAATGAAACTATGTCTTCAGTTGCTGACAATAGTGTATTTAATACTTTCGACAGGATGGAAGATAAAATAAATGAACTTGAGGCTCAAGCAGATGCTTCTGTTGAAATGAGCGAATGGGAAGACGGGCAAAGTCTTGATGATCGTTTTGATGCACTTGAAACAACTGATGTTGATGATGAACTTCAGGCATTGAAAGCAAAACTAAAAAAAGGTCGAACTGGATCAGCAAAAACTCTCAGATAGAAGAATTATTGTAGGGGGCTAAGAACCCGGACTGTGCCAAAATAAAAAGCAAAGAAAATATTTACCACGAAGGGCACGAAGAATATGAAGGAAATTAAAAAAGGTGAAAAAGTTAATCTCAGATATAGATGGGGTCACCTGGACTTTTGTTACACTCGAAATTCGAGTGTAATGAAAGTGCTTTGACTCCTGCGCCAACTTTATTATTTCCTTCATTTGGTTTCAGGTATAAAATATAGGTAAGGAATGATTCATAATTTATGTGGAAAATAGTCCTGTTACTTTCAGTGATGGTTATCATGGTGTCGACATTGATAAACTATGATAGTGATAATCCATTGCTTTTGTCTGCTAAAAGAAAGTTGTTTGATGTTGAAGAAAAATTTTATGAAAACAACTTTTTGACGCTGGAATGGGAAGATAATAACGAATTCAATATTTATATTGATGAAACTTATTTTTTACATTCGCTTGAAAGGTATAAGACAACAGAGTCTTTTATATTATATCCCCTTACTTATTGTGAAAAGATTAGAAGGGCAGATGGGATTCTGGAAATTGCCTTGATTGGTCCGGAAACTGGATTTATGGCTGAACCGCTCCAGAGGATAAAATCAGTATTCTCTGTTTTGGATGTATATACCACTGATATTGGAATCACAGAATTTTTTCGTAAGGATGAATTTTTTGCTTATCAGAATGATAATTCTCTGAATAAAAGCAATTTAAGGATTTTTCAAACTGATGTGATCAACGATATTCAGTTTCAGAAAAGGACGTATGATCTGATTTATTTGAATTTTCTTGATCCCTATAATTCTGAACTAGCAAAGGTTTATTCAAAAGAGTTTTATAAAAAAATTGATAAAGTCCTTAAACCCGGAGGAATGATAGTAGTGAATGGAACAAGTCCATTTTTTACGAAGAAATCTGCTGAGACTATTTTTTCAAATCTTACAGATGTTTTTAAATGGGTGAAGCCGTATTATATTACGTTAAATGCTCAGGGGGAATGGTCATTTTTTATTGCTTCGCAAAAATCACATAAAATGGATCCCAGTTTTGTATTGAGCAGAGCAAAGGCAAATTATTTGAACAACAGTGTTTGTGATACACTTGATGTATTTCCTGATGACATGATTCTTCGACCTATTAAACATGCGGGAAGTATTAATGGACAGTTTATTTCTGGATGGAAATCACTTGTAAATGCAAGATCTATCCAGATGAAATTATAGTTTTTCTCAGAAAGGAGAAAAAAATGCAGAGAATTGGTGTTATTTTAGCAGTTGTAGCAATGTTATTTATTTTTTCAGGTGTTGCTTGTGGCGATGGTTGCGGATGTGGAGAAGGCGGATCGGGTGTATATATCCGAGGCGGAAGATCTTATAGACGAAGAGGTTGGTTTGGAAGAAGACGAGGCTGGTTCGGAAGCAGACGTGGTTTTGGACGTCGTGGTGGTGGTGGCTTTCGCGGTGGTGGTCGTTCCTTTGGGAAATAAAATTTAAGGAAATAAAATGTTTAGACTTGTTCTATATATCAGCATAATATTTATTGCACTTCCCGGGATTGTCTATGAACTTATCATAGCAACAAGTGCATCATATTTGCTTGGCAATTCAATTTATCATTTTTCAATAACAATTGGAATTTATATGAGTGCTATGGGGATTGGAGCTTGGATTTCTAAAAAAATAGTTGCTGATCTTTTAAACAAGTTTATTTATCTGGAGATTTTTATTTCTATTATTGGTGGATTCAGTGCCATGCTGATGTATGCAACGTATTCTTACGGATATTCAAATGTAGTATTTTTTGGTATTACAATTATTATAGGTATCCTTGTTGGTATTGAATTGCCTATTTTAATGCGTATTATGAAGGAAGAATGTGATTTTAAGAGTTCTGTTGCGGATGCCCTTTCACTTGATTAGTTTGGGGCTTTGATAGGAAGTGTTTCTTTTCCATTGCTGTTGTTGCCATATCTTGGGATAATAAAATCTGCTTTTTTAATTGGGATGATAAATCTTATGGTTGTGGCAATAAATATGACCTATTTTCATGGAAGATTGAAAAGTTTTAAAAGAGTTCTTTTTTTTGTAATGTTTGCTTTTTGCATTATTCTTACCGGGTTTGTCTTTGCTAATTCAGGTGAAGCTTATTTCAAGAAAAAGATTTTTTCAGATGAAATAATCTATACCAAAAGAACCAAATATCAGGAAGTAACGATTACGCAATGGAAAAATGATATCAGGATGTTTATAGAAGGGAATCTGCAATTTTGCTCAATCGATGAATACAGGTATCATGAGACACTTGTTCATCCAGTGATGTCACTTTTGAATGATCAAACAAATATTCTTATCCTTGGTGGTGGAGATGGTCTTGCGGCTCGGGAAATTTTGAAATATGATGGAGTGAAATCTATTGATATCGTAGATATTGACAAGGATGTCATCGAGTTTTGCAGGAAGAATACCATGATTAAAAAATTGAATAATGGTTCGCTCGACGATAAAAGGGTAAATATTATTATTGCTGATGCTTTTAATTTTGTTTCTAAAACTGAGAAAATGAAAATCTATAATCTGATTATTTCAGATCTTCCTGACCCTAACAATATTGAATTGAATAAACTTTATTCTGAAGAATTTTATGCACTCTTAAAAAGATATCTGGCAGCCGATGGTTATTTTGTAGGTCAGAGTAATTCTCCATATTTTTCTCCATATTCATTCTGGTGTATTGGGAAAACATTGGAGAATGCTGGATATAATGTTCTTCCTTTCAGGGTGAATGTTCCATCCTTTGGAGAATGGGGCTTTTTCATGGCTTCACCAAATGGAAGAAATATTAATATTGATAAAATTAAAATAAAGGTTGATACAAAATTTCTGAATGATAAATTTATTACAAGACTGTTTGCTTTTGATGATGAGACGTTATCGATTAAAGATAAGGTTTTGGGTAATAGTTTGAATCATCCGGTGATTTTAAGGTATTATAACGAGGGTTGGATTGATTACTAAATTTTGTTCTGAATGAGCGAATACAAAGAAAATCCAAGCTTCATCTCATTCAGAATGAAATTTGAGACAGAAGTAAAAGAAAAAAAGTAAAAAGAAATAAATTGTAGGGACAGCACCCTGTGGCTGTTCGATAAGAAAAGTAAATTTTTTAAGGAGGTGAAAAAATGATAGCTGTTGGTATAATTATTTTATGTCTCGCAATAATTTTTTTAAGCGGGGGTAAATGTTTTGTATGCTGTAGCGGTTGTGGTGGTTGCAGTGGTTGTAGTGGTTGCAGCGGTTGTAGCAGTTGCAGTTCCTGTGGTGGTTGCGGTGGTTGTGGATAATAGACGTCCGCATTACAATGAACCATTTTTTCTACAATGGCATATAACGGATAAGTGTCCACTTAATTGTAAACATTGTTATCGCGATTTAGAAAAAAACGACCTGGATTTTGAGACTTTACTGAGTGTTCTTGATAAGTTTGCTGAATTCCTGAAAAAAATAAGAAAAAAAGGAAGGATTCAGTTTGCTGGAGGTGAACCACTAGTTTCGCCTTATCTGATTCCTTTGATCAAGGAATCGGTGAAAAGGGGATTTCCGGTAAGGATATTATCCAGTGGTGTAACATTGACTGAAGAAAAAGCCAGAAAAATATATGAAGCTGGATGTTCGCTTATACAGATAAGCCTTGAAGGTGGATGTGACAAGAATGACGAAATAAGGGGTACTGGGAATTTTGATATGGCGATTAATGCCATGAAGGCAGCAAAAGCTAATGGAATTGAAGTTACAGTATCCATGACAGTCAGCAAAAGCAATCTTAACAATATTGATGAAGTATACGAGATTGCCAAAGAAAATGCAGATAGATTTGTTGCTGCAAGGCTGATACCTGTTGGACGTGGTGGTGAAGAACTGGGTGATCAGTTATTGTCAAAAGGTGAAGTGAAGTCGGTATTGAAAAAACTTAAAAAGTATCGTGAAGCTGGTGTGATCGATGTTCCAATGCGCGATCCTCTTTGGGGGGCAATGAACCTGAATGAATTTTTTCCTCCTAAGTGCAATATAGTAACTGGATGTAGCGTGGGATATAATGGAATAACTATTGAATCAAATGGCGAGATTATGCCATGTCGTCGATTGCCGATTGTACTTGGAAATATTCTTGAAAATGATCTCGTGGAGGTTTGGAAAAATTCAAAAGTACTCAATGATGTCAGAGATCGCGATAATCTTAAAGGTGAGTGTGGAAGTTGTAGGATAAAATGGTTTTGTGGGGGTTGCAGAGGAATTCCCTATGGTTTGGAAGGAGATTATCTTGGTGAGGATTCACAATGTTTTCGGATGCATTTGAACGAGAAGATAACAGCTTTTTTCAAACCTGAAAGTAAAAAAAATAAGGGAGAGTGAAATTATGAGTGTTCTTCAAAGAATGAATATGATTATTAAATCTAATCTCAATGATTATCTTGATAGAGTTGAAAATCCTGTCAAAATGGTAAAACAGTTACTGATGGACATGAAAGTCGAATACAAGAATGCTGAAGCAGTATTGACTAAAGCAATTGTTGATGAAAAAAGGATAGAGAGAGAATATCTTGAAAACGTAAAAAAAGCTGAGAAATATGAAAAGAAAGCTTTTGAAGCAGTTGAAAATGGTGACGATGAATTAGCACGCGCTGCTTTGAAGAGAAAAAATGGCTGCCAGAAATTGTCATGTTCCCTTAAAGAACATCTTGAAGAACAGCAGCTGGAAGTTGGAAAGATAAAGATTGCATTAAAGGCCCTTAAATCAAAACTTGCTGAAGCTGAGGAAAGGAAACTTGACCTGATCAAAAGAGCTGAAAAAGCAAAAAAGAAGGCTAAAAAAGAGGCTTCTGACAAAAAACGTGTTTATGAAATTGATACTTCAGCTTTCAATGATTTTGAAAGAATGGAAGAAAAAATTCTGGATATGGAAACAGAGGCAGAGGTTATGGAAGAAATGGCCGAAGAATTTGATGAAAATGATGAAATAGAAAAAGAACTGAATCGTATTGGAATTGATGATGAGTTTGATGATGAACTTGTGGAGCTTAGAAAAAGGCTCAAGAAAACTGACAAAACAATAGATAATGAACTTGAAGCGATAAAAAAGAAGACGAAAAAAGCTCCTGCTAAGAAAAAACCAGTTGCTAAAAAGAAACCTGCTCCAAAGAAAAAAGCACCGACAAAAAAGAAAACGACTAAGAAAAAGACAAAAAAATAATGTAACCCGAATTTACATAAAAAAAGACTGCATTTAATACTTGCAGTCTTTTTTTATTGTACTTTTAATTCTCAAATTATTTAGTTTTATTTATTTTGACCTATATCCTGGAGTTTTAGTGAGATAATATTTGGATTTTTCAAGACAATTTATGCTGAGGTGTACTTTTTTTGTACTCCGCAAGCATAAATTTGCGCAGAAAAATTCAAAGATTGCTCATTAAAACTCCAGGATAACTTGACAAAAATGGATAAAATAAACAAAAATTAATGTAGATAATAAATTTTAAATATTTATGGGGGTTATATGTCGAGATTTCTTATTAGAAAAAATAGAAAATTTATAATTTTCTTTGCAATCTTTTTTCTGTGTAACATTCTTATGGCAGGAAAATGGGAGATATCTGAAGGTAAATTCACTTCTGGTTTGAATTTGAACACTGGTAATGTCTTGACCAATTTTAAACCTGGTATCAATTTTGATCTGCTCAAATATACAAAAAGTGCCAAATATGCAGTGGCTGAAGGAAATATAGTCCAGGGTTCGGGTCAAACTGGTGGCTGGAGTTATGGTGGCAGTGTAGATCATTTTACAGGTGTTCGTGTAAATGGATATGGAAGTCTAGGTGGAACAGTTACATTTGATGAAGCATACGATAAACAAAATCAGGCGGTTGCAAAAGAGGATGCCAAGAGTACAGGTATTCAAAAGATTAAGGGTGCCGCATATGATGACGGACTCAAGTCAAAAGTTACAGATGCAAATGGTAATATTGCTGAAATCCCTGGAACTGCAATATTAAGAGAAGGAAATACTAAATTTGGATGGCAACACATTTCCTATGATCGTCCAGATGGTACTAATCATGCAAAAGAACTGGCAAGTGTTTATAATCTTCCAGATGCTGATAAAAGTGTTGTAGATTTAATTATATATACAATTGAAACTGGTGATAAAGAGTTACAGGTAAGAGAGAAAAATGGTGAAGCTCAGCAAAGGTGGATATATACTAAGGTAATTGATGGAAAACCGATGAAAGTCGTGGTAGATGGACCGGGAAGCAAGTATGAAGGTTCAATTATTACTGCATATCCTACGAAATATAAAAGAGATAAGGATTCTAATAACGACTCGACATATAATATTCCATCTGCAGAAAAAAGACATAGCAAAGTTAAAGTAGATAGCTTTCTAGGTGGACAGGCAGGATTTTCTGCATTTGGAGGTTCTGAAGTTTCAAGTCAGGGATATCTCGCTTATACGGATTCGAATAATATTCAATATATGGCATCAGGTCGAGGTGCAGTCCAGGCAGGAGGATTTGCTAAAGGAAGGACATATCTCGGAGTCAAGAATGGCAAGGATTTTGTTGGTGGTGCTAATGTTGATTTGTTTGCAGGAGTCAGGGCATCAGGAAGTTTGACTGGTGGAGTAAAAATAAAAGATATTGGCGCGTCAGTAACAGGTCTGGGACATATTGGTTATGGTTTGGGTGTAAGAGGAAACGCTGAATTTAAAATCAGCTGGTCAGGTATCAGCTGGGATGTTGGCGCAGAAGCTTATCTTGGTGTCGGTGGTGGAATGGGCTTAAAAGGGAGCATTGACTGGGGGAAATCACTGGATCCTGTCAAAAATGGAGTAATAAAGGGTTTCGATAAGGCAAAAACAGGAGTTAAGAAAGTCGCGGCATCAATTAAAACGGGTTATACTAATTCAAAAGATAAGGTAAAAGCAGTTACAGGTAATTTATTTTCTGCTGTAAAAAGCTGGTTTTGACGAATTTATAAAAAATTAAGGAGAGTATTGATGAAAAAAATATTGGCACTTTTACTGATTGTTTTTCTGGGTTGTACATTGGTATCTGCAAAGGAACTTAAAGGTTTTGGTTTTGAGTCTTTTAGTGAAAAGGCAAAGTTTTATAAATTACAGTTTGAAGGTGAAGAAGATGGCGGAAAATTGATCATTGAAAGTGATCTTAAATTTGTTGCTAAAGGAAAAACTGGAACAAAAGAAAATATTAAAAAAATGGAGTTTGAACTTTTTGATCCTGACTCAAGCATAAATGAGGAAATGGATAAAAAAGGAATTAAATTAAAAAATGTAAAAGTCGGGACTCTTGTACTTGAACCAGTACCTGATTTTGATTCCAAATTCACTGGAACTCTTAAATTGAATAAAAAGATTGAAGGTATAAACGGTGAACTTAAAGTTTTTCTTGCAATCTTTGGAGATGAAAAAGAGTAAACATTAGGCAATCGATAAATTAATGGTATACTTAAATTAAGAGATTGACAAAGGAGTGTCATCATGGCTGAAATATCTGGAGTATATTCGCCTCCTGTATATACACCGCCACCAGTGGAACAGGCAGTCCCGCCACCGGTTGAAGTTGCGCCTGTTGAACAGGTAGCGCCTGAAGCAACAAATCTGGCAGCAGAGATGGGAATAGGGGCAAATATAGACGTTTCTGCGTAGCTCGGTGAGCGAATCTTGAATTTTTTTTCATTTTCTCAAACCTCAACGTATGTTAATACGCCTCGGTTTGAGAAAATACAAAGAAAATCCAATCTTCATCTCACTGAACTACGCAGAACAGTTTCAATAAATATTAAAAATGCGACACAAATATATGTGTCGCATTTTTTACGTTATATTATAATAATATCTGGTACTAGTAGGCCGATTTTATCGCAATTTAAAAACAATAAAATTTCACCATGAAGGAAAATTTAAATAAATTAATAGAATATAAATAATGTTAAATGTAAATATAGATGGGGTCACATGGAACTTTTGTGAACTTGAAATTCAAGTTCATGAAAGTTGCTTTGACCCCTGCGCCAGATAAGTTATTTCCACCAAATATTGTATAGAAGTGTATTGCGGTACAGTTTGAGTACATTGTTAATTACATTCTTGTTATTTGTTTGATATTTATCTAGGGTCTGGGCACATTTCATTCAGCTCGATCTTCGAGCTAAACAAAAGTCCTTCTGACCCTATCTAATATTAACTTTTTTCTCCGCACCCTCGTCGTTCTCTGCTCGAAATTTTTTTTCTTTGTGCCTTAGTGCCTCTGTGTGATTTTTTCTTTTCTTTTTTTTATTTCCTTCATGTTCTTCATGGTGAATATTTTTTGTATTTTTACATTATAGAAACATCTTTAGCAAGAAGATGTGGAGTTAAAAATCCAGGACCC
>DAOVTB010000194.1 GCA_030633305.1 Candidatus Muiribacteriota bacterium
CATTCAACATAACTTCACAAAATGGAGGAATATCATCTATGATTTCACCCGAAATAACTTCATATGTATAAACAGTTGTGATATCACTTAATTGCAGGGCGATTTGAAAGGGACCTTCATAATTCTGCGAAATTTCGATTTTTTTGTTAATCCCAATATCAAAATATGAATAAGACGCTAAAAATTGATTCTGATCAATATTTTTTGAAACACTAATGTTTTTAATGGTTTTCAGAATTCCTACATTACATTTCTCAGGAATAGTAAAAATTTTGTATTTATAATCATTTAAAACATCGGGTAAGTTGATATTATTGTCCATAATTTCAAGTTTTCCCAGTTTGAGAAATTCTGAACATTTGTATTTTTCTCCAGATTGTTTTGTTGAAAGTATTTCAATATCATATTCAGGTTTAGTACAATCAATGATCCAGAGCGGAAATGATTTTTCCAGAAAAAAATCTATAAAAAATCCTTTTGGCTGTTTTATGGAAACCTCAATTCTTAATTTTAAATTCCAGTTGAATTCATCTGAGAGTGTTAAATTTGGTATTTTGAATTCATCGATTTTAATGCTGTTTCCGAACTTGTATATTTCATAATCATCATTTGTAAAGGTCCAAATAATATTTTTCAAAATAACGTCTTTAATGATCTCGACGTCAATTTTAATTTGGGACCAGAACTCATATGGAATGTTATCAGTCAACACAATTGCTTTAGTTGAAGCAGTTTTCAATGATATACCCGAATTCGTCAATGATACTTCAGGTGAAACTTCAGGAGTCAGGATTTGAATACTTTTTTTGTAATTACTGGTTAAAATGTTTTTTAGTTTTCCATAATCGATGTTATCAGCTGCATCAGGTCCAGGTACCTTGAGGCTGTCCTTGGTAATCACAGCGTCATTATTAAACTCTTTGTAAACCAGATTGTTTTTAACAGGAGTTTTTATTACTCTGAATATTTTATCATCTTTAATGAATGTTTCCAGTTTTCCAGAAACTGGATTAATCCATTCATCATAATATTCGATTGGATGTCTGACGCCATCTTTAACAATATAAGATGTTTTCAGGATTTTGTGTTTTTCAATATCTGTAGAAAATCCATCTGGAAATTTAACAGTAAGTCTTTTCTCAGCATAGCTAAAAGACGCAATAATGTTTAATATTATAAAAATGATAAGTACAAGTTTCTTCATAATAGTTCTTAATATATTTTGTAATATTTATTCCTAATATTAATAGTAAATCTGTATTTGTAAATTATACATGATGATGAACAATCTGTTAAATATAATTTCAATTAAAATATGTTTTTTTATTAAACATATTACATGTCATCTAATTATGATCAATTATTGACCGTATTAATATTACCTTACCGTAATCTAATTGCATCGATGTGCTGATAATTCAAAACCTTTTTTTGAAATCAAATAATTATCTTATGTAATATAGTCATGGCTAATTATTAACTGTATTAATATTATCTTATGAAATCCAATTGTATCAATGTGCTGACAATTCAAAACTATTTTCTATATTAAATATTATCTTATGTAATCTAAATCATAATCAATTTTTAACATTATCTTATGTAATCCAATTGTATCAATGTGCTGATAATCCAAAACTATTTTCTATATTAAATATTATCTTATGTAATCTAAATCATAATCAATTATTAACATTTTAACATTATCTTATGTAATCCAATTGCCTCAACCCACTACTAATACTATAATTGCAATTAGTTTACATAAGATACATTATCGGAAGTTGCAAATATAACCTCATTCCTTACTTTCCCACTATCTCAAATTATCTATCAGTTATTATATTAACAAAGAACACAAAATGTCTCAATCTTCATTTTTTTTAAGTACCTGAAAATTTCGATTTAAACATCGCCGAGATTTGATAATTTTCAATTAACCCATACTTCAGGACTAAAAATGTCCAGATAATCAATTCTTCAAATCGATTATTTTTTTGTAAAAACTATTCTTTTTTCTTCCAAAATATTCGTTATACATTATTGTATTGTGTTAGAATAATTAAAGATGTTGCAAAAGTCGAACTATAGGGAGAATTAAATTTTTATGGAACAGAAAATATTAAATGTTTATCCTGAAATTGAAGGCGGAGATTATTCTGTAAAATGTGAAGTTGACAGAGATTTCAAAGTATCATGTGCGGTCACAGCTGATCACAAAGCTAAAGTAACTGTAAGGTATAGAAAAAAAGGGTCTTTGAAATGGAAAAATACTGGAATGGCATTATCAGTTGATGCGATTAAATATGCTTTTCGTAAGGATTATAATTCTTTTCAGGCAATAATTCAATTTTCCGAACCTGGTATTTATGAATATCAAATTTGTGTAGGTAAAGAGAAATACAGAATATTAAGTGTAATTGTCGAAACGGTTCGAGCTAGATTTGCTTCATGGTATGAAATCTTTCCAAGATCCCAGGGTTACGAACAAGGCAAAAGCGCAACGTTTAAAGATTGCGAAAATAGACTTGATGATATTAAAAATATGGGTTTTGACGTTCTTTATTTAACTCCGATACATCCAATTGGGTTTCAATTTAGAAAAGGTGCCAATAATTCCACTGACGTTCAAGACTGGGAGCCTGGTTGCCCGTGGTCTATAGGCAATGAAAATGGTGGTCATAAATCGATTCAAAGTGATCTTGGTACTATTGAGGATTTTGGCAGACTGGTTAAAAAAGCAAAGAAAATGGGATTTGAGATTGCGCTTGATATTGCTTTTCAGACTTCGGCAGACCATCCGTATATGATTGAACATCCTGATTGGTATCATTATCGCAAAGACGGCACTATTGCATATGCCGAGAATCCTCCTAAAAAATATCAAGATGTATATCCATTAAATTTTTATCCGCCAGATAAGGAAGAAATGTGGAATGAGATGAAAAGTATAATTACATTTTGGGCAAAAAATGGAGTTACGCAGTTTAGGATTGATAATCCACATACGAAACCCACTGAATTCTGGAGATGGTTGATTTCTGAAGTAAAAATGGAATACCCGGAAAGCGTGTTTCTTTCTGAATCATTTACAAATTATGAAAAACTTGAAGAACTTGCAAAAATTGGATTTTCTCAGTCATATACATATTTCACATGGAGAAATAAAAAAGATGAATTGATAGAGTATGGTTCAAGATTAACTAAATCATATCTTAAGAACTTTTTAAGAGCAAATTTCTTTACAAATACTCCTGATATTTGTCCTCCAATAATACAAAATGGTGAACGTTCGGCTTTTAAGATGCGATTCGCTTTGGCTTCTACTATGTCATCTGCATATGGGATGTACAGTGGATTTGAATTATGTGACGGTTGGGCTTTTGAGGGAACTGAAAACTACAGAGATTCTGAAAAATACCAATATAAGGTATGGGATTGGAATCGGCAGGGAAATATTAAAGAATATATTAAAAGAATAAACTTCATTAGAAATGAAAATCCTGCTTTACATCTGTATGATAATATTAAATTTCTGAGTTCAACGTGTGAACATATATTGTTTTATTGCAAAATTACACCCGATAGATCAAACTCTGTACTTGTAGCCGTAAATCTTAAACTAAATGGAATTGAAAATAGCAGATTAACTTTTCCTCTTGAAAAAATGGGAATTCCAACTGGCTCCCCTTACAAAGTCAGAGAATTAATAACCGGTAGAACATTTATTTCAAAAGGTAACGAAAACTATGTAAGAATGGATCCTAATGTTGAGCCTGCGTATATTTTTGTCGTTGAACCGCTTGGTGAAAATGATATTAGTGATGATATGAAAAATGCCTATAAATGGCAAGATGTTCAGCATTTTGCAGGAAGGTTCTTTTATCTTCGTGAGCAGATTGTTTATCATAATGATGTATATGCGGGACGTGAATTTGCTGATATTTTCAATAACAATATTGCTCCAAGAGTATATTTTGGTCCAAATTATGATCCGTGTTTTACTTATGGAATGAATGAAATGAGTAGGAAAATAGGATTCGATAGTATAATAAAGGCTTTTATTACTACCCCTGGTAAATAAAAAAAGAAAGAATTTTTACCATGAAGAGCATGAAGGGAAAAGAAGAAAAGATATAAATAAATATAGGGAGATACAAAATTATGAAAGTTTTGATGATGTCAAAAGAATATCCTCCGGATGTTTATGGCGGTGCTGGAGTACATATTAGATATCTGACACAGGAACTCAGTAAGCTGCTTGAACTCGAAGTCAGATGTTTTGGAGAGGTGCGAGAATTAGATGCAAGATATAATGTTAAGCGTTATCAGCCTTGGGATTTTCTGAAGTGCGAGGGCGAACCCAGATTTCAGTCAGCTTTTAATGCGCTATCTACAAATCTTGCAATGATTTGCGAATGGATTGATTTCGATATTGTTCATACTCATACCTGGTATGCTCATTATGCAGGATATCTTTCGAAAATTCTCTATAAAGTTCCGTTTGTTGCTACTTGCCATAGTCTCGAACCATTAAGACCGTGGAAAAAGGATCAATTGAGTGAAGCGTTTAATATAAGTACCATGATGGAACGTGCAGGTATTTACAATGCTGATAAGGTTATAGCGGTATCTCAGCTTATGAAAGATGATATCTTGAAACATTTTCAAATTCCTGAAGAAAATGTCGAGATTATTCATAACGGCGTAGATCTGGATAAATGGAAGTATACTCCCCTGAATGATGAACTTCGTAACAAATATGGAATTAATAAAGATTATATTCTTTTCGTTGGAAGGCCTACACCTCAAAAAGGAATGGAATATTTAATTGAAGCTATGGATAAAATCGATATTCAACTTGTAATGGGTGCCTGTGGTGCAGATACTAAAGAATATGAAGATAAGATGACTAAGCTTGTTGAAAAGAAAGATAATATAGTCTGGATCCACGAACTTTTGAAAGAAGAAGAATATGTCCAACTTTATAGTTCTGCAAAAGTCTTTGTATGCCCCTCTGTTTATGAACCATTTGGAATAATCAACCTGGAAGCAATGGCTTGTGAGACTCCGGTTGTTGCGAGTGCTGTTGGAGGAATTAAAGAAGTTGTTGTAAATGATGTTACTGGGATACTTGTAGAACCGGCTCAACCAGATCAAATCGCTGAGGCAGTCAATTATATTTTGAAGCATGATAATATTGCTAAAAAAATGGGTGAGAATTCCAGGAAAAGAGTTGAAGAAAAATTTTCATGGAAATTTATTGCTAAACAAACTAAAGATCTTTATGAAAAGCTGGCTAGCCATGATAAATTCAAATACAGTAGACCGATTTTTGATGAACTGCGTAAAAATTATATTTCCAAGGACTTTACATTAGAAGGCAATGTGTTAAAAGCTGAAGTTGAAGCACCACCTGAAAGAACATACAAGTTAAAGGAAGAATTTCCAGCAGAGGTGAAAGAAAGATATTTTTCTCTTGGCGCGCAGGCTATAAAAGAAGGAAAAGTAGGATATGTAATCGTTAATGGTGGAATGGCCACAAGATTTGGCGGTGTAGTTAAGGGTACAGTAAAAGTATACGATGACAAGAGTTTCCTGCAAGTAAAACTTGAACAGGTTAAAAAGATTCAGGAAAAATATGGCGTTGAAATACCTATATATATTATGAATAGTTTTGCAACAAGTGATGCTACCAGAGAGCATTTCAGACGAAATGAAAATCATGGTTTTAAAACTGATAAGATCAGGATGTTTACTCAATATATATTTAAGCGGCTAAATCCTGATGGTTCAAAATTTTATAATCCAGATGAACCGATGGCAAGATATTATGGACCTGGGCATGGTGATTTTTTATATTCATTCAAAAAGGCAAAATATCTTCCGCAGTTTCTTGAAGAAGGCGGTAAATATCTCTTATATTCCAATGTAGATAATCTTGGCGCGACGATTGATGAGGTGATTATTGGTCATCATATCGCCCAGGGAAAAGAAATGACAGTTGAACTTGCAAAGAAAAATGAAGGTGATAAAGGTGGGGCGCCTGCAGTTGTTGATGGTAATCTTCAAATAGTCGAGCAGTTCAAATTTCCTGCTGGTTTTGATCAGGATACTATCCCCTACTTCAATACAGCAAATTACGTTATCGATGCAAAATGCCTGGAACAGGATATTAAGCTTCCGTGGTACGTTGTGGAGAAAGTGGTTAAAGGAAAGCCAGTTATTCAATTTGAAATCCTGGCAGGAGATCTGTCTATCTTTCTTAATACAGGTTTTATTGTAATTGACAGAGAACAGCGATTTATCCCAATTAAAAAGCCGGGCGATCTAGCAAAGCAGAAAGATTGGTTAAAGAAAAAATTTGAAGCAGAATAAAAAGAAATTTTACCACGAAGGGCAAGAAGAAAATTAGCTACAAAGTATACAGAGAAAAATAGTATTATAAATAAAAGGACGGGTGTAACTCCCGTCCTTTTTAATGGTATTAAGAAAATAAGAAAGAATACCACGAAAAGAACACGAAGGTAAGAAAAAGATTGGACCATGAAGAACATGAAGGGCATGAAGAAAACAAATAAAAGACACGGAGACATTTTTAAGAGTCTTGATATCTTTTACAATAAGGTGGAAAATATTGAAAGTGAATGTATAAAAATATAATATTTGATCTTTATGGAACCATAATAGATCTCGAAACAGATGAAAATTTAGTTGAATTATGGCAGAAATTATCATTTCTATATCAATTATACGGGGCACTTTATTCTCCAGAAACCTTGAAAAAAGAATATCATATGAAAGTTTGTGAATTATTAGATGAAAATCCTGGCAATTCAATATATCCAGACGTTGATATCAGGGATGTTTTTTCACATTTATTTATATACAAATCAATAAAACCAAATGATCAGATGATTGAAGCTGTTCAATCTAATTTTAGAGATTTATCGTCTTTAAAACTATTATTATATCCAAAAGCACTAGAAACATTAGGAATTTTAAGTAAGAGACGACGTGGACTTTATATTCTTTCGAATGGACAAAGGATATTTTCGATAATGGAATTACAGCGATTGAATATCTTTGATTATTTCAAAGGCCTTCATTTTTCTTCTGATTATAAAATCAGTAAACCCGATCCTGGAATATTTATAAAGATGTTAATGTCTGAACAGCTTGACCCAAAGGAAACTGTTTTTATTGGTAATGACATGATTAATGATATTTCAGGTGCAATAGGAGTAAATCTGGATACCATCTATATTCATACCAATCATTCTCCCCCAATTGATAAGAACTGTAAATTCAAGCCTACTTATAGCATCATGGATGGTGATTTTTCAAAGATATTGGAATATATCTAAATACATAAAGAAAAAAGAACTCGCGCAGAGATCGCTAAGAACGCAGAGGAAAAAAGATTGGACAGGATTAACAAGATTAAAATTGATTAAAAACAAAAGATATTACCACGAAGAAATAAGAACTCGCGCAGAGAGCGCTGAGAACGCAGAGGAAAAAAGATTAAATTATCTGCTATAAACAGGTTTCTTCAATTGAATCTTGGCTTTAGCAGCAAAAGGACTTGTAGGAAAGTTAATAATTATATCCAGAAGAATGGCACGGGATGTTTCAGTTTTATTAAGGTTTTCATAACAAATTCCCTGGATGTACATGACTTCAGGAATGAATTCTGATTCAGGATATTCATTGATCACAATTTTAGTACAATTGATTGCCTGTTTGAAATATGTATTCTTATGGCTACTGGAAGTCTCTGTTCTAAGGTCAATAAGAATTTTTGAACATTCGACAGAAGCTTTTTCGCGAAGGGATTGAAAATTATCTATTAAAGATAAATAAATGATTGCTGAATCAATTTTCTTATTCAACTTTTCATTTGTCTTTGCACACCACCATAGTGTTTCTTTTACAAATTGTGAATCAGGATAATCCCTTAAAATCAGATTAAAATGATTTCTTGCATTTTTGAAATTACCAGACTGGTGATTTTCAATTGCATTTTCATACTGTTGTTTATCTGTCATCTTATACTCATCTTTATAGTAAAGTTCATCATGAGTTTTTTGTTCAGAAAGTATATATGATTTTCTAAATGCATTTTTATATTCGATGCTTTTTCCCTGATCATATCCTGATTTGTAACCTTCAGTCTTACCTTCTTTATAACCAAGGTCATAACCCATTTCCCATGAAGATGATAATCTTCTGATATGAATGTTTTTATCAGAGTATTTTTCAATCGATGGCCCATATGAAAGATTGATATAAGGTTTTAATACAGACATTCTCCCCTTATTCATTCCATCAGATTTTCCTTTTGTGCTTCCAGCGATGTGCCCTTTGTTGTATCCTGATTTATATCCTTTATCAAATCCCAGATCATATCCGGTTTTATAGCCTTCATCAAATGGTGTCATTGAAAAACTTAGTGTTGTTATGAATAACAGAATAAAAATTGAAACGGTTGTTTTCATAATATTTTCTCCTTAGAGTCCTGAAATTTTTAATTTGTTTGAACTACATATTATAAAGTGAATTTATAATATAGTCAAGGGTTGGAGAAGAAAAAGATAAAAAAGACATCGCGCGGAGAGCGCTGAGAATGCAGAGGAAAGATTAGACAGGATTTAGAAACAAAATTTCACCACGAAGATCATGAAGGCAATGAAGAAAATAATAAGAAAAAAGACCTCGCGCAGAGAGCGCTGTGAACGCAGAGAAAAGGTTAGACAGAATAAAAAAACAAAATTTTACCACGAAGGACACGAAGAAAAATAGAAGAAGGGTAAAATAGTAAA
>DAOVTB010000274.1 GCA_030633305.1 Candidatus Muiribacteriota bacterium
AGTAATCTGAAGATAAAAAAAGGTTATACAGTTACAATTATCAGAATCACTCCGGCTTCTGTTTCTCTATATTTGAAAAAGATTAAAGCTTTTGAATTCAAATACCTTCTGGGCAATACCTATTTCAGATTAGGAATGGATTGGGAACAGCATGTACTTACAGCTAGACAGCTTCAAAAAAGTTATTTTAGCCTTAAAACCATACCTCTTGAATTCAAGATTTGCAGATTTGGGAAAAAATTCTTTATTCAGGTAACTGCTTCGAAAGATACCGAGAGCATTTGTGATTTATCCGCTTCAGGTATGATTTTAGAATTTCAAAATCACTTTCCTCAGTCAATTGAAAAAGGAGAATTCGATCGCATTAAACATAATGGAAAGAAATTCGTTCTTTATGAGCACCATATCTCCCCAGGAGAAAAGATTAGAACTGGACTTATATCTGATAAGTTTCTTCCAGCTTTGGTTTCTGTATGGATAAAAGATACAGATAGTTTCAAAACAATCTGGAGTAAGAAAAAATATTTCAATAAATAGGCCAGGAATATTTTGATGATAATTTATATATATTTCCTACAATTTATATACTTTTTAATACTCCCCTTTCTATTATTGTTCTACAGTTTTAAACCTTTTTATCGATCTCATTTCATGCATTATCTTGGTTTGGTTGAAATTAAAAAAAAACAGAAGCTGATCCTTTTCCATTCTGTTTCAGTTGGAGAGATCAACGCTGCAGAATGGCTTATTAAAAAGTATATTTCAGATAATTATCAAATCGTAATCTCGACTACATGCGAAGACGGTAAGGAACTTATTGAAAAAAAATATCCTGAAGCCCAAGTTGTTGTTTTTCCTCTTGATTTTATCTTTGCGGTCAAGAATTTCATAAATCGTATTGAACCTGATCTTGTGATTATCTGTGAAACCGATTTCTGGCCAGCTTTTTTATACACTCTGAGTAAAAGACAGATTCCAGTAATATTACTAAATGGTAGGATTTCAAAAAAAGCAGGTATATATTTCAGATTGTTTAAGGCGGTATTCGATCCTTTATTTCATCTTTTTAACCATATGTATCTTCAGTCTGAAATGGACAGATTTATATTGGAAAAGATTGGCATTAAATCCAACAAAATGACAGTGACTGGAAACACCAAGCTTAATCTCAAGATTATAGAAACAGGTATTATTAAAACAGAGTTGAAAATAGTAGTTGCGGGCTCAACTCATAAACATGATGAAGAAATGCTATATGAATTACTTCCATTTATAGATCTATTGATCATTGCTCCACGCAAGCTTTCCCGAATAAACGAAGTTTCAAAATGTTTTACATCCTTAGATAAAATGCAGAAACCTGTTTTATACAGTGAAAATCAAAATATTTTAAATACAGATTCCAAAATTATAATTGTAGACACAATCGGTGACTTACAAAACCTGTATAATTTTGCAACCATCTTTGCATATGTTGGAGGAGGCTTTGAATCAACTGGATTACATAATATACTGGAACCTCTTAGAATGAAAAAACCCGTTGTTTTCGGAAGTAATATTTATAATTTTAAGGATATATGCATTGAAATAATCAAACAGGAAATCGCATTTAAAGTCAATAATTCACAAGAACTGGTGAAATTGGTTAATGACTTTATTGAAAAATACCGAAAGAAAGATTATTCTAAGAAAATCGAACTATATTTTATAGAAAATTCAAAGAACGGGGAAATAATATATAATGACATTTCAAATTACCTCAACTAAAAGAAGTATTGGAATCATTTCTCTAATTTTTTTCCTGTTCATTTTTCCAGGATGTCGTAAAAAACAGAGTAAAGATAAAATATCTAAAACTTCTTTTTCAATATCTGAACTGTATTTTAAAGAAGCACAAAAACAGGCTATAAATGGGGAATTTCATACTGCAGAAAGCTATTTTTTAAAAAGTTATCAAGAAAATCCTACTGAGGTTAAATCACTTTTACATCTTTCATATTTGTACAGAATAACTAAAAATCATAAAAAGGGAATAACAGTATTACAGAAAATTGTAAAGGAATTCCCAGATACAAAAGAAGCTAAAGCAGCACAAAAAGAGATTGATAAGTTACTTGGATCGTTAAAAAAACAGATGTAATGAAAATCCTTTATGTCTCTCCTGTAAAATGGCAGTTTCTATTCCAGCGTCACCAGGCTCTTGCTTATGAATTATCACAGTATCATGATATATTTTTTCTGAATCCTGCTGATAAAAGGTTTACTAGAAATATTTTCCAAATAAAGCCTGTCAGCAATAGAATTACATTACTGGATTATCCACTGCTGCTTTCAAATCGAAACAATCCTTTCATCCACAATATGTGTATCGAATATGAAATCTTCATACTAAAAAAATATTTTATGAATCTATGTCTGGATTTTGATTTGATCCTGATTGCTGATCTAAGAAGATATTACATTGCTGATATGTTTGATAACGTCGTAGTACATTATGATATCAGTGATTATCCTGTTCAAATTATTGAAAATCATAAAATGTGGACTCCGATTGAACAGAAACTTTTGAAACGATCAAATACAATAACTGCAGCTTCATATCAGTTGGTTAAAAGATACAAAAAAATGGGATTTCAAATAAGCCATATAGGAAATGGATACTACTCCCCTGTGAGTTTAAATAATTCCTGTAGAAATAAAGATTTTATTTTTTCAGGTGCTTTATTCAGATGGATCAATACAGATGTCTTTGATAGAATTAATCAGGCAGGTTATCGAATTGATATTGCAGGTGCTGTCGACAGAAAAATTTTGAAGAGATTAAAATCTACTAACAGGTATCTTGGAATATTGGATCATGCAGAAATAAACAGAATACTTCCTGAATATAAAACTGGTTTAATTCCATTCAAACACGGTTTGTTAACAGATAACAGTTGTCCAATAAAACTTTATGAATATTTAAAGTCAGGTTGTAACGTTATTTCTACAGCAATACCAGAGGTTAAAAACTGTATGTCCAGTGCTGTATATATTCTTGACATGAATCTGGGGAATTTGGAAAATATTGTAAGGAAGACTTCTACATCTCATAATACAAGTGTTAGTGAAATAGAGACAAACAGATGGGAAAACATTGGACTGGAATACAACAGAATAATCAGTAGCTAATCTGCTATTTCTTTAATTATCGTTAATTCCAAGTCGATTAAAGGTTACTTTCCGATAATATTTATTGGAATGTTTACACCATATACAGCATCGAATACTTCGTGTCTTAAAAAGGGATTTAATTACTCTTAAAGAAATTTGAAAGTTGGAAAATATTTTTGTTGCACATTCCCTGACAGATTCAACAACTTCTTGAGCCTCCATTGCAGAAGGAAGAACAGTCAGTTCACCAAGATCATATCTATTCCAGTCTATTGGAAAGTTATCGTGAAAAAGACTTCCGGAATTCGCTAACCTGGAAAAAAGATTTGAACCTGGGAGTGGAGTCAAATATGTCATCTGGACAATATCTACACCGCATTTATTTATAAAATCCGCTCTTTTCAACATTTTCTCCTTAGTATCATCTTCAAAACCAAAAATAAACGATCCAATGACAATTATTCCATGCTGGTTGATTAACTTAAGAGTTTTAGAATATTTTTTCCCAGGATCTTCTGACATATTTATTTTCTTGTTAATAGAACATAATTGTTCCTGATTTTCTGTTTCTAATCCAATGAAAACCATTCTACAACCACTTTCGGAAGCTAGTCTTAAAAACTCTTTATCTTTTCCAAAATTTAATGAAGACTGACAGAACCATTCCTTTTTAATGCCTCGTTGAATAATTCCTTTGAATAGTTTTTTGCATCTTTCAATTGATGTTTTATTAGATCCCACAAGATTATCATCAACAAAAAAAATTTTATCCTGGGGAATTAATTCCAATTCATCAAGTATTTGTTTAATTGGTCTGTACCTATATATAGCTCCACTTATAGATGTAACTGAACAAAAATCACAATTATTAGGACATCCTCTAGTTGTCTGGATTGTACCAATCCTATATTCCGAATTAAAAAGTTCTCTTTTGGGAACAGGTATGGAAGATAAATCGACATCATTTGAAATATATCTGTTTTTAAGGTCACATGATTCAAAATCATTAATAATTTTCACCCAGACGCCTTCAGCTTCTCCAATTACAACACAATCAACATGGTTCAATGCTTCGTCAGGCATCGTTGATGCATGAATACCACCCAATATTACTGGAATAGATTTATTGCGGTAAATTGATGCAATTTCATATGCTCTGTTTACATTGGATGTGAATGAAGTAATTCCCACAAGATCTGCCTGAATAAATTTAAACTCTTCAAAGTTTTCATCAATAATTTCGATATCCCATGTTTCAGGAGTCAATGCTGCTACAATCCCAAGTCCTAGAGGTGGATATCGTAATGATTTATTTATATTTAATCCTGTCTGGCTATTATTTACTGGATTTATCAGAATAAGTTTTTTTTTCATTAATAGCCCAACCCCAATTTTTTATAGCTTAAAAGAATTTCATTAAATATTGATTCATTTGAAAACACTGGATTTTCAATATATGATGAAGAATTTTTATTGAGCCCTTTAAATATTTTTTCTGCCATCTCTACAGGATCAAATGGATCAAAGTATATTGCTTGATCATTTGTTGATTCTCTTAATGAAGGTATATCTGATACAGCTATTTTTGACTTACATCGTATTGCTTCGAGACAGGGCATTCCAAAACCTTCATAAATTGAAGAATATGTAAATATTTCAGCACCACAATAATAAAATGGAAGTTCAGATATTGAAATATAGTCTGTAAATATAATATCTTTGTAAATTTTTAAAGTTCTGGCAGTTTCAAAAATACTCTCATAATCCCAGCCCTTTTCACCTATTAACATTAGTTTACCATCCCATTTGTGTTTCCTTTTTATTATTTCATAAGCTCTTAATAAATTTGGGATA
>DAOVTB010000313.1 GCA_030633305.1 Candidatus Muiribacteriota bacterium
CATATGTATGCAAGTTTTTCCACTTACGTCAAATGTTGAAAAATTATATCCAGCAGAAGCAAAAGTAATAGTGAAGAAAAAAGAAAGCAAAGCGATGGCGGACCAGATCCGAACGATTTCGAAGCAACGGGTAGTCAAGAAAATAGGAAAGTTAGATAGTAAAGACATGAAGAAGATTGAGGATGTAATAAAATTGGTGTTGGAGTTATTCTGATGGAATACATAGAACTAAACTTGATCTTTCTTACTAGAAAATCTGCTAAGATTTGCATCTTTGATTATATTGAGCTATTTTATAGATGGATCCTGCGATCAAGTCGTACCCTATAGGGCACAGGCAGGATGACACTTGCTTAAGACTTCAATAATTTCTCTGTCATCAATAAATAAAAGATAGGATTCAACTGTTTTTCCAGGAAAAATATTTTCTATAATCCTCATGTATCTTTGAAGTTGTTCTTTGTATTGCTGAAGAATTTCTGAGTTGATCTGTTTTTTTTGCTTTATAACTTATTTATAGTTATAATATACCTATCAGTTCTAACATTGATATTATAAAATACCTGAACTCGGGATTAAAGTACAAAATAAGGGTTATCATGTTTACAGAAAGCATCCAAAAAAAATCCGCTAAAATAGAAGAAATAAAAAAACTTCACAATCTGAATCCCGCAGGTCTGGATGATCCGATTGCAGCATTAACGAAATGGAATCCTTTAACTGAGGATGGAAACCGGACTCAGAATTATGAACTCCGCAGAAAACAATCATCAAAAATGATTTATTCCCCAACAATCGATTCAATCAGGAACTATTTTTTAATGATCCTGTTTGGACTGATTCCCATTTTATCCTTTTCTGTGTTCAACGGCTTCTTCGGACTGGATCCAATACTTATAACTATTATAGGGCTACTTTTTATCATATCTGGAATTTTCTTTTTGTACAATTATACTGTGCCCATGACATTTGACCTTGGATGCGGTTTTTACTGGAAAGGCAGAAATGATCCTGACACAGCTACAGGGAATAGAGTTTTATTGGACGATATTCATGCCTTTCAGTTGATAACCAAGCATTACCAAGGCAACAATGTATCTTATCTCTGTTACGAATTCAATCTTGTCCTTCAGAACGGAAACCGTATCAATGTTGTCAATCACGGAAATCTTCAGGCAATAAAAAATGAGTTGCTTGAACTGTCTTCATTTTTGAATAAACCCATCTGGGATGCCGCTGAAATTGCAGAAAATCAAGTTTTGCAAAAGTAAGCTTTAAATTTTTACCCAAAATAACCGTGTGAAGCAATTAATCGGAAATTTATTAGGGGAGATAATTCTTTCAAAGATGATTTTAATTAACTTGAATTATCTCTCTATCATCAATAAATAGAAGATACGACTCAACTTTTTTTCCAGGAAAAATGTTTCCTATAATCCTCATATATCTTTGAAGCTGTTCTCTATATTGTTGAAGAAGTTCTGGGTTGATCTGTTTATTTCCAGAATGGGATTTGTAATCGATTATTGTTATCCGATTTTGTTCGATAATAAGGCGGTCAATGATGCCAAAATTTGTTTTATCAGAAACTGAATGTTCATTTAATACTTTTCCATTTCTGAAAATAATTTCCTGTATTTCAGGATCAGAGATAAAGTCATAAAGTAACTTGTATGTGTTTTGATCACTGACTTTTCTTTTTAACATTATAAAAGTTTCTTCTAGTGTTTTTGTACCAATTTTTTCAAGAATTGAATGAAGTATGGTTCCGCGACTGGTGATTTCTTTTTCAAGGATTCGATCAGTAAAATCACCTTCCGCAACTTCATGCAGTGATGGTGAAAATTGACTTAATTCCAAGATGTCACTTTTTGATTCCAGAGGTATTTTTTTCACAGATTTAACTGGATTGACAGCATTCATTTTAATTATAATATGATCATCGAATTCATGTTGAGTAATTTCAGATTTATGTCTATCAGTTTCATTGCTTTTTCGTGTAAACGCATTTTGAACATCAATGGCACCAGGTGATTTTCCGTCAGCAATAAATATCAATGTCTGCTCTGCTCTTGTTGCAGCAACATAAAGATTGTTTTTTTCTTCTATGTGTCCTTTTTGTAAAGCATTTTGATAAAGATCAATTATTATTTTTGCTTCATCATCATTTTCAGGTTCGTAAGATTCAAGGAGCGTGATAATGTCTTTTGGAAATTTAAGATATGCATTGCGATTGGGATGTAGAAAATAATTACATTTTTCTGATACCGCGGGCAAAAATACAAAAACATGCTTAAATTGTAAACCTTTTGATCCGTGAATTGTTGATATCTTAATTCTGTTTTTCTGTTCAGGCACTGGAAGTGAAATATGTTCGCGTGTTTTAAAGAAAAAGGAAAGAAATTTTTCCAGACTTTCAGTACTGTTTTGAAAGAAATCCATTGCTTCATATAGAAATCTTGAGATAAAAAGATCTCTTACATGTGATCTTAGTTCAAATGTATTTATGAAAGAACATAAGAAACTGTATTTATATGGAGTTTCCCATTTTTCAAGGAATTCCTGATATTCACTGGATATTTTTTCAAAGAGTTTTTCTGGAAGTATCAACTTGTAAAATGCGCTGTTTTTTATATCCATAACATATGAAACCGCATTATAGAGGATAATTCCATCTTCTGAGGAAAGAAACTGTACACCTTTTAATTCAGATGTCTCTATTTCCAGTTGTTCTAAATGCCTTATGATCTTGTCCTTATCCGTTCTTGATCTTACCAGAACACAGCAATCAGATATTGATGATTCTGAATCCATATCACAATTTGTATTGATGAATTCAATTATTTTTTGAGCTCCAAATGACCAGAGTTTTTCATTATTATTTTTATCTTTTTCAACCTGATAATAGTAAACTTCGCCACTATGTGTGATTTTCTTGTTGGCAGGGAAAGATTGAAAGTCAGCTGATTCCTGACTGCCCCGGAAGATTTCCTGTACAAGCAGGTTAAAGAACGAGATTAAAATCGGGGAACTTCGCCAGTTGAATTCAAGTCTACTGAGTTCTATATTAGATAGTATTTCGCTTGCTTGCAGAAGTGCTTCTGATTTTTCTCTGTCAGCGCCACGCCATTGATAAATTGATTGCTTCCAGTCTCCAACCAGGAGGAGTTTATTGCTTTCTTCATAAGATGATAGAATTTCAAGCATAAGTGGCAGGATTATCTTTAGATTTTCTTCGCTGCTGTCCTGGAATTCATCGATAAACAATTGCTTTATTCGATA
>DAOVTB010000314.1 GCA_030633305.1 Candidatus Muiribacteriota bacterium
AGGGAAAATGATGTTGATCTATTCATATGGCTGGACAAGATCAATGCAGGGATAAATAATAGTAGTTTAAGCCTGAAATAAATGATATTTATAGAAGATGTTGCAAATAGTTAGGCATTACCAGGTGAGCTTTTGTTCAGTGATGCAAGTTATGCAGTAAAGGTTGTAGAATAATGGAAAATGTACAAAAAGTAGTAATTGATGTTCCATGTGGAGCTGAATACTTGAAAATGATAAGGGATATTATTTCCGGGATACTAACAAAAGTAAATGTAGACGGAGAAATTTTATCACAAATTCAGGTTGCAGTTACTGAATCATGTAGCAATATTATTAAGCATACCGACGTTGAAAAGGTAAATCAATCTTACAATGTAGAATTCTATTTGTTTGAAAAGAAATTCAGGATCATGGTAAATTATATCGATATGAAATTCTATCCAGACTGTATAGGAGTTCCAAAATTGTTCGAGCTGAAAGAAGGCGGGCTAGGAGTTTTCATTATAAAGTCATATATGGATAAGGTTGAATATATTAAAGACGAAGACAGCGGAGAAATCTGCGTAATTATGGAAAAGGAATTAACTCAATGAAAAGTTTTTTTATTACATTTGAAGGACCAGAAGGCAGCGGAAAAACGACGCAGATAAATTTTTTAACTGAATATCTTCAGGAAAAAGGATTAGAAATATTTCAAACTCGTGAACCTGGCGGAACGTTGATCGGGGATAAAATCAGAAAGATTCTTCTCGATCAGGAAAACATTGAAATGGATCCAGTAACTGAAATTTTCCTGTACGAAGCTGTTAGAGTCGAACATGTGAAGAAAAAAATTGTTCCGGCACTCAAAAGTAATAAAGTGGTAATCAGTGACAGATATTATGATTCAACACTTGCATACCAGGGATTTGCCCGCGGTTTACCACCCGAACAAGTTGAAACATGTAATCATTTTGCAGTCGGCGATGTACATCCTCAACTAACAATCCTGCTTGATGTTACAACAGACGTCAGTGCAGAAAGAGTGGAAAAAAGAGGATATATCGATAGAATTGAAAGCGAAGGAAAATCATTCCATGAAAAAGTCAGAAATGGTTTTTTAAAAATAGCTGAAAATGAACCTGATCGATTCATAGTCATTGACGGAACCAAATCAATTGAAGATATAAGAGAAGTGATTCGAAAAGAAGTTACACGGAGATTTAACATTGATTGATAGAATTTCAAAATCCAAAAATGATGCCCTTAAAACCACTTCAAATAGAAAACAAACTCAGAGTCCGACGGGAAAAACATTTGGTTCAGTTTTCGTAAAATCTAAATTGGAGTCAATGGTAGATGATATTCTTAATGTAGGGCAACGATTAAGACGTCATCCTACAATCGAGATTCTTAAACAATACAAGGATCAGATCAAGGATTTCATGAAAGAAGTCCTCGAAAATGCTGATAACGTGAAAAGTTTTTCTGGAAGCCGAAATAGCGATGGAAAAGAACAGGTGTACAAACTCATGGGTAAATTTGATGAAGAACTAGTTGATCTGACACAGTTGATTCTCGATGAACAAAAAGACAGTTTGAAGATTTTAAATAAAATTGATGCTATTAGAGGGATGCTTGTCGATGTCTACCAATAACCTGAAGATTTAATGAGCGATCTTTGAATTTTTCTGCACCAATTTATGCTTGCGGAGTACAAAGGCACACCTCAGCATAAATTGCTTTGATAAATCCAAATCTCATCTCATTAAATCTTCAAGTTGTAGGGGTTAAAATAAAGAAAAAAACTATAAAAAAGTGGAAGAGAAAAATCAGAAAACATGTTAAATTGTGAATAAATATCGCATTTTTTGTAAGGAATTGGTAAAATATGAAAGATAATTTAGAATTAATTATTGTTACAGGAATATCTGGAGCTGGCAAAACTCTGGCTTTGAGAGTATTAGAAGATCTTAATTATTACTGTCTTGATAATCTGCCACCTCAACTTTTTCCAGATTTTATCCAACTTTGTTCTTCTGAGGATTACGGCATAAAAAAAATTGCAATATCCACTGATATCAGAGGTCAGAAATTTCTTTCAAAATTTTTCAGCTCAATAGATATTATAAGAAAAATGAATGTCCACCCAACTACTGTATTTATCGAAGCAAGATCTGAAGTTCTTGTACGAAGATTTTCAGAAACAAGAAGAAAACATCCGCTTGATAGTAACAAACCAATCCTTGAAAATATCGAAGAAGAAAAATCCCTTATGAAAAATATCCGCGAATATGCTGATATCATAATTGATACTTCAAATTTTAAATGGATGGATCTGAGAAACGAAATTATAAATATTTTTTATAAAGGTGAAGTTACCAAAAAAACAAAAATACTAATAGTTTCTTTTGGCTTCAAACACGGAGTACCTCTTGATACCGATCTCATGTTTGACCTTAGATTTCTACCTAATCCGCATTATGTTGAACACCTCAAGGACAATACTGGTGAAACTGATGTAATTGAAGAATATCTTCTAAGTTATGACGTAACAAAAGAATTCATGGAAAAATTGACTTCTTTTCTTCTATTTGTCGTTCCGCAGTATATTACTGAAGAAAAAAGATACCTTACAATTTCCTTTGGTTGTACTGGCGGAAAACATAGAAGTGTATACTTCGCAAGAAAAATCGCAGAACTACTAGAAGAAAAAAAATATTCTGTTTATCTTAAACACAGAGACAGACAATATTGGAAATAACGCAGTAGAATATTGTATTACGTCATTTGAATATTATTTCGGACAGGCACGGGGACCTGTCCCTACAATATGTATTTGCTACTTATCTGGATTTTTGATTTTGAATAGTATGCGTATTGAAATACATTTTTCTGACTTTTATCGGAATGATTATTTTTCTCTTATTACCTGCTTTATCAGCAGTCTCTAATACAGTTTCCGTCTTTGAATTATCTGTAAAAATAAATCTTTTTCCTTCATCACTGATTCGTTGTCCATTCATTGTAATATTCGGATTTTTATCAGAATTATCAAAAGCAAAAGCCTGGAATAAAACACGCGTGTGTTGCTTAACTACTATTTTATCTGTTTTCAAAATTACTGGAAGCGGATCAGTGGATATAAATTCATCAACATATAATACTTTTCGGGAACTCAGATCCAGCATATCAATTTCCATTTTACCTTTTGAATCAATCGGATCAAAATCTTCTTTTTTGATAATCGCAGAAATATTATTAAAAATGAATTTTACATTAGGCG
>DAOVTB010000065.1 GCA_030633305.1 Candidatus Muiribacteriota bacterium
AAAGAGATTCCTCTGAAAACAGATAAAGTTGAAAAACAAATTGGGAAAATGGAAGTAAACCCAACCATGATTGAAGTCGCTAAATTAGGAAAACGGGTATTCACATTACAGGATTTTGTGGAAAATTATGCTGAGATACCTTTTCAACTTAAAGCGAAATACAAGGGAGACAAAGGGATTATTAAGTGTCTACAGGATATGTTGATGGAATGGTCAATCTACCTTGATGGTGTTGAACAAGGATTGTTAGAGACTGATCGAGTAAAAATGATGATTGAAAATATTAACAAAGTAATTACAGTTCAGGCAATTGTTAAGGAATATTTTGAACCTAAGATTCCATTGAATGATGGGGAAGTTAAAAAATATTACGAAAATAATAAAATAAGATTTACTGTACCTGAACAGATCCGTATCATGGAAATTGTAACTGGGGATGAAACTGTTGCTCTGGAAGTGTTGGGTCAACTTAAAAAAGGTGCAGATTTTGGTGAACTTGTAAAAAAATATTCGGTTGCAAGATCAAAGGTCAATAATGGTATAGTTGAATTTTTTCCTCGCCGCAGAAACTCTGAATACTTTGATAAAATTGCTTTTGCTTTGAAAAAAGATGAGATATCAGGTGTTATTAAAGACAGTAACATGTTTAAGATAATAAAGAATATTGATAGAGTTGAACCCAAGGAAAAACCTTTTTCAGAAGTCAAAAAATTTATTGAAGATTTTCTAAAAAAGGATAAAAAGGTTAAATTTATTGATGATTACATCGTGGAATTGAAAAAGGAATACCATTTTAATGCAAACTATGAAAACCTTAAAATAGTTCGTCCTGAAGAACTTGAAAAAGTAAAAAATGAAAAACTTTTTATATTTGATAAAGGGAGTATGACTGTTGGAGAATTTTTCAAGCAGCTCGATAATCTTCCGGCTAAAATGCGAAATTCTGTGACTCCTGAAAAAAGAAAATCTATTTTAAAAAGTATGGAAAATGTTTTTATACTCTATACACTTAAAGACAAATTATCTCCAGGTATGCTTAAAAGAGTCGAAAAAACCAAGGAAAGAAAAAAGGTAAAGGCTATTGCATCTGAGGTACAGGCTAAAAAAATAAAGGAAATTGTAAAGAAGATTAAGATTTCGGATAAAGATATCCTGAACTATTATGAAAAAAATAAAGAAGTGTACAGTGTGCCTGCAAAAAGAAAGGCCCGTCAGATTCTGGTTAAAACTGAAAAAGAGGCCCAGGATGTAATTGATGAATTAAAAAAAGGGACTGATTTTGTATATCTGGCTAAAAGTCGTTCGATTGATAAAGGAAGTTCAACTAAAGGCGGAGATATTGGCTTTGTAGCAGAAAATCAGGTCATTAAACCATTAGGAAAAGCTCTTATTGAACTTGATGTAGGTGAAATTTCTAATAAGCCGATAAAAACTGGATTTGGTTACTATATTTTGAAAGTAGAAGACAAAGTTCCTGGAAAGATTGCTGAACTTTCCAAAATAAGAGATAGAATCCTTGCTAAATTAAAGCGTGATGCTCAATTTGCAGAAATTGATAAATGGTATCTTGAATTAAGCAGGAAGTATAAGGGAACTGTTTATAAAACCGAATTCCTTAAATCCTGGAAAAGGAAGTAGGATTATTTTATGTTACAGGATCAGATTTTAAGATTACGAGATGTTGTCAGGCACCTAAGGGGTCCAGACGGATGTAAATGGGATCAAAAACAGAAAATCAGTGATTTTATCTCTTTTATGAGAGAGGAACTGGATGAACTGGAAGAGGCATGTAAAAAAAAGGATATACCCAATTTCCGGGAGGAGCTTGGAGATGTTCTATGCCAGATAATGTTTATTGGGGAAATCTGTGAAGAAAAAAAATGGTTTACGCTTTCTGAATCTGTTTTTACTATTACAGAAAAGTTAATCAGAAGACATCCGCATATTTTCAATATCTCTGGAAATGATCTGGAAAGTGATCAGGTTATTGAACAGTGGAACAAGATCAAGGAAACTGAAAAGAAGCAGAAGGATTATTTTATAGAAACTACTACACATATGAAAGATGCTTTTTGTTTTGCAGAGATGGTTCAGCGTAAAGCCTCTTCGGTAAAATTTGATTGGAAAGATCCAATTGATGTATTGGAAAAGGTGAAAGAAGAGATCAATGAATTGGAAGAGGTTATGGAAATATCAGATCAGGATAAAATAGAAGATGAAATTGGTGATGTCCTGTTTTCTGTAATTAACTTATCAAGATTTCTTAAGGTGGATCTTGGAAAAGCCCTGAAACGAAGCAGTGATAAATTTGTAGAGCGTTTTAAAAAAATTGAGGATAGATTGGCTGAATCTGGTGCTGATTTGCTGGATTCTGATTTCTCAACAATGGATGAAATATGGGATTCCATAAAGGCCGGGAATGTTAAAAAAGATAATTAAATTTGGTATATTGATTTTATGCCTCCTTTTAATTTTAAGTTCTATTGTAATTTTTTATACTGACCAATTTATAAATATTGGATTTATCAAATCTTTTTGTAATCGTAATGGATTTACTTTCAAGAAGTGCTCTGGTTCGCTTTCAGATCAACTGATTTTCTCTAAAGCATTATATTCATCTGGTTTTGGCAAGATGAATATTAATAAGATTGTAATTAAATTGAAACATAATGGATTTTCAATCATGGTTATTGAACCAGACATGGCTTTGTCACCTGAAAGTAAATCTAAACATAACAAGTTTAAAAAAGGTTCATTCTGGAAATTTTTAATAAGCGATCTTTCAATTAAGAATGGTCAGCTTCATTGGTTGAAAAATAACATTATTGAAATTCATGGAAATTATGTTGATTCAACGTTTAAATTTTCCGGATTATATAATAAGCTCAAAGTGAATTGCTCCTATTATCTTAATCAGAGTATTAAGATTAAATTTGATTCGATTCCTGTAAAATCACCCTTTATTATGGAAAAAGTAGGTTCTCTGGATCTGGTTAAAAAGCTGAATGGGAATATTTCAGTATCAGTTGATTATTTATTAAAGGACTGTAGGACTGTTATAACAATGCGTTCAGATAAGGAAAATCGATTATCATTTGATGGATTTCGGATTTCGGAATTGTCGCTGATTGCAACATTTCTTTCGGAAACTCCTGGAATTTCGAATATGGAAATTCTTCATGGGAAAATTGGAACTATCGATATAAAAGGAAAGCGTGAAATTGAAGGATTTACACTTGTTGTTACAGGTGTGGTAAATCCCGAAGATCATGTTATCTTGAATGAAATTATTCATATGCGATCAAATGGAATTACAATTGAATCATTGAATAAAGTTGATGTAAAAGTAAAAATCAATGATGATAATACTGTTAGTCTGGCTGGTGACCTGTCGGATGTAGAACTTAAGACTTCTGAACTTGCAATTTCTGGTAGCAATTTTCATTTAGAATATAGTGGTGGGAATTTTAAAATATCAACTAAACGATCAACTGTTTTAGTAGGTTCCACTTCTATTTGTTGGAAGGGATATATTGAAAGTTTGAAATTCCCTTATGTTTTAAAAAATAAGATTAAAGGTGAATTGAAATCTGAAATTGAAATAATTGATATGAAAATCAAGAAAATGTTTTCAGGAAATGAAATCAACTGCCTGATGAAAGGTACTGCAAAATGTAAGATTCATGATAAAAATATTGAACTAGATGTTGAATTATCAAATAAGGGAGATGTTCTTTTAGCAAATGGTTCGAAACTCAAGAACGTCGACTGTGCCGTCAATGTTGTAAAAAACAAAGTAATTATGACAGGAAAGGCAAATTATAAAAATGGTCAATCTCGACTTGTTAAATTGTGCGGAGAAATAGATTTTAGTTTGAATAAGATTATTGTTGGTTTATTGCAGAAGAATTTAAACAAGGAGTTTATAAATTCAACATCTTTCAGGCTTGATACCTATGATGAACCTCTCGAAAACTTCAAAAATTATTTTCCGGCCAAGGCAATATTTGATAAAAAATCTGGTTTAGTAACAATAAATGGTTTTATGATAGATGGTTATGGGAAATACAGCTTTATTCTTTCCAAAACAGGAAAAATTGATAGGTCTTTTGTGATTAATGGATATATCAGCTTGGGGAAAATCACCAGAAAATGTCCTCTTTTTCTGGAAATGAAGTTAGGCAAAGGATTGAATATTGGAAATGGACGGGTAAAGATTGGGGAAATGTCTCATATTGATTTTAAGATTACCAAAAATCTTATCAATGATATAACGGGAAAAGTGACTTTAAAGGATATGAGGGAATTATTAGTTAAAGATTATGAAGTGATGGACTATATTCCTGATGATCTTAAAGTACTACTGATGGATCTAAAAATTACTTATACTAAAAACGAAGTCAGAATGATCTTTAGTGGCAAAGGCGGAGTCTATCTGGAATTGACCTATAAAAAATCTGAAGGTAAATATGGATTATCAAATATCAGGATTAAAAAGCAGATACCTTTAAAATATAAAAAATTCAAATTACTATCTGATGTTGTATTTCAGAAGGATAAAGCTGAAGTCTGGATATTACCATTTAAAGCATCATTACATGGGTATCAGATTAAATCGGCAATATCTCTCAGGCGAAAGTTAAAGATTAAGTTTTCAAGTGAAGGATACATGCTTCAGGATTTCATATTAGCTTTACACAAAGATGGAAATAGCGACTATTATGGAGTTGTTAAAGGCGATTTGAAATGGGATAGAAAGGAAATACAGTTGCTTATATCGGGTGAAAAAATCGATATAATGGAAATCAGCCGATTAAATAATATAAAAGTGTTGAATATTGAGGGAAATGCGAATTTATATTTAAAAGTTAATTATGGTAGAGAGAAAAAAAATCTTAGTACAAATGGTAAAATAGAGATTTTTGTTCCACCCCATATTGGTTTTGGGCATATTATAGTAAATCAGTTCAATCCAGAAATCCTGAAGTTTATTAATCCGGAAGTATTTAACAAAATACCATTTAAAAAGATTTATGCTGATTTCAAGTTTAACAGAGAACTGGGCATAGATGTTAACAGTATCAAGATGACAGGTCCAGTAATAAATCTTGTTGGTCATGGTGCTTTGGATGTGGATGGAAAAATTGATTTTTCATTTTCGGCGGGTATGTCATCTAGATTGTCTGACGGAATAAAAGAAAAGCAATTTAAAAAATTTAAAAGTTTATTTTATAGGAGTGGTAATTTTATAGTTGACTTTTCTTTAGCGGGTAGTGTATATTACCCGAAGTTTATACCCAATTTCAGCGGTAAGACCTATAAATATTTCTTGAAGAATATTTATAGAGATCCTAATATTTTACTGAAGATATTGTTCAGTTTTTAATAGTTTAAGGAGGTTGTTTGAAATGAAAATTGATAGAATTTATAAGTTGACAGTTTTTGTTTTTGTCATTGCTGCGATTATCGTTTTATTTGGTGGTAATTATATTGCTACTCATTATTATAAGCTGTTGCCTGATAACTTTAAAGAGTATAAGGGTGTTAATCAATTTACTGTAATCAAGAGCTTTTTAACAGCGCTGTTTTTTCTGGGATTAGCAAATATTTTTATGCTCTATAATATAATCAATATGCTTTCTGAATTGAAAACAAATCAGAGAAAATTAGAAGATAAATTAAGTTAAATATAATATTTTATGTGAGGAGTTGGCAAAAAATATGAAAATACCCGAATATTCACTTGATGAAGTGATCGCAAAAGTAGGAAATAAATACAAACTTACAATGGTTTTGGCTAAAAGAGCTGACCAGGTTCTGGATGATGTTACTTTGAAAGAGCATATAACTTATGAGAATGTTTTTGATTATGTGATCTATGAAGTTATGAATGATGAGCTTATCATTACTGAGTATGTTGAAGAAGAAGGCGATGAGCAGTAACAAGGAAGATTTTGTAAGTAAACTACATAAAAAAATTAAAAAAGTCCTGACAGAGAAACGTAATAAGATCGAGATTGAACAATTATCTCGCACTATTAATGAATTATCTGATTCTTTTGATATTGAGGCATTTCTAAACGAAAATCCTAATAGCCAGATAATGGCTGAATATGATATTCGAGAAGAAGACCTGCCCCATTTAAGAGAACTGACTCTGGGCAGGTTTAAGCAATACTTCGATTCTTTTAGTGGAAAATATATTTTTGATTCAATCTGTCTACAGATTTCATATGAAATTAATAAAAATTATCCTGATGAAGTACAAAAAAATAAAGTAAAAAATAGTGTTATTAAAGAATCACTGGTAAAGTTGTTTGATACTTTCAAGGATTTTGATTCTGAAAAAGTAAATAATACAATGAATTCAATGCTTAATTCTTTAATTCATGATATGTACTATTTCCGTAAACTTGAAAAGTTGAATAAAAAGTTGAATACGGAATATAAGACACTTCTGGATGCAAGTATTAAAGATAAAGAACTATTGTCAACAGCTCAATCTGGTTATAACAAGATTAAAAATGATTATGCAAATCTTAGAAAAAGAACTGAAAAGGAAAAGGAAGATTACCGTTCTAAAGCTGAAGCAGAATTAATTGGTCAGCTCATTGAAATCCTCGATGATTTTGAAAGAGCGATTGGTCAGCTGGAAGGTAATCAGGAAGTTCTAAGTGGATTTTCCATGATCGAGAATAAATTATCAGCAATACTCAAACAGAGAGGTCTTGAAAAGATTCTTTCTGATGGTGAAGAATTTGATCCTGAGAAACATGAAGCTATGATGGTTGAAAAGCGGGATGATGTTAATGATAATACTATAACCGAAACGATTCGATCAGGTTTTCTGCTCAATGAAAAACTTCTCAGGCCAAGTCTTGTCAAAGTTGCACAGAACAATAAAGATAATAAAGAAACTGATCAGGATTAAAACTTGATTCCATGCTATCTATAATCACCGAATTCTCCAAATCGATTTTGATATTTGCGGTCGTATTGATCCTTTTGACTTTGATTAGTGTTTTACCTGTTCAAAACAGTGTTGTGGAAAAAAAAGTAGATCAGTTTTTTCTTGGAAATGGTAATCTCCTGATAAAATTCGGTGTATTGATAGATAGAATAGTATCTGGGGATTTCGGGAAAACTCCTAATGGAAACTCGATATTCGATGATACTCTGTGGTCGTATATGCTTTCGCTTGAACTCATTATTATAGCTGGAGCAATTGCGGTTTTACTTTCAATAGTATTATCATTGTATGCTGCAAAATTTCAGAATTCCTTGATTATTAAGTTTCTTAATATTGTTGTTTTCTGTTTCTGTAACATTCCTTATTTTCTGACAGCAATAGTCTTTATTTTTATTTTTTCAATCATGTTTGAACAATGGTTTGGATATTCATTGCCGGTTACTGGTATGAGAGATGTAAAGGATAAAGCGTTCAATTTAATTTCTCATATTCGTCATCTTATTCTTCCTGTTTCAATCATTACTCTTATCATGTTTTCACAGATGTATTCTTTTTTGAGGATGCAGGCAGAAACAATATATAAGAAGCACTACATCAAGTTTTCCTATGCACTTGGTTTGCCAGAAAGATTGATACTTTTTAAATATGTTCTGAAGAATTTACTTGCTGATATTCTGAGAAATACGGTCAATCTTTTCCAAACCATTATCGGAATAATAATTATCATAGAAATAATATTTTCATGGCCAGGAATCGGCCTTAAAGCCTATAAAAGTGTTATCAATTTGAATGTTGCCACACTTTTTTGCATTATACTTATGATTTCCTGTACTGTTATTCTTCTTCAGTTTATAGTACAGGTTATTACCAAATCTGAATATGGATTTCTAAGGAATGCTGAATAGGTTGATATCAGCTTAGAAAATTGAGCTATTTTACTATTGAATGATTTATGATATCATTGATAATATGTGATCTCATTACTCAGGAACAGGATTTTATGAATGAAACAATTTTAATTACTGGTGGATGCGGTTTTGTAGGTTCAAATCTGGCAATTCTACTAAAAAAAGATTTTCCTGAAGCAAAAATAATAGTTATTGATAATCTAAAAAGAAGAGGATCAGAATTAAATATTTCAAGGTTAGAAGAGTTTGAAATAGAGTTTATACATGGTGATATTCGAAATAAAGAAGATTTTGAAGGGATCGGTGAAATATCAATTCTAATTGAAGCTGCTGCTGAACCATCTGTATTGTCAGGATTAGATTCTACACCAGACTATGTTTTGAATACAAATCTAAATGGCACAATTAATTGTTTGAATTTTGCATTAAAAAATAATGCAAAATTTATTTTTTTATCTACAAGCAGAATCTATCCAATATTAAATCTAAATAAAATTTTATATACTGAAGGGGACACACGCTTTGAAATCACAAAAAATCAAAATTTATCAGGTGTGTCTGAAAAAGGTATATCAGAAAGTTTTCCTTTAGATGGTGCAAGGTCTTTTTATGGAGCCAGTAAATTATCATCAGAATTGTTAATACAGGAATATACTGAATTTTATGGTCTTAAAGCGATTATTAATCGTTGCGGTGTTATTACTGGACCATGGCAAATGGGGAAAATTGATCAAGGTGTAATAGTTTTATGGCTTACAAGGCACTATTGGAAAAAAAAATTGAGTTATATTGGTTTTGGTGGACATGGAAAGCAGGTAAGAGATATTTTACACATTAATGATTTGTTTAAATTGATTAAAATTCAGATTACAGATTTTGATACGTTTTCTAATGAAATATGTAATGTTGGCGGTGGACTAGATATTAGTGTATCTTTAAAAGAATTAAGTAGTCTATGCAGAGATGTAACGGGGAATAAAATATCAATTGATAATATTTACAAAAATAGATTGGCTGATATTCCTATTTATATTTCTGATAATTCAAAAATCAAATCTCTTTGTGGATGGACTCCTTCCATTAAGCCTAAAGAAATTATAATAGATATTTTTGAGTGGATAAAAGCAAACGAAGCAAGTCTTAAAAATATTTTAAAATAGACATAGGAAATGAAATGAATATAGCATTGGTAACAGGATCTTCGGGATTGATTGGTGGTGAATCAGTTGATTTCTTTTCTCAGAATTTTGATTTAATCATAGGAATTGACAATAATCTTCGATCTTATTTTTTTGGAGAAGAAAGCTCTACAGAATGGAACAAAAACAGATTAGAAAAAAAACATAAGAATTTTAAATCATATAACATTGATATCAGAGATCATAAGCAATTAGAGAAAATTTTTAAAGAATATGGCTCTGATCTGAAATTGATAATTCATACTGCCGCTCAGCCAAGCCACGATTGGGCTGCAAAAGAGCCTTTGACAGATTTCAGTGTAAATGCCGTTGGAACATTGAATATGCTTGAATTAAGCAGACTTAATTGTCCAGATGCTGTTTTTATTTTTACCTCTACTAATAAAGTTTATGGTGATACTCCAAATTTTCTGCCTCTAATTGAATTGGAAAAGAGATGGGAAATTGCCAATACTCATGACTATTATAAAAATGGAATTGATGAAAATATGAGTATAGATCAAACCAAACATTCCGTATTTGGAGCAAGTAAAGTAGCTGCAGATGTAATGGTACAGGAATATGGTAAATATTTTGGAATGAAAACTGGTGTTTTCAGAGGGGGATGTTTAACCGGACCTAACCATTCTGGAGCTCAATTACATGGATTCTTATCTTATTTAATGAAATGTGCGATTACTGGTGATCATTACACTATTTTTGGATATAAAGGAAAACAGGTTCGGGATAATATTCATAGTTTTGACTTAGTAAATATGTTCTGGCATTTTTATAGAAATCCATTAAAGGGAGAAGTGTATAATGCCGGTGGAGGTCGTTTTTCTAATTGCAGCATGTTAGAGGCCATTGAAATTTGTGAAAGCATTAGCGGAAAAAAATTGAATTATTCATATAGTGAAACAAATCGCATTGGAGACCACATATGGTATATCAGCGATGTTTCCAAATTCAAGGGACACTATCCAGACTGGGATTATAAATTTGATTTAGTATCAACCTTAACTGAAATGTATGACAATATGGTTACAAGGATCTGAGTAATGAAATTAAGTATTCTAATACCTGCTTACAATGAGGAAGAATCAATAGTAAATACCATTGATAAGATTGAATCTGTATTAGATACTGTTAAAATTGACCATGAAATACTAATTGTAAACGATAATTCTACAGATAATACGGAAAGTGTTCTTAAAGAATTATGCAATAAATATTCTTCATTAAGTTATGTAACAAATCCTGGTCCAAATGGTTTTGGTTATGCTATAAAATATGGTTTAGACAGATTTACAGGTGACTGTGTTGCGATTATGATGGCCGATTTATCTGATTCTCCTTATGATTTAGTAAAATTTTATACTACAATGTTAGAAAAAAATGTAGATTGTGTTTTTGGAAGTAGATGGAGTGAAGGTGGGAAAGTTACTGAATATCCTTTTACAAAAAAAATACTTAATAGAATTGCCAATAGAATCATTAGAATTGTAATGAATATATCATACAATGACACGACAAATGCATTTAAATTGTATAAAAAAGAAGTAATAGAAGGTGTAAAACCAATTTTATCACCCCACTTCAATCTAACAATTGAGTTACCATTAAAAGCTATAATAAGAGGTTTTACTTATGCAATAGTTCCCAATTCCTGGACTAATAGAAAATATGGTGAATCAAAGCTAAAAATCAAAGAAATGGGAAGCAGATATTTTTTTATTTTAATGTATTGTTTCATTGAAAAATACTTTTCAAAGGGTGATTTTATTAAAAAATGTTGATAAGAAAAAAAGTTGTATTTATAAAATAACTAAATAAGATGCTCTGTAAAATCTATAGATAAGGTGTTCAATGAAAAATAGTCTAAAAAAACAATATGATCTTCGGTTTTCTGAAATTCAGAAGTATAGAAATGAAGTGTGGAAAATTTTAACAAAATATTTCTTCCAGAATTTTATACCAAAAGATTCTGATATTCTTGATATTGGGTGTGGATGGGGAGAATTTATAAACAACATTGAAGGAAGAAGAAAAATTGGAATAGATCTTAACTTGGAATCAAAACAACATGTTAATTCTTCAATAGAATTTTTTAATCAAGATTGTTCTTGTGATTGGCCTTTACCAGATAATTCACTTGACGTTGTTTATACAAGTAATTTTTTAGAACATCTTCCAAATAAATCGCAAATTGACAAAACAATTATTCAAGTAAAGAGATGTCTAAGGCCTTCAGGGAAATTGATTTGTCTAGGTCCGAATATTAAATATCTTCCTGGTCTTTATTGGGATTTCTGGGATCATCATATTGCCTTAACTGAGAATTCGTTATCAGAACTTTTGGAAATACATGACTTTTCTATTGAAAAATGCGTTGCTAAATTCTTGCCTTATACGATGGCCAATAATAATCAACCTCCTTTATTTTTTTTAAAACTTTATTTAATTATCCCTTTATTATGGAAAATTTTTGGAAAGCAATTTTTGATTATCGCAAATAATGAAAAAATATTATAATTATGGATTTTCTTGTAAAGGTTGGTAAATAAGATTATCTTTCAGATGTAAATAAAAAAATGAAAGGTTTCAAATATATAATGGAATCTCCAAACGTGTATAAAAATAAGTATCTATGGATATTATCTCAATTAACTGGTGTCGTAATTTTTTTTATTGTGATAATTATATGGACACAGAAAATATCTGTTTCACTTGTAATGTTTGATGAAGGGATCTTATTATCGAATACTTTTTTTATAAACAAAGGATTAGTTCCATATAAGGATTTCTACTCAAACTATCCTCCGGGAATATACTATATTTTAAAAATAATATGGGAATTTGCAGGTGTTTCAATAATATCCGAAAGAATACTTGGGTTGATTTTTCACTTAACGATATCTCTTTCTTTGGGAAGAATCACTGGAATAATTGTGAACAGGAATTTTTCGATTTTCTCCGCATCCATTTGCGCTTTATGGATTTCATATATTGCTCCAGTGTCATATGCGTATCTTGGTGCAGTTGGACTATGTTTGATCATTATAATGTCTGTACTTAACTGTATGAAATCAAAATCTGACTGGAGTTGGATTTTTCCGGGGATTCTGATGGCTTTTTTAAGTTTTCTCAGACATGATCTTTTTGCTTATTTTTCATTTTTTCTTATTATTACCATAATACTGGTTTTAGTCGCGACATCAGCAAAACTATCTGTATTGCTGAGAAAAAGAGAGACAGGATATTTTCTTTCAAGTATGTTGGTAGTAATTTCGATTTTTTGGGGACCTACACTTTTTAGAGGTGGTTTGAATACTTTTTATGATCTTTTAATATATCAGATAAAATATACAATGCCAGCCCGAGTTAAGCCATTACCTCCCTTTTTAAAATTAAATTTACAATCAGTGCCACTTTTTCTGGCGTATCTTTTTGAAGGAAGTGTATTTCTTTGTATTATTGGTCCTATTACAGGTTTGGGTATTTATCTTTCAAAAAGAAGATATCAAAATATTTTACAAAGTTTCCCAGTATTATTAGTGACGATTTTATCTTTATCTGTATTTCCGCAAATGTATGGCCGAACTGATATTTATCATAGTTTATTTGCTGTTGCGCCAGCAATATGTCTTTTAACTTCAATTCCATTCCTATTTCGATCCAAGTACAAGGCCTATATTTCTTTTATTATAATTTTTATATTGTTGATTTCTCCTACAATTTCTCATATAAATAAATACAGAAGCCCCAATAATTTTATTAAATCAATTTCTGATATTAAGTTACTAGATGAGTCAAGAAAAAATGTGATTGATGAAATTAACAAAAGAACTGATGAAAATGATTCTATATTTGTGGGGCTTAAAACAAATAGATTAACTTTTGCAAATGAAATTGAGTTTTACTATTTGACGAGACGATTAACGGGAACCAGATATTCGCAATATGATCCGAATTTTACAAACAGGGAAGAGTTTCAAAGAAATATTATAAATGATTTAAGGAAGAATAAGACCAAACTTATTTTATTATCAGAAAATTTTGATCAAGTAATAGAAAATAATAAAAGTAAAATAAAACAGTCAAAACTGTTAGATGAGTTTATTCAGAAAAATTATAAATCAGTTAAGATAATAAAGCCATATGAGATATGGATAAAAAAAATTTAAAGTAACATTTTTTCATATTTTTTTCGTTTATGGTAAAATATCCTAAATTAATTTATAACCTGAGCTGAGCGATTGTTTGGAATTCAGATGTGCTGATATCTTTAGGCAATAAACTTTTTGAAAAACGTAGGCATACCAATAGGTACGACGAGGCTTTTCAAAACGTCTTAGTGCCAAAGAGATTAGTACAGATGTTTTCAAACAATCGCTCAACTCAGGTATAAACTCAGGTGGGGGATTTAAATGAGAAAATTAAGCATTTGTTTTTTGACTGTTCTATTTTTATTGAATGTTTTTTGTACTGAAGTATTTTGTGAAAAATATAAGGATGGGAAATATAAAGGAATCAGTACTGGATACGTTGGGCCAGTTGAAGTAGAAGTTAAAATAAAAAGTGGAAAAATTTCTCAGGTTAAAGTAATTAACCACGCGGAAAATATCCCCGGGACCTCAATAAAAGATATTCCAGAACGTATTATCAAGGCGCAGAATACTAAAGATGTTGACACCGTGTCAGGAGCAACAATTACCTCAAAAGCAATATTACGTGGTGTAACTGAAGCCTTGAAAAAAGCCTCAAAAAAATCTGAAAAGCCGAAGAAAAAACCTTTAAAAAAGATTGAAACTGTCATGGAAGGAAGTATAGTTTTGCCGGATCCTGATCTAACTAAAGGAATGCCTTTGATGAAATGTCTGAAAAACCGGAAAACAAGCAGAAGTTTCAAAAAAAAGGAACTCACGTTTGATATCATTTCTGAATTACTTTGGGCGGCTAATGGTATTAATCGTATTGATAACGGAAAACGTACGGCACCTTCTGCGATGAATAGCCAGGAAATCGACATATATGTAGCTCTGAAAAGAGGGCTATACAAATATAATCATAAAAAGCATTTATTAAGCCCTGTATTAAATAAAGATATCCGTGAATTGACTGGATATCAGAAATTTACTCAAATTGCTCCTGTAAATCTTATTTATGTGGCCAATCTTAATAAATTAACTGGTGGCGATGGGACTATGAAGGAATTCTATGCAGCAACAGATACGGGTTTTATTTGCCAGAATGTATATCTTTATTGTGCTTCTGAAGGGCTTTCAACTGTAGTTCTTGGATGGGTTGATAGGAAAAAACTTGAAAAAGTTATGAAATTGCCTAAAAACAAGAAGGTGACTTTGGTTCAGCCTGTTGGATTTCCGGAATAAAGGCTTTTCAAAACGAAAAAAAGAAGATTCTCGCGCAGAGAACGCTGAGGACGCAGAGAACACAAAGTAAATACCAGCTAGGGTCAGAAGGACTTTTGTTTAGCTCGAAGATCGAGCTGAATGAAATTGTCTCGTGTGAAACAGCTGACCCTGTTTAGATAAATACCTGTCATCCTCGGGCTTGACCCCGGGGATCCATTTCATTAACTTTGTCAATTTGAATAGATTATCCGATTAAGTCGGATAATGACAACAATAGCAATGCTTTTTCAATTTCCCTTTTTTTAATCTACTTCTTCGTGCCCTTCGTGGTAAAATTTTTTATTTTTTTAATTGTGACACAGTCTGCTTGTGTTCGCCCATCTACTATTCATCAAAGTTGACAACAATATATTAATAAGAATACAATAAATTATAATATATTTAAGGGAAATCCAAATAAATGTATAATTTTAAATCAATATTATTTTTCATATTATTCTTTGCCGTAACAGCAATAATTTTTTCTCAACAGACTGGAACGGTGACTAAAGTTTATACTTTTCCAGATGCCCAGCCTTGGTTGACAACTGGTATACAAGTTGTGAAGAATCAACCAATTACTATTACAGCTAGTGGAACGTGGACAGCAGATCTACTTGGACCTCCAGGGACTGCTGATTGTGGTCCAGAGGGTTATCCCGGTGCATGCCCTGACAGGATTCTTAGAGCTGGTATATATGATGGTGGGAACAGGGTTTATACAAAAAAAATAGGAGCTTCAGGTAAATTTGATTCTCCAAGTGATGGTGAACTTAGATTTGGGCATGATATTTATGACAGCATGAATGGCTCTGCACACGGAAATATGACTGTAAACATCACTTTGGAACCCGCACCAATTACTATAAGCCTCCCGGGAATTCCTCATAATAATTCTGGCGGTGGAATTACAGGTCCGCCTACTGTTGATGAAGATCGCAGTTACAGATGGACTGGTATTGGTGAGACAACCGTTACAATAGCAACAGGAACAACTGTTACTTATAAATTTATATTTAAAGATGATTATGCTCCTGATTTTGAACGTGAATTTGACCCTTTTACAAGCAATGATATTCTTTCGGAGTTTTATGCAGATCATAAATTTAAAGAAAGTGGAATTTATGGTATTAAACTTGAAATTGAATATTCAGATTATGATTCCAACAATCGTGAAACACTAAAAGCTGGACCGTATCCTGTAGTAGTTGTTGACCATCTTCCTGTGTTTATTGGAGCTGCAATATTTATGATCAAAGGACCTGGTAAACAGGTTGATGGAAATCTGGCTGATAGAGGAATGACAGGTATAAACTATCTGAATACAGATGTGATCTATGAAGATATTATCAGTAATTCCAGAGGCGATAAAGCATGGTTTTATGTAAATGCATTGTTGAAGCTTTATTCAGAACTTCCTGATGGTGAAGATACTGGTACTGATGCAGATCGTTATGGCGGAGTAATACCTGATTCTGTTAGGTATAAGGTAGATTGGGGAGATGGAGTAGTCTCTGCCTGGATTCCATTTAAAAAAGTAAATGATGCTCAACTGAATCCTGCAACTGATTTTAATCAATCGCGACCTTTTACAAGTAAACCTTTTTTTCATTTATTCAATAGTCCTGGAAAATTCAAAATGAAGGTTACCTTAGGATATAAATGTGTAGAATATGTGCCTAAGATGGCTAATGGAGTAATATATTCCTACACAAAAAAAATGGATACTGTTGAAAAATATACATCTAAAACTAGAAATATCATTGTTGCTGATGAAACACCGCCTTATATTCCTCCTGCTGAGATCCGGGATATAGAGGCGACAACAGGAGATCCATTAAAAATCGAATTTACTGTTGATGATAATCATAATGACAAGGATTTAGTATCGGCCTGGATTTTTATTGAAAAAAAAACCAAAAGTAATAATTATAACAAGATTAAATTGGATATAGAGAATCAAGGACAGTCAGCCAGATGCGGACAGAGTTATCGTGTATTCACTGATGAATGGTATCCGCCTGGAGATGTTGCAGTAAAGAAATCCAATCCAGATAATTATTTAAAATACTATATCCATCTTACTGACAGGGAAGGCAATATCAATAAGAGTTGGATAAATGTTAAAGAGGATTATCCACCACGTTATCTTGAAAATGGTGCATCGGTTCGAAAAACAGGAAAAATACTTATTATTGATAATGATCCGCCACATATTGTTTTTACTGTCGAAGTTTCAGGTAAGACTGTTGCTGTCTATGAAATCAAGGATGAAATAAGGGATTTTACAACTAATGAATTCACTTATGGCAAAATCAGTATTGAGAACAGGAAGGATTCTTCGCCACCTGTGGCTATGGATGATAAAGCTCAGAATTCCTCAATGCCAGGATCCGTTCAGTGGGAAATTCCATCAAATAATTTTACAGAAATTGAAGTACCTGAAAAATTTAGATTTTACGTTAATATTTCAACAACAGATAATGTAGATATTAACGCTGAGACGATTTATTATGGATTTGAAGGCAACCTGAAAAAGGCAACAAATACATCTGGGAAGGCTAAATTTTCCTATATTCCTAATCAATTAGGCAAGTACAATTTTATAATTCAGGCAGAAGACAAGTTGAACATAAATAATAAAAAATCTTATCGCAGGGTAAGCATACCGGTAAAAGTTATTGATACAACAATCTTTTTTAAGACTATAGGAAAATAAAGAAAAAAATAGATCACACAAAGGCACAAAGAAAAAAGAAGATTTGCGCGCAGAGAACGCTGAGGGGCAAAAAAAATTAATACCAGCTAGGGTCAGAAGGACTTTTGTTTAGCTCGAAGATCGAGCTGAATGAAATGTGCCCTGACCCTGTTAGATAAATATTAAATAACAAAATAGTAAAATGTTGTAGGGACAGACCTCTGTGCCTGTCCAAAATAAAGATAGGTTAGGCTTAATTAGATGATAAAAATGATAGCAATAATAATGACAGTTATTATTCTATTATTTGTCTTTTTTGATTCTAATGAAACACCTGATAAAAATCGAAAAACAGGATCTTCCAGTAAAACTGACAGGTTGACAGAGTTACGGAAAAGTATAGATCAGAAAATCCAGGATTCGTCATTTGATAATGCTTTTGAAGAGATCAAAATACTTTTTGATGAACTTGATGAAAAATTTGTAGATTCTTCTGATATTGAACTGCTTGTTTCAATATTTGAACCCCTGACATGGGGTTTTTACAAAAAACTATCAATAAATAAAAAAACTTTAAAAAATCCATATTTAAGGAATTCGTTTAATTTATTTTTTCAATTGAAATCTTTTCTAAAAAAAGATGAGATATTCTGGGAAGACTTTATTACCTGTTTGGAATTTGATGTGAGACCATTTGTTTTTATATCACAAAACTGGTTTTATGAAATTGCTTTGAAGAGAAAACAGATGTACCAGAGCATGGATAAGAAGATGCTGGGTATATTTATTCATATGTATCTGATGGATAAGAAAAAAGTAAAAAATGGGATTCAATCGATTAAAATGTCGAAAGCTACAAAAAAGTCCTTGTTGAATATATATTCGGCTATTAGTGCTTATTCCAGTTATAAACAGGTGAGAAGTCAAGGGGATTCATATGTGGTTACTATCAATAAGAAAAAAAATGAAATTCCTGCTGAATTCAAGGAAGCTATTAAATGTTATCACGATAAAAAGATGTACAAAGCAATGTTAAAATACATTGTAGCGTTTATTAAAGAGCCAGGTATTATTTTACTTGAAGATGAAAACTTTAGGCAAAAGGCAACAGATAAATTTTTAAGTCTGTATTATAAGGGTGAGGATAATAGTCAGAAAATTAAACTTATAGTTGGCTTCATTCATTTTATTCATAGAAATTTACTAGAAGCCATTCCGATACTTGAAGAAGTTTCGGATGTAAAACTGGCAAAAATGGCCGAAATTATTATGAAAATATCAAATCAAAGTGGAATTGATCAGATTTTACATAATGTAAACAGATCTAAATATATTATGAAGCTTGGTGCATTTAGATTGAGAAAAAAGCCAGTTAAAAAAGTGATAGTTTCAACTAAATATTCTTCAAAGAATAATAAAACTTCAAACAAACAGGTTGTAAAACTGGAGAATCAGTTGGAAAAATTATTAATAGAAGAAAAAAATAATGAAGCCATAGATTTATTGAAACAATTGAATAAGATTGAAGAGAAAAGTTTATACCTTATTCAGATGGGTAATCTCTATGAAAAACTAGGAATGCAATCCTATAGCATCGAAGTTCTGGAAAAAGCTGTTGAAATTGACCCTGAAAGATCTGGACTTCAGGTAAGACTTGCGGATTTATGCTATGAACAAAAAGATTTAAAGAGAGCTAAACTACACTATGGTTCGGCACTTTTTAACGAGCAGGATCCTGAATTGTTAAAAAACTGTCGGGAGAGAATATTAAGGTTAAATCGTATGAATTAATAAATGGAGGAATTATGAAAAATATTTTTATTTTCATGCTTATAGTTGTGTTGGCGGGTGTACCGCTGTTTTGTGAAAAAATTGGTACTTTAAATGTAAGTTCTGAAACAGTGTCTTTAAAGAAGAATACAAAGTCCGATTTTAAGCAGACTAGTGGAAAGTCTGATCTTTTTAAAGGCACTACGATTAAAACAGAGTTGAATGGATCTGCATTTGTAAAATATCCTGGTATTGCAGAAATTAATATCAAGAAGAATACAATTGCACGTTTTGAAAAATCCTCAATAACTATGAAAATCGGGAGGGTTTCCTATAAATTTATTAAAAAAGGACATAAATTTACAGTGAAATTGCCTGTAGCAATAATTGGCGTATTGGGAACAGAATTTGAAATAGAAGTGAAAAAGGACAAGTCTTGCTCAGTTAAAATGAAAAGTGGTGTTATTTCTTTAAAGACCAGAAAAGGTAAAGTTAAAGTAAGCAAGAATAAAATAGCTTATATTTCCATGGATGGCGA
>DAOVTB010000306.1 GCA_030633305.1 Candidatus Muiribacteriota bacterium
AGTGACCAGTCTCCCTGATTCCCGGAAAACCTGTTGTCACAAACAGCTTCACTGAATTCGATCTCAATTGTATCAATGACTCCGTTTTCGTCATCATCAAGAGTATGTACCGTAACAACCGTTGGTGCAGTTGTATCCAAGATATGTGTTGCCCCTGCTTCTATCATCTGTCCACCAATATAAAGGTTTTGAGCCAGATCAGTAATATCTGTTGGAGGAGTTAACTGCATATGTTCAAGAACAGCATCGGAATATATAAAAGTATTAAAATTTGTAGAATCCGGAATTACAAGTGTTAAGGTAACAGTTTTACCATCAGCACCTAAGACAGCACTGTTCAAAAGATAATTATTATCTCCACCATTACTTTCAAGCAGCCAGTTCCCTACAACCTCAGCAGCTGCACTGTCAATCTTTTCAGAAAAAATAACAGTGATAGTATTTGGTAAAACTGTATTATTTACAATTATGTCATCAACATTTAGAAATGGAGCAATTGTATCAATAACAATATTTACTGCATCACCTAAAGATCCTGCAGTTCCAGGTTCTGATAATGTAAGCAATGCATTAACTTCACCACCATTTTGAATAGTCCCCCCATTTAATGTAAGGGAACCGGAACCAACATAATCAAGGTCAGTACAGTTCTGGCCAGCACCAACAGTATATTGAAATATTAACTCCTTAGTTCCAGAGCCAGAAACAAAATCAATTTTCCCGATACTATCTGCAAGATCAAGCTGAGGTATTCCTGTTACATCAACAACCTGACTGAATTCAATAATTATATCAATTATAGATTCAGCCTTGAAAAAGCCGTCAGGAAAATTCGCAGTAACGCTTACTACTTCTGGTGGAATAGTTAAAGAAGATATACTTAGAAGATCAATATCAACAATGGATTGAGTATTTGGTGTTACATCAGCATAAGAAATTGACTGATACAGTATCAAACCTGAAGAATCAAGTCCAGTGGCTATAATCATTCGAGTATTTCCAACTGGAATTTCATCCACAACACCTTCCTCCAAAGAAGCGGAAAATTCACTTGTCATTGGAACCATATCAAGTCCAGAGACAACCAGTCTGATCGTTTCAACCCCATCTGGAGCTTTTAAGGCAATTTTTTTATGGTCAAATTTTAGATTAACGGCAATTGATCCATATTGTTTCAATACCTCCTGATGAGCAATATCTTCAACTGCCTTGTCAAACAAACATCCTGATAACCCGACAATAAATACACCTACACATAAAAATATAAATATATATCCATTTTTATTCATTTTTCACCTACCATTTCGCCTTTATTGAACCTTTCTTAGTTTCACCACCAGAATACGTTCCTCTGAAATTATCAAATCTAATTATTTTCCATCCATTTTCGAATTTTTTCACCCTGAAAGAATATGTATAGTTTTCAACATATTTAACCAGCGAATTTACCCAGTTAGCTTCAAAAGTTTCCATAATAGTCACAAGATAATAACTTCCAGCATTTTTTATGGATTTTACTAATGTTAATATCTTGATATCACTGTTATTGTTGAAATCTGTCCGAACATAATTATAAACATCCTGATAAGTCTCAAGACCAATTACAGGTGAATAAAAATCCCGTGAGAAAAGGCTCATGTAACCGCTTTGATTTCTTCTCTCATAATAATCTTCCATTTTTTTGATCAAAACACGGATCTGGTCTTCACTCCTGACATCTTGAAACAGCATTATAAAACCATTAAAATCAGTAGCTTCATGAATTTTCCCAAAAATATCATGACATCTTACTTTCAACATATATCGAACTTTGGAAGCTGGTTTAAATGAATATTCCCACATTTTTGTGCCGATTGCTTCTTCAAATGTTTTTCCATTATCAATTGAAACTTCTACCCGACTGAGAATATCCTTTTTTCCTGATTGATCTATTCTTCCATTAATGACTATTTTATTACCTGTTTTAACAATATCATTTAAATCAAAAAGCAATAATTTTGAATCAAATGGACTTAATTCCCTGGAACAAATTTCAATTTTTTCAAAAATAAGACTATTTTTCTCTAATGGTGAATCTTTTGGAACAATATAAAACCTGTTTGTGCTAGATATTAGTTTTCTTTTACCTGTTTTAACATCAAACATTGCAACGGCCCAGCTGTACCCTCTTTTGTTAGGAATCAGTTTCCTGAAATCCTTCCATTGAACAGTTTCACGACCTGATACAGAAATTTCTCCAACTATATCCATTACACTATTAAAAGGGTGCCGACATACTGAAACTACATATTTGCAATTTTTAACTTTCCTTCCAGTCTGCTTCCATGAAAATTCTATTTTTTTACCATAAGGGATATAAAATGTTTTTGGAGAAATCAATGCTAAGGAAGGCGGTTTCAATAATTTCTTTTTTTCTTCTCGTTTCTTCCTGATGCTTTTTATCATAAGTTCAATCTGATTTTTAACAATACGTTTATATCTGATTACAACATCAGATACCCGATCCTCATCAATATCATATTTTTTTGTTCCAGTTTTCTTTTTAGAATTCACAAAACTTTTAACATCTTTTTTTATTAAAACTATTGGAAATTCTCTCCTGACTGGATAACCCTTTTTTGAAATATAAATTATATCAGGTTTCTTTTTACTATCAAGATATGATGAAATTTCATATTTTTCAATGAATACATCCTTTGATACATCAATCAAATCCCCTAGCCTGATTTCAACTGATTTTTTCTGATCTTCTATTTTTTTTCTATCTTCTTTTTTCTTTTTTTCTCTTTCCTCTGCATCCTCAGCGTTCTCTGCGCGAGAATCTTCCTTTTCTTCTTTCTTTTTTTCTTCTTCGTCTTTCCTTTTTAAATTCTTGGAAGTCTGTTTTGGTTTTTCAACACTTGTAGGATCAGTTTTAGATTTTTCTTTCTTTTCCTTTAATTTTTCTTCATCTATTTCTTTATCTTTTTTCTTTTCTTCCTTTTTTTCTTTTCCCTCTGCGCCCTCTGCATTCTCTGCGCGAGAATCTTTCTTTTTTTCTTCTTTGTCTTTCCTTTTTAATGCCTTAGAAAGTTGTTTTGATTCTTCAACACTATTAGGATCAGTTTTAGATTTCTTTTTCTTTTTCTTTAACTTCTCTTCATCTATCTCTTTATCTTTATCTTTTCCTCTTTCCTCTGCGTCCTCAGCGTTCTCTGCGCGAGAATCTTTCTTTCTTTTCTTTTCTTTCTTCTCTTTTTTCTTCACATCATCTTCATCATCTTGATCATCATCACCGTATTCGTCAGAGTCATCACCATCTTCATAATCGCCATCGTCATCACTGTATTCGTCTGATTCATCACCATCTTCCCAGTCTTCATCGTCTTCCCAATCTTCGTCATCATCACTGTATTCGTCATCATCACTGTATTCATCCGACTCTTCCTCATCCCCCCAGTCTCCCTCTTCTTCATCATAAGGTTCTTCAGAAATATCAACAAAATGAAGTCTAATCATTTTCCCATTATTAATAGCATGGGCTACAAGCTTAAGATCTTCAGAATCATCTGAATCCATATCAAAGCTTTCAGAATAAACCTGACCACCAGAT
>DAOVTB010000112.1 GCA_030633305.1 Candidatus Muiribacteriota bacterium
GGTGGTATGGCATTCAATGTTGCCTGTGGTGAAAGATATAGTTTGAATCAACTTTATGGAATGTTGACCGATCTTCTTGGTTCTAAACTGGAATCAACCTATGCATCCAGCAGACTGGGAGATGTTAAAGATTCTCTGGGAGATATTGGATCAATAAGTAAACAGCTGGGTTATAAACCTCTTGTAGATTTTAAAGAAGGTTTGAAAAGAACTGTAAATTATTGCCAGACATGAAAAAAATAGAATTGTTATCACCAGCAGGGGATTTTGAAAAGATGTGTGATGCACTGCATTTTGGTGCAGATGCAGTATATCTTGGACCTAAAGAATTCAGCCTTAGAACAGGAGACGCAGCCTTTACTCCTGAAACGATGGCAAAAGCTGTGGAATATGTCAGAGCAAAGAAAAAGAAGATATATTTTGCGCTAAATATCATGCCAACTGAAGTAATGATAAGTGATATAAGCCAATTTATTGATGAATTGATCAAATTTAATGCTGTTCCAGATGCATTCATAATTTCTGATCCCGGAATTCTTAATCTTCTTAAAGAGAAATATAAACAGTCTGTTGGATATCATCTTTCAACTCAAGCCAATTGTATTAATAGCCAAAGCGTGAAGTTCTGGGCTGAAAATGGAATTGAAAGGATCATTCTTGGTCGTGAATTAACACTGGAAGATATTAGAAATATAAGGAAAAATATTCCCGATGATGTAAAAGTTGAATTGGAAGTTTTTGTTCATGGGGCAATGTGCATGTCTTATTCAGGACGTTGCCTGATTTCAAGTTATTTTACTGGAAGAAATGCAAACAGAGGTGATTGCGCACATCCCTGTCGGTGGAAGTATTATCTTATGGAAGAAACTCGTGAAGGCGAATTTTTTCCTATTGAAGAAAATAATGGTGGAACATATATAATGAATTCACATGATATGTGTCTTGGAAAAGATATAGAAAAATTAATATGTAATAAGGATTCCACTATTGTTGATTCATTCAAGATTGAAGGCAGGAATAAAGGTACGTATTATGTCAGTGTAGTAACAGCAGTTTATAGACAGATTATTGATGCATATTATAATGGACAGGAATGTGCTCAAGACATAATTGATCAACTGCAAACCGTATCTCACAGACCATATTCCAAAGGTTTTTTATTTAATAAACCCAGACAGAATGTTAAGGATTCCATCTATTTATGGAATTATAGATTTCTTGGAAAGTGTTTATGCGAAGATGACTTTATAAAGGTTGATGTAAGAAACCAGTTTTCAGTAGGTGAGGAAGTCGAGGTATTTTCATACGGTGCCAAGGTTGATACTTATGTAGTGAAATCAATTTATGATTATGAATCTGGTCAGCCAATACTTCAGGCTAGAAATCAGGAAGTTGTAAAAATTGCTTTAGATTCAGATATTCGTAATTTTGAATATGGGTTATTAAGAAAAAAATGGGATAACCAGAAAAAGAAAAAAACTCCTGCAAAGCCTCAATTTCGAAGAGAAAAAAAGAATAAATAGATCTCGCGCAGAGATCGCGGAGAATGCAGAGGAAATAGTTAACTGTAGGGACAGGCCCCTGTGCCTGTCCGAGATAAAAATATAAACAACAAAAGAAATATAGTAAATATTGATGGAATAAAAGCAAAAATGAATGAATTTAAAACATTAGATTATTTTATATTGATCTTTAAAAATGATATTAACTATTTCGTGACCATACTTGAAGGATATGAGGGAGGTTCCGTCTGCACAACTATTCAGACTAGTGGTTCAAAAAGAATGGTCAGAGTTATTGTTGCTCCTTATTTTAATGAAGAATTCATGAGACTCTGCCGTTATTTTAGAAATAAGACTTCATTGTTTGAAATCGTCAGTCAACCGGAATGGTATAAAGATTCTATTGCAGACGGTGATTTTGGACTAGCAAAAAAAGGATAGTTTACAAAACCTATCTACTCCAGTGTCTTCAATAATGTTTTTGCAGTTGATTTTATCTTAGCTTTTTTTGAAGTATTAATGATATTAACAAGTATTTCTTTAGCCTCATTCCGGCGTCCTGAATTGATACAGATCAACGCAAGTTTAATATTAATGCTGTTGGAAGAAGGGATTTTTTTATAATATTCTTCAGCCTTGCCGTAATGCGAATTGTTAAAATAATAGTTACCCATAAAATTTAGCGCTGGTTTATCATTTTCATTTAAACTAAGCAGTTTTTCGGATACTTTCAATGCGGTATCAGATTCACGCTCTTTTTCCAATCTGTCTAGAATATTTTCTAGAAATTCTACGTTTGTGATTTCAAGAATATTATAGATGTTTGTAATAATCTTGTTGATCGGGACTTTTTTTCCTGTTTTTATAAGACTTTTAATAAGTTCTTTTTTTTCATTATCCTTTACCAATTTGTATGCTGAAATATATGAACTGAATGCTTCATCAAACTTTTTTTGCTTTTCGAGTACAAAACCAAGATAAATATATGTTTTTGAATCATTTTCTATAGCAAGCGCATCATTGTAATACTTTTCTGCAGAAGAATATTTTTTCATTCTTTTATTTGTAATACCAAGCAAAATCATAGCTTTTCGGTTTGATGGATTAGTCTTAATGACTTTTGCTGCCCATGAAATTGCAGCTTTATATTGATATGCAGAAATATAGATTTCAGAGATTTTAAGCTTTAAATCATATTGATCAGGAGCGAATTTTAAAGATTCCTTATAATAATATATTGCTTTGATTTTATTACCCTTGCTGATGTAAATGTCAGCTTTCATTCGATTAGCCTTATCATTGTTTTCAAATCGAACTTTTTTCAGCAATTTAAGAGCAAGATCATAATTTTTATTCTGATAGTAATATTTTCCAAGATGAAAATTAGTTATATCGTTATCAAGATTATTTTGTTTAAAAATATTCAATATATCAATGCCTATCTCTTCATTGATCAGTTCAGAAGATATGACGACAGATTGAATTTCCTTGAACTGTTTTTTCAGGAAGTCTTTTTTATTTTTGATAAATTCCATGATGACTCTGAGGAAATCATTCTGCCTATTGTTTATGCATTCAAATAATAGTTTTGTAAGCAGAGAATCAGAAAAATAAATATTATTTGAAACCAAAGTATCAAATATCTTTCTAGCCCTGTTAAACTGGTTCTGCTGAACAAGGATTATATGTAATTTTTTTTCATATTCAACACTGTCTTTTTCAATTGTGATCAATTTGTTTAAGAGTTCTTCCTGCTTCTGAACATTTGAGAGCTTTTCATAGATTACAAGGAGACTTTTCAATGCATTTTTGTTAAATGGATTTTCCTTTATGAGCATTTCATAAATCGGGATTACTTTCCTATATTGTCTTTTTTCGATATATAAAGGAATCATTTTCTGTAAAATACTGACAGTGATATCTTTATTGAGTGTCATGTTAAGCAGAAATTCACCATATTCCAAAGCTTTATTAGTATCACCGATTTTAATATAGCAATCAAATATTTCTTTGGCATAATTTGATTTTCTGTCACTGTCAACAACCAGAAGTTTTTCTAGTACTCCAATTAATTTGGTGAAAGTTCCAAGTTTTTTGTATAAAACTGAAAGTCTTTGAAGTCCCTTTAGATTAAGGGGATACATATGTATAACATTTTCCCAGAGCAAAAATTCAAGCTTTATGTCACCGATTTTTTCATAAAATATTGCAAGTTCCTGATTGGAAGCAATATCCTGTCTATTGTAAAATACTATTCTTTCAAGAATCATTTTTAGCTTAGAGTCTTTTTTACTCAATTTATAAAGATTCTTGAGTTCATACATTGCAGATTGACTGATAGGATTGGAAGCTAAAATATTTTCCCAGATTTTTATTGCTTTTGTATAATTCTTTTTTTTCAAGTAGATTCCTGCAAGTTCTTCCAAGTAGGCAGAATTATCTTCAATAAGCTCAGAAAGGAGTTTTAATGACCAGGATAATTCATCAATAATAATATTTTTCTTTGCAATTGAATAAATCTGTTTGATAAGGGAAATATCTTTGCCACCCTTTAAACGAAGAATATTTTTCAAAACTTCAATGACCTTTTTATGTGCCCCCATGCTTTTATAAATTTTCAACATGGAATTGTAGAGTTTCTCATTCCCTTTGTGTAGAACTTCCATCTGTTTATAGAAAATAAGGGCGTCTTCTATTTTCTCTTTTTTGAAATAGTTATCAGCAAGTCTGTTGATTACTTTTATGTTTTTAGGTTGAATGATGATGAGTTTCTTTAATACTTCAATCTCATTATCTATTTCCTTAAGTATAGTAAATATCTCAGCTAGTTTACTAAGTATTTCAGCATTATTAGGAAATTTTAATGACATTTCCTGTAAAAAGAGGACATCTATTTTATGGAATCCTTCGTTTTTGATGATGGTAAAAAAAAGATTGAGTTTTTTAGAAGCAAAAGGTATAGATGTTCTCATGACAGACTTGAGATATTTTTTCTGCATCTCGATATTACCGGATTTAGTATAAAACGCAAGAACAATATCAAGATTATTAGTGTTTTTGAAATAGTCTGAGCTTACTGTTGATAGTAATTTTTTGCATTTATTGATCATTTTCTTACTGGTATAAATGCTTATCAGTTGATTTAGAACAGTAAAATCATTTTTTGATTTTGAGATGATTTTTTCAAGAACAGGCATTTTGCCATCAATATCATTCTTTGAAATAATCTGAAGCTTGATCTTTAACAATCTGACTTCGTCAGTGTTTTTTGAGATTTCGATATCAAGAATTGAAGATGCTTTTTCTGGATTCCCGATTTTTATTTTATTTTTGAGAAAAGTTATCAGATCGTCCTTGTTAAGTTCGTTTTCTTTATAAAGGATTTCATAAAAATTATCAGCCTGTTCAAGATGATTAGTCATGTAATTTAATTGAGCAAGCTTTTTTATGACAGTAATATTTGATTTCTGATACTTGTAAGCCTGATTAAATTGTTTTAGAGCATTTTTCAAATCTCCATTTTTTTCGAGTATTTCACCAATAATAAAATAACTTTCGAAATGATCTTTTCGAAATTCAGTTGCTTTAGAAAATGAATAGAGTGCTTCCTGAGTCATTCCTTTTATAAAATATATTTTACCAAGATTAAAGTAAGCATTTGAATTTTTAGGATTTTTCCTAATTGCATTTATCCAATCATCAATCATTTCGGTGCCTTCAAATGTCATATTGTTATTTCCTGATTTTGAAAGCATCAACGCTTTTTTAAATTCAATATCCTCTTGATTTTTAATGCCTAGATTGCGATAAACTATACCCAATGAAAAATGAGCGCCACTTCTCTCGGGTTTAATTGATACAGCTTTTTTCAATAGATTAAGTGCTTTGATATATTTGCTGTTTTTTATAAGATAATCACTATATTCGAGAATAGTGTCGTAGTTATCAGGGTTATTATTAAATTTTGTTTCAAATTTCTTCTCGACACTTATAACCTTGTTTTCTTCAATTCTGTTAAATACAGCTTTTCCAGCAAAAGTACCAATAAGGAATACTACGATAGATAAAAGTAATATCCTTTTCCAGGCAAAAGATACCATTACATCATTTTCAAGTCTTTGGTATTTCTGAGGAATATTTTCATCAAGTGATTGTACAACGGGAAGATTATCCGATTCATATCCCAGCATCAAATATTTATTTCCATCAATTTCAACTACTTCAGGATTTTGGAATTTCTGTATTAATCCTGAATATTTGGATTCCAGAAAAGCATCTCTTAAATTAAAGAAAAACAGAGAAAAATGAGCAAAAATGTATAACAGCCTGAGAACGACTAATCCAGACTCATCGCCTACAATATATATAAAAACATTTTGTTCAAGAAAAAATAGATTAACTCCAAGTATTGTAAGAAGGATGTGTGATAAAAGCATTATCAAGCCTTTGGATATTTTGCCATTATATATCTGACCAAGTCCAATAACAAAAAATGATAAGATTACAGCTAATCCCGGATTTCTTACAGAATTTTTCGCTCTTTCTTTTTCAATTAGATCAAGTTTTTCCTGTTGAGTTAACAATTTACACATCCTTATAAAGATAAATTTTAATATTATATTTTATTAATCGGTATATTATTCATTTAACATTAAAAAGGGCAGTATAAAATTGTAAATAGTTTAAGGACAGCACCTTTGCCTGTACAAAACAAAAAAATGAAGAAATTACAACGAAGGATACGAAGGGGAATTGAAATAAAACGAGAAATAATTAATGTTAAATACATATATAGATGGGGTCACATGGAACTTTTGTGAGCTTGGTATACAAGTTCATGAAAGTTGCTTTGACCCCTGCGCCAGATAAGTTGTTTCCACCAAATATTGTATAGAAGTATATTGTGCCCTGATGCGTTATGACAGCCCATATAATTAAAAAACTATAAAATAAAGATGTAATAATAAACTAAATGATGCAAAGGTATGCAAATGTATGTAAAGGTATTGACAAACTGCTGAAATGTGGTATATTTTCAGTAGAAAGGGGTGATTTATTTGAAAGATTTTTATACAATCGGTGAAACCGCAAAAATATTGAATGTACACAGGACAACCTTACAAAGATGGGACAGGACTGGCGTTTTGAAGTCATATAGACTACCTTCAGGACGTAGAAGATATAGCCATCAGCAGATTCAGGATGCTCTTGTTGGAAATGGATTGAAAGAATGTTTTATATATATTTCATTCAGAGAACAGGACAATTATTCTGATGTTTCAGAAAAAATTACAAGTTTAAAGGATTATGCGCTTAAAAAAAAATATGAGGTAAAGCAGATTTTTGTTGAAAAGTATGGCAAATGTCTGAAAACAAGGAAAAAACTTCGTATTATGCTCAAGGCATTGATTATGGAAAAACCTAAGAAATTGTTAATTGAAAACAAAAAAAGGTTTGTACATGAAGGATTTGAATATGTTGAGGAGATTCTCAACTGTCTTGGAACCGAAATAGAGGAGATCAGTCTGGAAGATAATGTCAAAGACTACGAAAATGATGTTATCGAAGGAGTAAATGAAAAGGAAATGGCTGTGGAATAATAAAATATCGGGGGTGGTCGTTGTGAGTAAGGAAAGTATTTTTAAAAAATACATAGGTAGGATTAAAAAAAGCTATAGTTCTGAAGAATTTAAGAGATTGAATCGACTTGTTCCTTTTTCCGAATTTCTAGATGTAATTATTGAAAATCCGGGTTTGGCCATGCTTTCACATGAACGAATTTACAATATGATCATAAGTCATGGTACAACCAGGAAAAAAGATGATAATATTGATATTGTAACCTACAATTTTTTCAATGAAGAATTATATGGAATTGACGATTCCCTTGTAACAATTGTAGATTATTTCAAGAGTTCAGCACAGCGTCTTGATACTAGAAAACGAATACTTCTTCTTCACGGTCCTGTTAGTGGAGCCAAAAGTACTATTGTCTCACTTATTAAACGTGGTCTCGAAGAATACAGTATGACTGAAGAAGGAGCACTTTATACACTTTTATGGGAAAAAGCTGATGATAGCGGCCTTTACAAATGTGAAATGAATGAATCACCTTTGAATCTTGTACCTAAAAGCGATCGTGAATTTTTTATGAAAGAGTATGGAATATATATTGAAGGTGATCTCTGTCCTAAATGTCGCAAAAGATATAAAGAACTGGAAGATAAGTATGAAGGAAATGTTGAAGAAATTTATAAACATATTTTTGCAAAGAGGATACTAATCAGTGAACAGGACAGAATTGGAATAGGAACTTTTCAACCTGCTGATCCAAAAAGTCAGGACATGGCAGAACTAAATGGTAGCGTTAATTATAGTAAACTCGGTAAGGTTTCAGATGAAAGCGATCCTGATGGCTGGGTTTTTAATGGAGAGTTAAACAAAGCAAATCGTGGAATCATGGAATTCATTGAAATGCTGAAAGCGGATGAACGATTTTTGTATATCCTCCTAACTCTGGCACAGGAAAGGCAGATAAAAACGCCAAGATTTCCATTGATAAGTGCTGACGAAGTAATCATTGCTCATACGAACGAAAGTGAATACAAAGTATTTGTTCAGGATCCTACAAAAGAAGCTCTTATGGACAGAATTATAAAAGTAGACGTCAAATATAATCTAAGAGTTAAAGATGAAATCCGGATTTATGAAAAACTACTTAAGAAAGAAGCGAAGGAAAGTCTTAAACATATTTCACCAAATGCTCTTAATGTTGCTGCAATGTTTGCTATTCTTACAAGACTTGAACCGCCAAAGAAAATGACTCTTGAACAGAAGATGAAACTTTACAATGGAGAATCTGTCCAGGGATTTAAGGAAAAGGATCTAAAGGAACTTAAACGGGAATCCAAAAGAGAAGGTCTTGATGGAATCAGTCCAAGGGCTGTTGTCAATGTAATCAGCAACACAATGATCCAGGATGAAGTGAAATGTCTGAATTCATTTGCTGTACTTTCAAACATAAGTAATTCACTTAAGAAAGGTAAATTTCCAAAGATCAACGCAGAAGAAAGAGACAGGTATCTTGATCTGATCGATATGGTCAGAAAAGAATTAAATGAAATTGCAAAGCAGGCTGTATTAAAGGCTTTTTTGGCAAGTTATGAACCTGCAATGGAAACATTATGTTCAAATTATCTTGATCATGTAGATGCATATATCAACAAAGAAAAAGTGAAGGATATGATCACCGGAGAAGAACTTGATCCAGATGAAACATTAATGGGTTCAATTGAAGAAAAGATAGGGAATATCTCTGAAGCAAGAAAAGATCAGTTTAGAGCATCACTCATGGCTTCGATAGGTACATTTTTAAGAAAAGGAGAAAAATTCTCATATAAAAGTGACGAACGACTAAGACGAGCTATTGAGAAAAAAATATTTGAGGATAACCGGAACAATATTAAATTGACAACGTTTACAGGTGCGCAAACTGACAGTGAAAATCTGAAAAAACTTGAAGCAATAAAGAATCGATTGATTGATGAGTATGGATACTGTCATCATTGTGCAGCAGATATCATGAATTATATTGGTGGTTTGCTTGCAAGAGGTGATATTAACTTCGATTAACTGCGTCCTGAATGAGCGAATCTTGAATTTTTCTGCGACAATTTATGCTTGCGGAGTGGGGTACCACACCTCAGCATAAATTGCCTTGAAAAATCCAACCTTCATCTCATTGAGAACGCAGGAGCATGAAAGGTGAGAATTAAGAGAAGAAGAAAATAAAATAGTAGAGACTTTAAAAGTATTGTTATTGCTGTCATTACCCGACTTGATCAGGTAATCTATTCAAATTGGCAAAGTCAATAAAATGGATCCCCGGGTCAAGCCCGAGGATGACAAATGGATTGCGACACAGTCAGTCTGTGCTGTCCCTATACAGAACATAATAAATCACCGTGGCGAGTACAAAAGAATTGAATATCGATAAATCGATTAAAAGGAGGAGCAGGAGTTATGGGAAAAACAAGTAAATTTAACGTTATAAATCCAGATATAATCCGCTCCGGAGAACGCGAAAGGAAGCGATTAAAGGAAAAGATAAAGGATCATGTAAAAGATAATCTTGAACGTTACATAGTTGATCAGTCATTTATTGGACGAAAAGGTAAAAAACTGTATAAAATTCCATTGAAGGGTTTGCGTGTGCCTAAATTTGTTCATGACTGGGAGAAAGGTGGAGGTGTAGGCCAGGGAGAAGGTGATGGCGAGGGTGAGGGGAAACCAGTTCCAGGAGATGGTAAGGACGGTGCTGGTAATAAACCAGGACAACATTCATTAGAAGCGGAATTTACGGCTGAGGAGCTTGCTAAAATACTGGCCGAAAAACTTGAATTACCAAATATTGAAGAACGTGGTAAAAAGAAGATTGTGAATGAACATATAAGATTCAATGATCTTAGAAGAGTCGGACCAGAGGCTACGGTTGATATTAGAAGAACGGTAAAGAATTCTATTCTTAGGAATATAGCGGAAGGAAATTATGATCCGGAAAAAGATGAATATCCACCAATTGATATTAAACGGGAAGATAAACGACACAGGATATGGGAAAAAGTATTTGAAAAAAAAGCAGCTGCTGTAATTGTTCTGATGATGGATGTATCAGGTTCAATGGGTGATACTCAGAAAGATATTGTAAAAACAGAGATGTTCTGGATTGAGACATTTCTTCATAGCCAATATGATGGATTGGAAGTTGTGTATATTGTTCATGATACTGAAGCGAGAGAAGTAGACAGGGATAGTTTTTACAGGATAAGAGAAAGTGGTGGAACAAATATATCATCAGCATATAATCTTGCTGCAAAAATAATTGAAGAGCGCTATCCAGTCCATGAATGGAACATATATCCTTTTCATTTCAGTGATGGAGATAATTGGAATTCAGATAACAGTGTAGCAACTGAACTTCTTACCGGAAAAATTCTGCCCGTTTCAAATATGTTCTGCTATGGCCAGGTTGAATCTCGTTATGGAAGTGGAGAGTTTAAGAAAATACTTGAAAATGGATTCAAAGATCAGCTAGGTGAGAAATTGATTATTTCTGTGATTAAAAATAAGAAAGGAATTCTGAAATCAATTAAGGAATTTCTTGGAAAAGGGAAGTGATAAAATGAATCTTACAGAAAGACTTACCCAGATAGATGGTAAAATACAGAAAGTCTGCAGGGAAAATGGTCTGGATTTTTTTGAAACAATTTTCTATGTACTTCCTTATGACTATCTAATTGAAGTAGCTGCACACGGCGGCTTTCCACGAAGATATTTTCACTGGACTTATGGAATGCAGTATGAAAAACTTCGAAGAACATATGAATGGGGAATGGGAAAAATTTATGAAATGGTTATAAATAATGATCCTTGCTATGCATATCTCCTTGAAACAAACTCATTTCTCGAACAAAAACTTGTTATTGCACATGTCTATGCTCATTGTGATTTTTTTAAGAATAATATTTATTTTTCCAAAACTCCTAAAAACATGATCGATGATCTGGCCAATCATGCTGGAAAAATTGATAAATATATGAAAACATATGGAGTTGATACAGTCGAAGCGTTTCTTGATGCAGTTATGAGTATTCAGGATCACATCGACTTTTTCTCTGTGTTTTCAAGAAAAAGAAAAAGTAAGAAGATTGATAAAGGTAAGAAAAAAAAGGAAGAAAATTCTAAGAAATATATGGAAATTTTTTACGAGGATTCTATTAAAAAGAAAGTGGAATCAAAGCCGGATAGAAAAACGAATCCTAAAAAAGATCTTTTGAAATTTCTAATAAACAATGCAGATTTAAAGAAATGGCAGGAAGATATTCTATACATGATCAGGAAAGAAAGATATTATTTTATGCCGCAGGCAATGACTAAGATAATCAATGAAGGCTGGGCAAGTTATTGGCATTACAAGATCATGACTGAATATTTTGTTGAAAAAGATGAAATAATAGAATTTTCATTGGATCATTCGGGGACATTAGCAAAGGACCCGAGAAGGTTAAATCCATACTGGCTTGGTTTTGAACTTTTAAAAGATATTGAGGACAGGTGGAATAAAGGACGATTTGGTAAAGAATGGGAAGAGTGTAAAGATCCTGAGAAAAAAAAGAACTGGGACATGAAACTTGGAATTGGACGTGAAAAGATCTTTGAAGTCAGGAGATATGAAAATGATTATTCTTTCATTGAAAAATATTTAACAGAAGATTTTTGCGATAAACATAAACTTTTTAAATATGCTTATAATACACAAACGAAGCAAATGGAAGAAGTCAGCAGGAAATTTTCAGAGATAAAGGATCAGTTTTTGAATGAATTATCTAATTATGGGATCCCATATATTCTTGTTATGGATGATAATTATATGAATCGTAAGGAATTACTTCTTAAACATGTTCATGAAGGAAATGATCTTAAAAGTGATTTCGCGATTGATACTCTGAAAAATATATATTCAATCTGGAATCGACCTGTGCATATGCAGACTATTATGGATAAAAAAGAAGTAATCTTATCCTATCCTGAAGAAAAAAAATAATACTTGTGAATGGTGGGTAATATGGACGCAATAGTTAAGAAAATAAAAAATAAGAAAAAGGGAATTATAAGTCATGCTGTCAATAAAATGACTTTCCGTTTATTTCTCTTAAATAGCGATAATTTTGGATTTACTTTTTCAAGGATGTCTTTTTCATTTGTAATGAATGGAACTTTTGATCTTATCGATAAGGCTCAGGAAATTGAAAAAAAGATTACTTATTTGAATGAAAAGATTGTAATCGTAGAGATACAGGATGAAAACAGTATTATCTTGAAAAGTGATGACCCGCATAAAAAAAATGATGAAATAATATTTTATGACCTTTTTTTGGAAAATTCGAATAATATAGTTAAATTAAGATTTTACAGGATCAAAAACAACAATTTCAAAAATAGTTTGATTCCGTCAATGTTTTCATATGATCAGTTTGAGAGATTACTTTCAGATCTGGCTCAGATATTTTTTTAATACTTTACCAAAAAATTTGTAAACTCATAGGATAATCTGTATAATTATTGGATTATGGATACTAGAGTATTGATATACATGATTTTATCTTATGTTATAGGGTCTTTTCCTACAAGTTATATTGTAGGGAAAATATTTAAAAAAGTGGACATCAGGGAATTAGGCAGTGGAAATGTTGGTGCAACAAACACTTTCAGGGTACTTGGAGTAGCATATGGAGTTCCTGTACTTATTATTGATATTCTAAAGGGTGCATTACCAACCTATTTTTTTGGTTTAAGGAACTATCCGAATCAAATGCTGGTTTTTCTGGCTATTGGAATATCTGCAATACTTGGTCATGTATTTTCAATTTTTTTAAAATTTAAAGGTGGAAAGGGAGTTGCTACATCGCTAGGAGTTTTTCTTGTAATACTGCCTAAATGTACTATCAGTGCGTTAAGCCTTTTTCTTATTATTTTCTTTACAACTGGTTATGTTTCCCTTGGATCTATTATTGCAGCATTAGGCCTGCCTGTAATATTTCATTATATGTATTTTTCCAGGACGGATAACAATATGCTTCTAGGAATTTCAGTAGTTTCTTTTATGATTCTTTTAGCGCATCGAGGAAATATTTCCAGATTATTATCTGGAAAAGAGCGAAGATTACTTTGGAAAAAAAGGGGTAAGTCAGTTGGAAAATAATAGATTCAGGATTTCAGTTATTGGTGCAGGCGGATGGGGAACCACAATTGCTAATATCGTTGCTGAAAATGGACATGACGTTCAATTATGGGTTTATGATGATGAAACGTTGGAAAACCTGAGAACTAAACGAGAAAATACAATTTTTCTTCCAGGTGTGAAAATAAATGAACGAGTAAGTTTTTGTAAAAATATTTTTGAGCTGAAAAAAAGTGATCTTGTCTTTCTGGTAACACCATCAAAATTTTACAGAAAGATTATTAAAGATTGTATCGATCATTTTGGAGAAGTCCCAGAATATGTTAGTTTTACAAAGGGTTTTGATAGTAAAAGCAATTGCGTAATGACTGATATTATACGTGAATTCACAGGTGATAATGTCAAAATAGCAGCAGTGTCTGGTCCGAATCTGGCTCGTGAAATAAGTCAGAAAATTCCTTCAGCAACTGTGGTGGCTTCTAATTCGATTGAATTGTCGACTAAAGTCCAGGATGTTTTAACACGACCATATTTTAGAGTGTACACTTCAGATGATGAATATGGAGTACAAATAGGTGGAGCGTTAAAAAATATTATTGCAATTGCTTCAGGTATTTCTGATGGGCTTGGATTTGGTTCAAATTCCAGGGCAACGCTTTTGACCAGGGGGTTAGCTGAAATTACACGTTTTGGGAATTATTTCCACTCGAAGTTTGAAACTTTTTTTGGTCTCTCTGGTATGGGGGATATGATGGCGACTGCTACTAGTGAACTTAGTAGAAACTATTCATTTGGGTATAAATTGGGTCAGGGAGAAAACCCTGATGAAATTGTAAAAGATATGAAAATGGTAGTTGAAGGAATAGATACGGTTAAAGCTGTTTGGGGGTTTGCTAAAAAACAGAAACTTGACCTTCCCATTATAAATGAAATATATGGTATAATATATTCTGGCCGTAAAGTTGAAGATGCGGTTAGAAATTTGATGAGTAGAGAAAAGAAAGAGGAATTTTATTTTCTAAAAAAATGAAAAA
>DAOVTB010000023.1 GCA_030633305.1 Candidatus Muiribacteriota bacterium
CGAACATATATTGGATTTAAAGAGGCTATTCAGATTATAAACAGAAAATGTATCGATAAAGGTTTGACTCTTGTCTTACGCGACTGGTCACACCTTGATTTTACTGGTTTACCTTTCCTGAAATCACCATCATACGAATTACTTACGGCCAAAGTCCTGAAACATGATTTTGAGATAATAAATTTCTGTACTGTTAGACATCCAATTGATCAGTGGCTGAGTTTCAAAAATCTTGGAATAATGAAAGAACATTTGGATTTACAAGCATATTTAACTGGATATCGGAAGTTTGCTGAAAAATGTCATGAAATTGGATTTATTAAATATGAAGATATCACACGTGATCCAGAAACAGGAATAAAGAGTCTATGTGAAAAACTGGAGATTGATTATGACCCTGCATTTGTAGATAAATGGTGGCAATACACTACGATTACTGGTGATACAAACAGCCAGCGAGGATTCAAAAAGGAAATTAAATTTATGCCTCGAAGACCTATGGAAGATGGACTGCTTGAGAAATTTGAAAATAATGAAGATTATAAGAAGTCTATAGAAATATTGGGATATAGTTGATCCCATCTCTGTAGTCTTTGGTATTAACTTTTCTTTCTTTGCGCCCACCGCGTTCTTTGCGCGAGATTCTTTCTTTCTTTGTATTAGATTTTTGAGATCAAATCAGATCCGAAACTTCTGAACAGTATTCTTTGCGAGAGCAGTCTTTACAGAATTTCCCCATCCAGACATTGTCATACTGTTCCATGATTGAAGAAACAAGGTTGGATTCTGTAGTTATTATTCCAGATTCAAAATTTCTTCGTCTGGGACTTTTTGCACCCATTCCGGCACCTGTTAGATTTGCACTGCCTGAAAAAGCAAAAACTCCATCAACAACGATGATTTTGAAATGGACCCTTGGGCATAGCATACGCTCCAGACCTTCATAAAGAATGGGATATTTATCAAAATCTTTTCTGAAATTTGGTCCTGGTTCTTTGGCATGAATTAATCTGATCCCTACACCTTTTATGATCAATTCAGATAAAATTTGCAGAAAAGGAACCATTTTTGTACGTTTTTTTACATACATATCCTTAATATCTGCGGTTCCAATCCAGAGAAATTCTTTAGCCAATGGAACTTTTTCCAGAATGACCTTCTTGTATATTTCTGTGTCTGTTATATATTCGATCATGTAATCACGTTACATCATTTTTGAATTCTGTATTTTATTATATTTATTTCTTCCATGGTTATTAACCCGTCATCAATGGTTTTATCGAGAAAAGGAAGAAGCTTTTCTATATTTTCTTTGCTATCAATAATTTCAACAATAATAGGTAAATTTTCTGAAAGTCTTAATATGCTTGAAGTATGTAAATGACTGTCTGCACCAAAACCCATTAATCCTTTAGTCACAGTAGCTCCTGCCAGTTTAAGTTCCATGGCTTTTAGAACAATCTGCTTATAAACCGGCTTGCCATTGTGCCTTTCATGTTCTCCGAAAAAAGCTCTTAGGATAACTGCATTTTCCTGTATTTTCATTATTTAATCACCTCACACATAGAATTGTTAAATACTTTGAAACCAGAATACCAATAAATACAATTAGAATACCTAAAATATTACTTGCAAGGATATTGAATGCTGCAAGACTGAACTCAGAATTTTTTATAAGATTCAGAGTTTCAAGGCTATAAGTGGAAAATGTGGTTAATGATCCAATCATACCTACTAAAACAAATAGTTTAAGATTTGTTGTATCTATAAATTGAGTTGATAGTTGCCAGAAAAAACCAATAGCAAAAGCACCGATGAGATTTACAGTAAGAGTTCCCCAGGGGAAATTGCTACCCAAATGCTTATGAGCAATTCCTGAAATTGCATATCTCAAACAGGCTCCAATAAATCCTCCAAAACCTATCAAGAGTATTTTACTCATGATCCCTCCTGGCTCATTTTTTTACAACAAAAAATCTATTTCAGTCTATTTGGTTACTCTTAAAAAGTTTTTAACTGCTTTAACTCCTGCAACACCTTTGGCGATTTCTCCGGCCAATTTTCTTTCACGTTTTGAAGCAATATTTCCTTCAAGAAAAACAACGCCATTTCGAGTCGTAACTCTTATTTTCATTCCATTAACATTTTGATTGGCTAAAAGAGCAGTTTTCACCTGACCAGTAATTGATGGATCAACGACAGCTTTTTCGAAAAAGGTTCGGTGAGTTTTCATTTCGCCTTTTCCCAATTTTGGTTTGTCGACGATAATATGGTTTTCAACTTTCTTTACCCTTCTAACTCCCTGGGCAAGTTTTACCGCAAGCAATGCTTCAGAAGTCATTGCGACTTTTCCTCTAAGGTGTACTACGCCTTCATCAGTAGTTACTTTTATCCTGAAACCATTGATATCATCGTTTTTAAATAATCTTGCTTTAACTTTTGATGTAATATTTGAATCTTTTAGATAACCTGAAAACCAGTTTTCAGCCATTAAACCAGTATTTGCAATTACAAATAGCATTAAAAATAGAATAAAAATTTTTTGTTTCATCAATAATCTCCTGCATTTTTTTATCGTATATATCATATCAAATGAATTGTTTTAATAGAAGTATTTTGCTATATTAATATTTAATTATGTAACTATATAAAATCGAGGTAAAATATGGAACGAGTTTGCGGAATATTACTACATCCTACGATGTTTTATAATGAAAAAGATGCTATTGGAACACTAGGGAAAAGTGCTTATAAAATAATTGACTGGCTTAGCGATGCCGGACAGAAGTATTTGCAGATATTGCCATTGAATCCCACTGGATATGGAGATTCGCCATATTCGAGTTTCAGTGCATTTGCAGGAAATCCATATATGATTGATCTGGAGCTTCTTGTAGGTGATGGCGAGCTTGTAAAAAGTGACATTGCGGAATACATAAAAATGGTAAAGGTAAGTGACCATGTTGATTACGGATATGTAGCTACTGCTAAAACAAAATTATTTAGAGCAGCTTTTGAAAAGTTCAGTGCTGGATCAAAGCTGATTAAAGAATATAAGAAATATGTATCTAAAAACAGTTCTTGGCTTGAAGATTACTGTTGTTATATGGCTTTAAGAATGGAATATGGTGGAAAAGACTGGAGTAAATGGTCAGAAGAACACATGAATAAGACATTTAAAGAATCGAATCTTCCAGAATCAGTCAAAAAAGAAAGGGATTTTCATCTTTACCTGCAATGGAAATTTTTTCGACAGTGGGATCAGTTTAGAGCCTATGCCTCAACAAAAAATATAAAAATAATTGGTGATGCACCAATTTTTGTAGCATATGGGAGTGCGGATGTCTGGGCGAATCGTAAATATTTTAAACTTCGCCCAGATGGAAGCCAGAGCTTTGTTGCAGGAGTTCCGCCTGATTATTTTAGTAAAACCGGGCAATTATGGGGAAATCCATTATATAACTGGGAAGAACATGAAAAAAATGGATATATATGGTGGGTTGAAAGAATTACGAATCTACTGAGATCAGTAGACATTGTAAGAATTGATCATTTTCGTGGTTTTGAAGCATGCTGGGAAGTGCCAGCTGATGAAAAAACAGCAATAAATGGAAGTTGGGTTGATTCTGCAGGATGGGAGCTTTTCAGGAAACTTGGGAAAGTTTTTGGAGAAGATATTCCGATTATTGCTGAGGACCTGGGGATTATTACTGAAGAAGTCGAAGACCTCAGAGATGCTTTTGACCTTCCTGGAATGAAGATATTTGAATTTTGTCCCTGGAATGATCTTGAAGAATTAGCAGAAGCTCCGTATCTTCCAGTAAATTATATTGAAAATTGTGTTGCTTATACCGGAACACATGATAATCAACCCTTGATTGGATGGTTCAAACAGCTTCCAGATTATGAAAAGACTAATGTATTGAATTATCTTGGCCTTCCAGAAGAGTCAGATGATTTACATTGGAAAGTAATTGAAAATATTATGAACAGTCAGGCTGGAATGGTTGTTTTTCCAATTCAGGACATTTTAGGTCTTGGTGATGAATCCAGATTTAATACCCCAGGAACAATGGGTACATCCAATTGGTCATGGAGAATAAAAAAAGAGATGTTAACTGATGAAGTGAGTAAACGTCTCAGAAAAATGGTAAAAACTTCACAAAGATAAAGAAAAAAGAATAACTCACACAAAGGCACGGAGGCACAAAGGAAAAAGAGAAGGACAAAATAGTTAATATAAAAGGGGTAAGATGGACTTTAATTTTTTTGGAGTCCAAAAAAATTCACAGTCCCCTGACCCCTGCGCCAGGTTTGATGTTTCACCAAATATATCAAACAGAAACAAAATTAATTAAAGAGGTTTATGCATGAAAAAATTATTAAAAGGGATTATTTTTCTAATAGTTATCCTGGTTATAGCATCTATTGGATTGATATATTATCTGAATTCAAATCTACCTGTTGGAATGATAAGGAAGGCGATAATTGAGAATTCTGAAAAGCAACTTGGTCGTAAAGTTGAAGTTGGTAAAATAACAGGAACATTATTTAAAGGAATCGAGATCAGCGGATATAGTGTTAAGAGCAAATCAGAAAAGGAAGAATTTGTAGGAATAAAAAAATTGTATCTGGATTACGAGATCTGGCCTTTGCTTCAGAAAAAGCTTGTGATAAAACGGATTCGTCTTGAAGGTCCTGTTGTGAATATTGTTAAAACTGGTGAAAAACATAATTTTAGTGATATAAGTGAAAAATTATTTTCTAAAGGAAGTGATGATGTCGAAAAAAAGGAAGCTTTCAAGATAAATATTGATACAGTAAAAATTGTAGATGGTCAATTCACATATAAGGACAATAATGGGAAAAAATTAGCATTCAATTTTATTCAGAGTGAAATCAAACCTAATGATCTCAACGATATTTCAGGGAATATAAAATTTACTTTGGATGGTAAAACTTCAGTAACAGCTTCTTTTTCAACCGTTATTGATAAGGGGAGTTTAAATTCAAATTTGAAATTGGGAAATCTTTCTCTGAATGATTATTGGAACTATATAGTTCCATTTGTTCCAGCAGGCCTGAAGGTAAGTGGTAAAATAATTGATCTTGCAGCAAAAGTATCATTATTGGAATGGAAACCTGTTAAATATAATGCAGGGATTTCAGTTAAAAACCTGAGTATTATTCATCCAAAAACAAAAGGACCTATTTTGATAAAGGAATCATCATTTGAGATAGATGAAAAAACCCTTGTGATTGATAAGTTATCATTTTCACATTCTGGAATTGAAATTGATTCTACAGAAACAAAATTTCTGCGAGCTGATATTGATATGATTAAATTCAATAAATTTTCAGGAGATATCAGTTTTATTCTGGATAAAAAGACTTCTGTATCAGGATCATTTTCTACAATCCTTGATATAGGGAAACTGGATTCGGATTTAAAAGTGAAAAAACTTTCCGTTTCAGATTATTGGTCATATATAGCGCCATATACACCAGTTGGGATGAAAATAAGTGGTGATACAATTGATGTTGACACTAAATTTTCTCTTAAAAATTGGATGCCTGTTAAATATGATGCAGAAGTTTCAGTTAAAAACCTTAGTATTTTTCATCCAAAGGCTTTTGAACCGTTTATAGTAAAAGAATCAAATATGAAAATAGATGAAAAAATGGTAAAGGTGGATAAACTTATTTTTTCACATTCTGGAGTTGAAATGAATGCGACTGGAAAAATCAATGATTTTCTTACTGATGCCCCATATTTGGAACTTGCTGGCAATATTTCTACTATAGATATCATTAGATTAAAAACTGAGATTTCCAGATATGGTGATTTTCCTGCTGTTAAGGCTTTAAAATTTGTTGGGTCATCAAATATTAAGGATGTAAAAGTAAATTTTAAAGGAAATGTAAGAGGAAAGATGAAAGATTGGAAATACTATGCGGAAGCTGGTATTAAAGTTGGTGGACTTGAGTATAAAAAGGATATGACATATAAAGTTCCTGCATTTTCCTGCGTTGTTAAACTTCTTGAAAATAAACTTATTATTAAGAAAATAGCGATGGATGGCCTGGATAATCCTGGAATAGTTACCGTTAAACCATCTGGAAAAAAAGTTATTGTTTCCGGAGAACTGAATGGTACAGCAAATGTTGGAAAACTATATGGATATGTTAAAAACAATGGAATCAACCCAGAAAAAATAAATGAACTCAGCGGAAAAGTAAAATTTAATAAAATGATTTTTGATGTAACTATTGCAAATAAGGTCAGCTGGGATTTTAAGAATGGTTTTACACTTGATAATTTGGTTTTAAAGGTAAAAGATGTACCAGATATAGTAATACCAAAAGGGAAATTATCTGGAAATAAGAAAAAAATAGTTATTTCTGATTGCAATGTTATGGGAATGGAACTTGGCGGAAAAATTACCAATCTAAAAAATCTTGAATTAAGTTTAAAAGGAAAAAAGACTATTGCTGAAATTTTGAAATTAAGTTCTCAACCAATGCCTAAAATCAAGCCTGTAGGGGAAATAGATGCAGATGTTACCCTTAGCATTGATCTTCTAAAAGGAGAACTCAAGGATTTTTCTGGTTCGATAGAAGGTAAGCTGAGTGTTGTTCCTGTGAATAAAGGAAAAATGGATGCTGAGATCAGTATAAAAGGAAATAAAAATAGAATTAATATTAAAAAATGTAGTATCAAATATCTTGATGTTCTGAATGGAAAAATTACAGGACATATAAGTAATCTTACCAAACTGGATCTGGGTCTGGATCTTAAATTGAACAAAGTTGAAAGAATATTTGATGAATTGAAAAAAGATGCATTCAGGATTTATGGTGATGGAAATTTGGACTTGAAAGTAAAAGGAGACTATAAAAATCCTGTTGTAAATGGTAATTTAAATCTTACAAAGGGAAAGATTTTCATCAAAGGAACTCCAACCAAAGAGGAACCAAATCCTAAACCCTTTATTATTCCATTTGATAGTATAAATTCTCCTGTTTCTGTAAACTCAAAGAAAGTGGCAGTGAAACCAATAAATATAATACTTTGTGATGGTCAACTATCATCTGCTTTTGGGCTTGATTTTAATAAATGGCCATTCAAATATGATTTTAATTTTAAGACACCAAAACCAATGAAGGTTGAAAAAATACTTTTTGAAAATAAAGAAATGCAGAATGTTCTTAATGGAAGTATGACAATGAATGGTAAATTTTCTGGAAATACAGATTCTGTAAAAGCTCTTTCTGGATCAGGAAATGCAGTTGTAACTAAAGGGACTATTCAGTTTCCAAAATCAGTTTCCAAATTTGTAGAAAAAATTCCAGGTCTTGAAAAGTTATTGTATGACAAAATTTTATGCGATCTGAATATAAATAATGGAGTGATGTATCTTGGAAAATGCAAACAGTCTGCTGGGGCAAAGATGTTTGCAAAAGGTAGATTATTTTCTTTTGACGGAAATGGAGATCTTGATTTCAATAGTTCTTTTTTGAATGTAAAAGGGACATTGAATATCATGCCGGAACTTCTTAAAAATTCTGCTTATGATGTTGATAAACTTATTAAAAATGGACTTGATCAATTAGTCAGTCTGGCTAAACTTGTTAAGATTGACCTTACTGCTGCAGGCGACAAACTAAAGAAAAAATTTGAAACTGATGGTATTCCTGTTTCTTTTGCTGTAAAGGGAAAAGTTCCTGATGAACTTTCTTATGGCATGGACACTGACTCAGTTTCAAAGTATGCAACCGGTCTTATAAAAGCAGAAGGTAAGAAATTTATTGATGTCGAAAAGAAAAAGGCTATGGATAAACTTAAAAGTGGACTTTTGAATAAACTTTTAGGAGGTAGTAAGCAACCAGCAACTCCAGTTCCAGTAACTCCTGCTGCAAACAGTACAAAGCCAGCACCTGTTCCTGCATCGCCAAAAAGTCTTGAAGATAATTTGAAAGATATGTTGAATAATAAACTTAAAGATATCACTGGGTCTACAACTGAAAGCGGTGGGAAAATAGATGGAAAGGATTTATTGAAAAACCTGTTTAAATTTTAAGGACTACAGATCATCTCTTCCGGAAATAACGATTGAGGGATTGATGCCCTGAAGGATTCTTAATGGGATAACTGTTCCTCCGATTATGCATACGAAAGTGAAGATCAAAACACCAGCAATATCTCCAAGTGATATAAAAATTGGAATATTTGATAGAAGGTAAACATTATCCGGAAGTGTGATTTTCTGTACTGTGAGGTAGTAAAGGACAGCAGAAGAGAATATCAGGGTTATAAGTGTAGAAACTATATAAAAAATAATGATCTGCATATTGAAAATATTCATGATGTTGAGATTTGTATAACCAATCACTTTTAGAAAGGCAATTTCCTTTTTTAGTTTCATGATTTGAAACAGGAAAAGAGATATGATCAGCAATACTGAAATAATGATCATGAAGGAAATAATGATAAATGCAGCAATTTTTTCAACCTTAGCTGCTAGAAAAAGTGCTGCATTCCTTTTTTGTAAAGTTTCGCTGCGATAAGCTTTAATTGTTTCTAATATACTTTTGTTAAAAGATTTATTATTGTATCTGAGGTCAATAAAAGATGCAAAGGTGTCTGGTATATCCATCATTGTTGAAAGTCTTTTTCTGTCTACAAAAATATAGTATGTATCATAATCAGAAAGACCTGTTTGAAATACTCCCGTCAGATTAAAATAGCTTTCGCCATCAGAAGTGACTATCTTAGCCCTGTCTTTTCCAGGAATTAATGACATTTTTTTTGCCAGTCGGTGACCACATATAAAACCATTCTCGTTAGTAAATTTCTGACCATGTTTCAAAATATTTGAAAATTTGTAAAATGATTGGTCGGTATCTATTCCAAGAACTTTGATGCCAGCTACAAAACCGTTTGCCTTTAGGACTCCCTCAGTTTCAAGTGTTGCAGAAAATTCTATTCCAGGAGATATGATTTTTTTTAATAAGTCCGGACTATTTGGGATGAATGAAAATGAACTTTCTTTTTTTTCAAAAATTCGGATATCGGGTTCAAATTTCAAAAAATTCCTTATGAATTCATTATTAAATCCATTTATGATTGATAGTGAAATTATCAGAGAGGACTGAGAAATAATTAATGCAGCAAATATAAAACAGCTCTGGAACTTGTATCTTCTGATGTTGTTGAAAGCAATTTTGAGAAGAAACGAAAAACCCATTTATTACATTCTTCCCGAAGATATAATCGAAAAAACCAGCCAGATTCCAAGAATTCCCGCAATTACAAATCCTAAAATACCAAAAACGGAAAACCCGAACAGTAATGCACCTTTTCCAGAAATCATGATTGCTGAAGATGCAAGTATTATAGCCCCGACAATGAGACTAATAGCAATTCGATTTGATGCTTTATCAATTGTTGAGGAGAAATCCTCAAGGCTTTTATGATAAAACTCTATTCCCAGTTTTCCTCTTTCAATTTTTGCCGCAATAGATTTTAATTTTTTTGGAAGCTTAATAAGCATGTCGGCAGAGTCTTCGAAAAAATACTTGAGAATTCTGTAATAACGTGCTGGATTAAATACTCTTCGAATGATAACTCTTGCATATGGTTTTGCGATTTCTAGTGTTTTCAGCTGTGGATTCAGGATAGCAACTATACCTTCAACTTGAATAAGCGTTTTAACCAGGAGTGATATTTCAGGAGGGGTTCTCAATTTATGTCTTATTGCTACAGTAATCAATCTGTTTAATAATTTTCCTATTGAAATAGAACCTATAGGAGAGTCAAAGACACTGTCTATGAAATAGCTGATGTCCATTTTCAATTTTGGAATATCAACTTCTTCAACGATAACTCCCATTTTTATGAATCTTCGTACAATATGTTCACTATTTTTACTGGAGATTTCCATAAAAAGAGAAGCGAGATTTTCAAGTAATTCTACATTAAGTTTTCCAGTAAGACCAAAATCGATGAGATTGATCTTCCCTTCTTTGGTAATTAGAATATTTCCAGGATGTGGGTCGCCGTGGAAAAAACCTTCTACAAGAATCTGATAAAGAAAAATCTCCATCAATTTTCTTGCTGTTTTTTCTAAATCTATATCGTGTTTTTTATAAAAATCTTTATTTGTAATTTTTTCACCACTAAGTTTTTTCATGGTTAATACTTTCGATGTAGTGTAATCGTGAAAAATTTCTGGAATTCCAATAATGGGATCATCTTCAAACATGGCTTTCATTTTTCCTGTACTTATTGCTTCATGATTGAAATCAAGTTCCCGTTCAGATGCTTCTTTGAATTCATCAATGACTTTCACTGGTTGATACAGTCCTGCATGATCAATTCGTTGTTGTAAAAGATGAGCGATATGGTACAAAATTTCCATATCGACTTCAAAAAGATCGCTGACTTCCTGTTTCTGGACTTTAATGACAACTTCAGTTCCATCTTTTAATGTTGCAGAATGAACCTGTGCGACAGAGCCACTTGCGATTGGTTCTCTTGAAAAATCGGAGAAAATATCATCTATATTTCCGATTTCCTGTTCCAAAGTTTCTTTTATCTGAGAAAAGTCTACTGGAGGAACACTATCTTGGAGTTTACTCAATTCTGTTATGTATGCTTCTGAAAATATATCGACTCGGGTCGATAACATCTGACCGAGTTTTATGAAAGTAGGGCCAAGTGTTTCAAGGAGTTTTCTGAACCTGACTTCATTTGATTCCTTATCGATTACGTCTTGTTCTTTCTTCCGCCTGAAAATGAAATTTTTGCCAAGATTCAGATAATATTCAAGTTCAAGATGCTCAATCATATAACCGAAACCATAAGCTATTGCTTCATTTATGATAGTCTTGTACCGTTTTAGTATCTTAATTTTTCTAGGCAGTGAGAAAAGTTCCATAGAAGGAGTATATTACATTTATGTCTTTGTGTGAAAACATTCTTTTCTTTTTCTCTGCGTCCGCTGCGATCTCTGCGCGACAATCTTTTTCTTTCCTTGTTCCTTAGTGCTTTTATGATATACTCAATCTAAATAATTATGGAAACAAAAAAATGAAAATCACACTGATCGTGCCCGCAATTGGAAGAAGAGAATCAGAACCATATATGCGCGGTTGGCAGATGGAACCGATGGCAATTGCTGTACTTAAAAGTTTGACTCCGGCGGATGTTGAAGTAGAATTTTTTGACGACAGAGTTGAACAGATTCCGTATGATCTTAAAACTGATTTGATAGGGATTTCTATTGAAACGTTCACTGTAAAAAGAGGATACGAACTTGCAGAACGATTTCGTTCCAAGGGCCACACGGTAGTTCTTGGTGGTTTTCATGTTGCTTTGGTTCCAGATGAAGCAAAACAGTATGCTGATTCAATTGTGATTGGACAGGCAGAGGAACTTTGGCCTGCTTTAATTGAAGATTTTCGGGCTGGAAAGTTGAAGAAAGAATACAAATGTGAGAAAGATCCAGATCTGAGTGGTATCATTCCTGATCGATCACTTTTTAAAGATAAACCGTATTTGCCTATCAGTTTGATTGAATTTACACGAGGCTGTTTTTTTGACTGTGAATTCTGTTCTGTATGTCAGTTTTTTGAACATAAATGTAATACTCGGAAAGTAGATGATTTTGTTAAGGAAGTCAAGGCACTCAATAGTAAATACTATTTTATCATTGATGATAATATAATTGCAGATATCCCTCGAGCAAAAGAACTTTTCCGTACCCTTATTCCACTTAAAATTAAATGGGTAAGTCAGGCAAGCATAAATGTTGCTTCTGATACAGAATTACTTGATTTAATGAAAAAAAGTGGTTGTGTTGGTCTTCTTATCGGTTTTGAATCACTTAATTCAGAAAATCTTCTTCAGATGAATAAAAGCATAAATATCAATGTCGAACAACATAACGAATCACTGGCCAGGATCAGAAGCTATGGTATGACTGTTTATGGAACCTTCGTGTTTGGTTATGATAATGATGATATTGACAGTTTTAAGACAGCCTATGATTTTGCAGTAGAAAATAAATTTTTTCTGGTTGCCTTTAATCAGGTTACACCATTTCCGGGCACTCCGTTATATGACAGGCTGGAATCAGAGAATCGACTTTTTTATGAAAAATGGTGGCTTTCAGATAATGCAAACTTTGGTGAAGTTTATTTTCAACCGAAGAAATTAACCAAGGATCAGCTTGCATATGCATGCTTCCTTAATAGAAAGAAGTTTTATTCTATACCGTCAATTTTTAGAAGAATTGATTTTTCTACAAACTTTAAAGATCCATATTTTGCATTTATCTTTCTGAGTCAGAATATTCTGGCTCAAAGGGAAATTTATAAAAGATGGAAATTACCGATTGGAAAAGGGCTTGATTTACCTGGAAAACTGAAATGAAATCAAGGTCTTTTACTCTTGCAACACCTGATGATGACAAGGGAATAAGGGATTTGCTGTCCAGAGTTCATATGGACGGAAACATTAGACTGAAATTCCTTCGTGAACCCAGTTATTTTGAATCTCTAAAAATCGAGGGAAAATCAAGTCAGATAGTTATTTATAGAGATCCTGATAATAGAGAAAAAATAGTTGCTATCGCAACTCGTTCAATAAAAGACCTGTATTTAAATGGTCGACCAACGGAATTCGGGTATTTGAGTAGTTTGAGAATTGATCCCGAATATAGAAATGGAATCATTCTTGGAAGAGGCTATAAATTCATTAAACAGCTTCATAATGAAGATAAAAAAGTTCCAGCCTATATTACAACTATTACAAAAGAAAATGATAAAGCTATTCAAGCATTAACTAAGCGCAGAGCCGGTCTTCCCCTGTATCATTTCATTGGAGATTACAAAACATACTCAATTCCATATTACAAAAAACCTGAAAAGCCATGTTCTGATGTTGAAATATCTAAAGCAAAGAAGATTGAACAATCTGAACTTCTGGAATTTATAAGAAATGAGGGGAAAAGAAAACAGTTTTTTCCAACTTTGGATGAAAACAAATTAAATGGAGAGCTACCGGATTTATCGATTGAGAATTTTTATATTGCTCGTAGGGAAAATAAAATTGTAGGTACTGTTGCTTTCTGGGATCAAGGGGATAATAAGCAGACCGTTGTACATGGTTATAAACCTATATTTCAATTACTTAGACCATTTTACAATCTGTTGTCTCCAGTAACCAGATTGCCAGTTTTACCATCATCGGGAAGTCAGATTCGATCTTTTTATATAAGTTTTGCTGTTGTAAAAAATAATGATGCGCCTGCTTTTTTCGATCTACTTAGATATGTATATCTGGAAATGAAAGATAAGGGATACAATTATATGATTACTGGACTTGATAGTCGTGATTCATTATGCAGTGCGGCGGAAAAGTTTCGTAATATTCTTTATGAAACTTCTGTATACCTGGTCTTTTTTGAAAATCATGAGGAATTTTTGAAAAGTCATGATCTGACTAATATTTATCTTGATGCGGGAAGGCTTTAATATGCGATGCGGTGTCCAGGTCTCATTTCGGGAACGAAATCCAACGAGAGACCTGGCACCGTACAGTGCGTATGTGGATTTGTGTTATTTCTTTTTTTTTTCTATGTCCTATAGTATACTAGCAAAAACTTTAATCTTAAAATTGCATACGAAAATTTTTAACACCGGTGCCAGATGGACTTTAATTTTTGTAGTGATTGTCAGAGTGTAAAATTCAAGTGCCCTGGCACCTTATAGTAAGGAGAATGTTAATATGGGAACTACTTTTGTAAAAGAAAGATTAGACAGTACCGATTTATCACTTTATTTTTATAAATTTGACCGAGATGACTACAGAATAAGGAATTTTAAAAATAATAATTCCCAGACAATTCATTCTGAAAAAGAAAAGTTTGAATATATTAAAAAGATTATCAGGCTTACTGTAGTTGATGACATTTCTAATCTTGTAGATGTAAATTTTACAGCGATTGATGAAGATTCAATGTTCTATCTTTTTCTAAAAGAAGTTTATCTTCGAGCTATAAGATTTAATCCCATACTTAAATATACTGAAGATATAAAAATAACTGGTCCAGTCACAGAAGATGAAAGTGTTAATGAAGAAAATTTTTCATCAAGCTATGGAAATATTTTTGAAATTCAGAAAAGTCTGAAAAAAATGATTATTGGTCAGGATTTTGTTATCGATGAAATCTGCAAGGAATTGATTAAAAGAGAAATTGGTCTTCACAATCCGACTAAACCTCCAAGTTATTTTTTATTGGGGCAGACCGGAGTTGGTAAAACTTATTTTGTAGAATGTCTGTCTGAGGCACTTTTTGGGCGACGTGATAAAATGTTGATCGTGAATTGTTCTAAATATTCTCAGGATCACGAAATAGCAAATCTGATCGGTGCGCCAAAAGGATATGTTGGAAGCTCTGATAAAGGGATTTTTAATAAGCAGATACAGAAACATCCTGATTCAATTATTCTTTTCGATGAAATAGAAAAAGCAAGTACCAAACTTTTTGAGCTCCTTCTTCCTATATTGGATAAAGGAGAAATCACTGATAATGAAGGAAATCTAATTGATTTTGACAGGAGTATGATTTTTTTCACAAGTAATATAGGTTGTGACGGTGAAATTAAGAAAGAATTTGAAGGTTATCTTGATTTGTCACTGGATGATTATAAGGGGAAAAAGAAAGATTACAGAGATTATATTTATGCTGTTATAAAAAAAGCTTTTGCTCCTGAATACATCAACAGGCTTAAAGATATTTTTGTTTTTAATTATTTGAAACCAAAAGATATTAACAGGATTTTAAAGAATGAAATAATTGCTGTCAATAAGCGATTAAAGAAAAACAGGATGTCATTTAAATTGACTGATAAAGCTTTTAAAGAACTTGGGAAAGCATGCTATAGTGACCAGTATGGAGCTCGGGAACTGGAAAGAACAGTTGACAGATTGATTACTAATCCATTGGCTGAATCTATTTATACGAAAGAAATCCGGAGCGGAAGCAAAATAAAAATTGACTATAAAGCAAAGAAGTTTATTCTTAAATAAGCCTTTTTGACTATTATATGATATTATTATTATAGAGCAAATAAAGAATGACAAAGAAATCTAAAATATAGTAGAGACAGGCCAATCACCTGCCTGTGCCCCGAAGGGGTATGCCTGTCCAATAATAAAACGGATACCAGTGTCAGATGAATTTGAGGGGAATCAAGAATGAAAATAGCAGTAGTTGGACTTACTAATAGTGGGAAAACAACAATTTATAATATACTGACAGGGATGAAGATTGAAGCAACTCCGTACAGTGATGTATCGCTTCACAAAAAGAGCGTGGGAATCGCAAAAGTAATTGATAGTAGAATTGATTATCTGGATTCAATATATGATCCTAAGAAAAAAACATATGCTGATGTTGAATTTATGGATACACCTGCACTTTTTGAAAAAAGCAGTACCGCACTTCAGGATATTAAAAATAGTGATGCATTGGTTCTTGTCGTCAGGGGATTTGAGAATGATGAAGTTTTATCGACAAATGCTGCGATAGACCCAGTATCTGATATTAATTCCGTAGAAGCAGAAATGTTGCTTGCCGATCTTATGGTTGTTGAAAATAGAATTTCAAGAATTGATGAGCAGATAAAAAAAAGCGGGAGAAAAGAACTTCTACCTGAGAAAAAACTATTTGAAAAGTTAAAAGCTCTTCTTGAAGAAGGAAAATTACTGAGGGAATGTGATTTTTCAGATGAGGAAAACAAGCTTCTGTCTGGATTCCAGCTTGTTAGTTTCAAACCTGTACTTGTTGTTGTTAATACAGATGAAAACAGGATAGGTGATACTGAATATGAAGATGGAATATTAGATGTTTTTAAGAATAGAAGTAATCTGGACATTGTATTTATTCCAGGAGATATTGAAATGGAAATCAAAGAGCTTGACTCTGATGATGCTGCTGAGTTTATGAAAGATTACGGACTCACAGAAAGTGGTTTAGATACAGTTATCAGAAAATCTTTTGAACTGCTTGGATTGATTTGTTTTTTTACAGTTGGAAAGGACGAAGTCAGGAGTTGGAGTATTCCTAAAGGAATTACTATACAGTCAGCGGCAGGTGTGATTCATAGTGATCTAGAAAAGGGATTTATCAGAGCTGAGGTCACGGGATATATGAATTTTCATAAATTTGGGAATATGCCTGCGGTGAAAGAAGCTGGCTTACAGCAGCTTGAAGGTAAAGAATATATTGTTCGTGATGGTGACATTGTTAATGTCAGGTTTAACGTTTAAAAAATAAGATTATGTTAAATAAATCAGGAGGAGGCTATTTAATATGATAAATAATAACAGAAATGGTTTTTCTCTTATAGAATTGATGATAGTAATTGTTATTATTTCTATTTTGACAGGTTTTGCAGCGCTTGAAGTCAGAAGAGAAATAAAACATGCTCAAGAAGAGACTCTTAAAAATAATTTGAAAGTGCTACGCCAGCAGATTGATAATTTTTATGCAGATAGAGGATATTATCCAACTAATCTGGATGATCTTACCAAGGGTAAATATCCATATTTCGCATCACTTCCTGAAGATACAACTACAAAACTTGTTGACTGGCAGGTTAGACCTCCAAAAATCAATTCTGCATTAAATAGCGAAGATCGCTTTATACAACAACCTTCGCCAGCTGATTATCCTCATGTCACAGCAAGTTCTACACATGTAACAGACGATGATGCACTGGAGGTGAAATTCAAGAATAAAATCAGTGGATCAGGTGATGTTTGGGAATCTGACTTTAATTCTCAAGTAAAATCGGTTACTAACTATAATGAAATATATGGAAAAGAACTTGATGAAGAAGTATTTTCAGATGGGACATTCAATAATTTTATTACTTCTTTGCAGGGAAAGACGAATTTCTTTGATAAGGATACCGATGATACAAATGCACTGTCAGAAGAGGCATATGCTATTGTGTATGATGATGCTGCAAACCAGTTGCGTGGCAGTCCTGCGCAGGCTATAGATGGTGATTTGAAAACATACTGGATTACTGCAACTGGAGTAAGAGATGCCTGGATAAAGATTGAACTTCCTGAAGATCCTATTCTGTCTGATTATATTAAAGTAGAATCAATTGTAGTAAATTTTAATCCGCCATATGAAACAGATGTTGAATACAAACTTTATGAAGTAAGAGCGAATATTGGTGGATCTGATACATATATTCTTAATGAAGATCCTGATACTGGAAATCCTCTTACTGCTACTAGGAATAATAATTATATGTTAACTATTACGAATCCTTTTAAAGAGGATGCTGACAGGATAAGTCATATTCAGCTAGGGGTTAAAGCCTATGGAGGAGCTGATCCTAGACCTGCAATTGCAGAAATAATGGTTTTCAGGGCACCATATGACAAGCCGCTTCCAGGTGATACAAGCATTTCAAGTTACAGGTGGGATGTCTGGAGAAATTATAATCCTCCAGGTGGTGTGTCTGATGTAAAAAGCAATAATGCTTCTTTTTATGACTGGTAATGAATAATAAGCAGACCTTTTTTTTTACATTTCTTCTACTTATATTATGTGTTTTATTTTTCATAATCTTTTTTTCTGGTGATCTATTTAAAAAAGGGAAAATAGAGTTTTATATTTATCCCAATTCATTTGCAATAGATTTAGAAAAATCCAATCATATTCTCGTTAGAATTAAGGAAATAGAACATGATTCTGGTGTTCCTTATAAGAAAATTTTATGTAATATTTTTTATAAAAAAAGTCTTCTTGAGAAAAATAATTTTTTTCAAGAAAGCTTTGAAACTGACCATAATGGATTAGGTCAGATATATGTAAAGTTAAAAAAGATTGATTTCAATAAAGATATTTTCATTTCTTTTGAATTTTCGCATAAAGGAGAAAAATATTTTTACGAAAGACCTGTAAAACTGGTCCAGACAGTAAAATTAAAACTTCATAAAGGTGTAAATTATTTTTATCCTGGCGATCAGCTTGTCGAGAGATTTAAAGTTGAAAATTTTAATAAATTATATCCGGAAAACAAGTTGTTATTATTCACTTTAAAGAATAAATATGGTGATGTTATCTGGAAGAGTAAGCAGAAAATAGAGTCTGAAGATGTGGTTTTTAGATATAAATTTGGAAATATTGAATCTGATCAAAAAATGGAATACTCATGTTCAGATTCAACCGGGATGATTTTCAATAAAAAACTGGAAGTTTTGAGCCGTTTCAGGAAATTATTCAAAATTGGTTTTGAACGTAAGGCTGATATATTAAAGATTATTTTAAGAAAATGTTCAGTTTTACCAGAGAATATCAATAAAACAAGTATTCTTATTTTGACCGATAAAGAAAAAGTTGTATTTAAGGATGATGTTAAGTTTATTGATAGTCAGGAATATATAAAAGAATTTGATTGCTTAAAATTAATGCAGTTATTTAAAAATTTAAAGTATATTCAGGTTTTGATAAATATTGATTATAACGGGAAATCACAGTCAACTTCTCTAGGGTCTTATTATATTTCTGAAAAACCATATTTGAAACTATTTATAAGTAATAATGAACTTACAGAAGGTATAGAAAATAATGTCTTTGCATTTTTTGTTAATTCGGAAAACAAAATTCTGGATCTTAAGGCAAAATTTAATGTGAAAAGTAAAAAGATTGGAAATTACTATAGACTTAAGGTCAATCCGGGGAAAAAAGATGTTATCAAGATAACAGCAGAATTTGGAAAAGGAAAATTAGTTGAATCGGTACTGAGATCAAGTCGGACGGAATCACCAATTATGTATCCTGAAAAACCTTACTTTGTCAAAAGTGTTGATCGTGAGATCAAAGTTTTTTTTGAAAATGTAAAAAACAATCCACTATATTTTAATTGTTATTTTGACGATAAAATTTCAGAATCCATGAGAATAGCTTCACGTGGAACAAAATCTATAATATTGAATAATGAAGTTGAAAAAATAAGATTACAGCTTATAGGAGTGAAGGAAGATCGGGTTGAAGTAAAAGAAATAGTACTTAAGAATTCAGACATCAGCAATTCAATGCAGGTTGATATTGATGATTTTTATTATTCAGGAAATGTTAAGAACCAGGAAAGAGTTGAAGGCGATAAGAAAAGAGAAGGATTTATAAGTCTTTCAAAAGGAATCAGGGTTTTTATATTATTTTATCTGGGAATAATGACAGCAGCATTATTACTCTGCTTTAAAAGAACTAAAAGGTATTGCAGGAATCATTCTGTTGATTTTGCAAAATTCATCTTCTATTCCTTGTTTTTAATCAATATGTATACCATTAGCTTTTTATTTGCTAATAAATTTATACTATTTATTTTGATAGCTGTCCTGGTATCCTACTTTTTTGTTTTTCTTGATTATTTACCAGGCATGTATGCAAAACATCAACTTAATAGTTTGTTATTGTTTTCTATTTCAATTTTTTTATGGGTTTTTCAGTATTTAAATCAGGATTCTTTCTATTTGTATATTTTTATTGTTATAATATTAAATTATTTAAATATAAGTTTTAATGCAAAACGAAAAATTTTTTCATTTAGGAAGACACTCAGTGTTTTTATCCTGTCCATGATCCTTTTGGTTCTTGTAATAACATCAGAAAATAATATTGGAAGACTAAAGATTTATGCCTCTGTAAATCAAAAAAGCAGTAAAAACATAATGATAATAAAGCATACAGATAATATAACAATGAAAACACCTAAAATCGCTAAGGATATTGAAAGTAAATCTTCTGTTCTTCCATTTCATTTCAGCTTTCCTTACTTCTATATCAATAAGTCCAGCAGTCCTATTGGATTTCGATTTTGGAACAAGGATTTGAAATATAATAGAATCAGGCTATCTTATTTTTCTAATAAATATTATAAACCTGCAGAATCATACGGTAATAATAAGTTCAATTTTTTTGTAAAGGATAATATTGAATTAGATGATTTCATGGTGATGAATTTGAATTTTGATAGTAATTCTGTTCAATCTCTCACTGCGGAATCTTCAGTAACGATAGATGATGGTGCAGATTCTATAAATAAAAAAAATATTTTTATTTATCCGAGTAATGATTTGATATATGCGTATCAATTTTCTGAAAAAGCAACTAAGGGATTGATTTATACAACATTTGAAAATTTTTGTAGTCAGTTACTTTCGGATTTCTATCAGGCCGATTTTTTTCCTGTTCATCAGGAGGATACAATATACAAGACTATTTCTGAAATCATTTTATTGGAATATCTTTTGAAAGTATCCAATAAGAATAATGTGATCATGATGTGGGTAAACAATCGAAAAAAAGTATTTTCTAAGAAGGAACTGTTTTCTAGAATAAGTCGTATTTTTGAAAAGGTTTATCTAGGACGCAATAAATATGATAAAAAAATTCAGATGATAAAAAATGATAAATTGCGTTCGTTGACGCAGAAATATTTTGAAAATTACATGAATCGTTTGAGTGTTGGTATGAAATTTGTAGATAATAAGTTGCTTGACAATAAATTTGAGTTGATCGATCCAGGATTATTCATTGAAAAAAAATCAAATTATTATAGGTTATGTTGGAAAGCAGTTGAAAGTTCTGATTTTATAAGCCTGGCTTTCCTTCTTGATAGTTTTGGCCACAAAAAGATTTCTCCAATTTTTTATAAAGGCGAGTTTGTAAAAATAGATAATGCGATTGAATATTGCAATATCATGCATGGTAAAGATGAAAAAGACGGTGAGATTATTCTGGAAATATCCGGAAAAGAAAAGCTTAATGATAAAATTCTTGATAGTAATTGTTTTATATATCTCCCGGAAGGAATAACTCCTGATTGGATAAAAAACAGTGATGTGCTTACATCTCTGAGATTTAATCACAGGATTTTGAATATCAACATGGAGAGTATGAAGTCCAAGAGAATTGTGCTTAATGCCTCTGAAGGAGTTCATACAAAACTGTTTCCAGTCAAGATATTAAACATCAAGCTTGATCAAAATGGAAAAATCAGGTTTGAGTGTAATTATCAGATTTTTGATGAATACCTTTATGGTTCCAATATGAAAACAGTCCATGTTCCATTGGAAAATCAGGAAATCATCGAAAAGGATTTGTAAAAATAAAAAAAGAAGTAATTATGAAATTTTCAAAGATGCATGGAATAGGGAATGATTTTATTATAGTTGATGATATGGATGAGATAATTGATTTTGATAATCAGTTTTTTCTAAAAGTGATACATGAAATATGTGATCGGCATACAGGCATAGGTGCTGATGGGGTAATCTTCATGTGTAAATCTGAAACTGCAGATATTAAGATGAGGATTTTTAATAGTGATGGATCTGAGGCAAGGATGTGTGGAAACGGAGTAAGGTGTCTTGCCGGACTTTATTTGGATAGAATAAATAAGGATTGTGTAGATCAGAATTATGAAGTCAAAATTGATACATTATCTGGTGTCATGAATGTCTGTCTATCTTCTGTTGGTATTACTCGAATCGGAGAAGTGAATATGGGAACAGCAGTGTTTACAAAAGAAAGTATTCCCATATTGATAGATTTGCCTTATAAGCAAAAAGTCTCTTTTGATGAAGAAGTATTTACAATTAACTGTGTTTCAATGGGGAATCCGCATACAGTACTTTTTGAGAAAGATCATAGCTTCTTAAATATTGATAATGACATGGAATTTGAAAGAATCGGTCGTAAAATTGAATGTGATAATATCTTTCCTGACAGGACAAATGTGGAATTGGTAAGAATTACTGATGATTGCAATGTAGTAGTTCGAGTATGGGAAAGAGGAGCTGGTGAAACTCTTGGCTGTGGAACTGGAGCTTGTGCTGTTGCTGCAATATTGAATAAAAGATATGATTGGCGTTCAATTGCAGTTAAAATGCCTGGCGGAGATCTGGCGGTAACCATTTTAAAAAGTGGAAAAATTCTGTTAAAAGGCGAAATTAAAATGGTATTTCAAGGAGATTGTGAAACGCTTGATCTGATTAAAAAGTAAGAAAAAATTGGACCATGAAGAGCATGAAGAACACGAAGAAAAAATTAAATAAAAACGGGAAAAATAATACTAAACACCAATATAGATGGGGTCACATGGAACTTTTGTGAACTTGAAATCCAAGTTCATGAAAGTTGCTTTGACCCCTGCGCCAAATAAGTTGTGTCTACCAATTATTGTATAGTGACTAATGAAAATCCTTGAAATACTAATGGTTGTTATAATAAGTCTTCTGCCTTCCTTGTTCTGGTTGTGGTACTTTTATAAAAAAGACAAGTATGAGCCTGAACCGATAAAAATGATTGTCAAAATATTCCTTCTTGGTTGTCTATCTACAGTTTTCGCAGCTTTTGGGAATGAAACCTTAATAAAAATATCGATAAATTCAAATTTTTTTGCGAATAATTCACCTCTTAAAACCAGTTTCATAATGTACTTTCTAATCATTGGTCCTGTAGAGGAAATTGTAAAGTTTCTTGTTATCAAGTTGTTTGTTTTCAATGATAAGAATTTTAATGAGATTATGGACGGGATTATATATGGGATAACTGTTGCTCTTGGTTTTGCTTTTATTGAAAATATCCTTTATTTTTATAAATTTGCAAATTATTCCGGGAGATTTATTAATCCTGCCCAGTTCCAGGAGGGAGTGTTTACAATATGTGTTCGCGCTGTTACCGCAAATATTGCACATGCGATTTTTACGGGAATAATGGGTTATTATATTGGTATTGCACGATTTTCAGTTGAAAAGAGTAAGAAGTATCTTATCAGTGGTGTTATCTATGCGATTTTCATACATGGTCTTTATGATTTCACAATAACTATTTTTCCTTCTATGCAATATTATGTTGCAATTGGTATGGTTCTTGTAACATATGGATTTCTGGCACAAAAGATTAAACTTTCGCTTTCTATGTCTCCATTCAGAAAAAAAGACTCTGAAAATTTGACTGTAATTCCGACTTCAATGGATGCAGTCACAGTACGTAAGGACAGAATTTGTCCGAAATGTGGATATAGAAATCCGATTAGAATGAAATTTTGTCAAATCTGGAAGACCTATATAAGATGAAATAATTATAATTCCATACCGTCATCCTGCGGCTTGACCGCAGGATCCATCTTCCAAAATTTAACAATCGAAATAGATTCTGCGGCCTAAGATCGCAGAATGACGAGTTAACCAATATTTTTCATGTTTGTATTAAATTTATTACAATGCAATTTTCTTCGATTATGATGCGGCCTTGACAATGTCGGAAATGGCTATATAATTTATATAGAATAATTATATTAAAAAAGGGGTAGTAATGAAAAAAATATTGACTTTTTTATGTCTGACTTTGATCTTTAGTCTTACGTTATCGGCTGCACAATTACAATTGGATTCACCAAAAGATAAGACGGTTTTTAGTAGTTTGAGAAATGTAACTTTAAAATGGCAGGATATTGGAGCTCCTGGTTATAAAATTTATCTCTGGAAGGATACTCCAGCGGGAAAAGAACCAGTTCAACCTATGCAGTCAATTACTTCCACGTATACCATACCAAGCTCTAAACTAGCCAAAGATACTTTATATCTCTGGCAGGTACAGCCCGTAGGTAGTTTTAGTGGAACAAAATCCAGCCCGACATATGTGTTCACAATCGGCAAAGCTATATCAGCACAAAATACTGGTGATATACTGTTCAATTATAAGGACTTGTGTGGTTCGTTTAATGTTAACGCCAGCGGCAGTAAAGTGATTCTTCCTCCTGGACTTGTTGATAGAAATGGAAAAAGTGAAGCCGTAGTCAGTGGTGGGAAAGTTAGATTGAGATTTGATTTAGCCAAACTATTTGATCCGTCAAAACCAATGCCGGTAACTGTATCTTCAAGTAAAACACTTCAGTTTTCTTATGATAAAGCCGCTCTTGGTAAATATATCGGAGCTCATGATTGTGGTTTTGATATTTATACTGATACTCCTAATTTTGATAACTGGTCAGGAACTGCGTTACTTACAGGTGGCGGGACATGCCTAGGTGTCGTATTCACTGTGAAGAACTTTTTTGAAAGTATGGATTATGGAACTTCAAATGGTATAAATATTCTGAATATGAAGGCATTTGATTTTGCTAAATATCTGGCCAAAAAGGAGAGATTCTGTGCTCCTGACTCGCAGAATATGAGAGAATTTTCGGTTAAACATGATAAGGTTCTCCATAAATATATGGAATATAATCACATGGATAATTTGAATCCAACGAATCTGGATGATGCATTAAAAGGGATGTTTAACTTTGATAATGATCAGAAAACATTCAAAAAATACTGTGAAGATCTTGATGACGGAAAACCTGCGTTGCTTTCAATGTTTAAACACAGCTTTTCCAAGAGTATTAAAATTCCTATTATAGGTAAAAAACTTACTTTTAATAAACCAGAGGCTGGTCATGCCATGATGGTTTACAGAGTATATGAATTTGAAAAAAATTCACTTATGTGTATTTATGATCCAAACATTCTTTACAAGGAAAATTCTCCAAAACATTCTGCGATTACTTTTGATTCAAGCAAGAAACATGGAGCTTTTAAATACCTTAATGAAAACTGGCCCTCAAGTATGGCAGAATACAAGAGTTTTGCCCACATGAAAAATTCAAGATTTCTGTTTGCTTTTACAGGTATGATTGCAGAATCATGGTCAAAAGTTAATGATATTGTGAACGATGTTGTTGATAAAGTTAAGAGTTTTGTTGCTCAGCATCTTCCTAAAATAAGTCTCCCAAAACTTTCTTGGCCTTTTTAAAATTTAATATAATGTAAATATTGTAGGGGCGAACCTTTTGTTCGCCCTTATTTCATTAATCATATTAATTTGACAAATTATCTAAATTATAATAGATTTAATAAAACTATCTACCAAAATGACGGTCTAAAGGAGAATTTTAATATGATAAATCTTAAGAAAATCATGGTACCATTTGATGGATCTGTAAACAGTCTTCTTGCTGTGAAATATGCTGCTTCTTTTACAATGGAATATGGATCAGAGCTGCATATAGTTCATGTTGTTGAGACATCCAATTTTGAATCAATGGATATGAAATTAAGTGATCCGTTAAAGGTAAAAGAAAAAATGACTCGAATATATCATGAACCAATGGAGCAGAAATTGACAGAAACTTTTGGAAATCTTCTCAAAGAGCTTGATTATAAACTTGAAGTTGTTCCAGGGCAGATTGTGGCTAGTTTACTTAAATATGGAGATGATTTTGATATAGATTTACTTATTATGGGATCGCATGGTGAAAAAGGTTTTAAACCAGCTTGGGTTGGTAGTGTGAGCTATGAAATGGTAAAAAAAGCCAGATGTCCGGTTTTGACAGTGCATAATAAAGAAAAAGATTTTGTGATTTAAATGTATGGACACATGTGACATTAGGAAAGGCTGTGAAACCTGCCCTGGAAAACGTCTTAAATAAATTATCCTGTAATATTATAGGAATGGAGAGGACATGGGAAACAGATTAGAAGAAATTGGTGATAGATTACAATCTCCAGATCCATATATTAGGGAATTAGCTATTAAAGAACTTACAAGTGCAGATTCTCATGAAGCTATTTTACTACTTTTGGGAAAACTTGAGGATGATGAATGGCGTATAAGAAAACTTGCAAGCAAGTTGATTGTGGATAAGGGTAAAATCACCATTCCTGTACTTAAAGAGAAATTGAAATATAATAATAATGATGATTTTGTATACTGGAGTTGCCAGATACTGTCAGAGTTTGGTATTCCTTCTGTACCACTACTTACGCATTTTCTTAAATCTGATAAAAATGAACATAAATATTATGCTGTAATGGCTTTGAATAATATTGATGATAAGAAGATTATTGATATTCTTATCAACTGTCTTAGCGATTCTTATTGGCTGGTCAGAAAGGAAGCCGCAGAAGGTCTTGAAAAATTTGGAAATTTTGCAATCAGTAAATTGAAAAATTATGTCAGTTCTGGTAATAAAGACCTTCGATATTGGACCATAAAGCTGATTGGAAAAATCTTAAAAGAAAGCGCTGTAGATATTCTCATAAAAGCGATGAATCATAAAGACAAGGAAATGAGATATCATACTGTAATAGCTCTTGGAGAGGCTAATAATGAAAAAGCAATTCCAATTTTAATAAAAGCTCTTTCTGATTCTTCATGGCTGGTTAGAAAACAGGCTGCAGAGTGTATTGTTGATTATGACGAACTCGCAGTTAAATATCTGCAGGAAGCTTTTAAAAAAGGCAATGCAGATGTAAAATACTGGACAATAAAACTATTTGGAAAGATTCTTAAAGATTCGGGTGTTGAGTATTTAAATAAGATACTTACTGAATCATCTGAAACAGACATGAGATATTATGCAATAACTGCTTTGGGCGAAGTAAGAACCAGCAAAGCAATCATTACCTTGATTGATGCTCTGAAAGATGAATCCTGGACATTACGTCGTCATATAGCAAATGTTTTAAAAAAAATGGGAGCTATTGTTATCCCGGTTATCAAGAAATTTATCTATAAGGAACACAAGGATGAGGATATTCTTTACTGGAGTTCCAATGTTCTTTCAGAACTTGGTGTTGAATCAATTGATTCACTAGAACAGATAATGAAATATGATAATAAAAATGTGAAATTGAATGCTATAAATGCTTTTGGAGATATATTGAGTACATATATTGAGAATGAAGATGTTGTTTATCGAATTGCGGATATATTAATTGAGGAGCTTACTGATAAATACTGGATTATAAGGAAAAGCACATATGGAATACTCAAAAGTTGTATTTCTGCCATTGCACCGCAATTATTAACACATATGGGACAGGGTGAGCCTGATCTTGATTTCTGGGGAAATAAACTTCTAAATAATAGCGGTAAAAAAAGTATTGAAAAACTGGTTAAGATTCTATCGAAATCAGATGAGAGGGAAAATTATTTAAAGACAATTAGAACTGTCGAAAATTATACCGTAATTACAGCGTTGATGGAAATGATAGAAAATGGTGATAAAGAACTGGTATTTGGAATTTTTGAATTTCTGAAAAAGAGTCGTGGTGAAGGACTAGAACATATAAAGAATTTAAACTCAAAGTTTTCAGGAAAAACAAAAGAATGGGGAACAAAGATTCTGCGAGAAATAACAATGGAGATGCAAACTGATCTTCAAAATATTACTCTTTATCAGAATGCTGAAACTGATGATATTTTTGAATTTTTCCTGAATGAACCAATCAATCTACTCATGGGAATGCAACAACACAAGGTGATTTCAATTATTACACAGCTGATGAATATTCGTAGTGGTTTTATTCATTCATATATCAGTGAGTTTGAATTGGAACCAGTTATAAAGGCAGTTAAGGATTGGATCAAAGTTAAAAATAAAAACATTATTCTAAACCGTATGGACTGGCTTAGAAAAAAAGCAAAATACTACATGATTTATAAAGATGTTGGGGAATGATATCCTAAGAGGGAGTTTGTATTTAGATGAAGACTTTATTTGAAAAAGGGACACATTATCTTAGTCTTGGTGAATATGATCAAGCAATAGATGTTTTTGAATTTCTTGTTGAGCAAAAACCTGATATTCCAGAAATTACTTATAATCTTGGTCTGGCATATATGAAAAAAGGTTTTTTTGATAAAGCGCTTGCGAAGTTTAAAAAGATTTGTGAAGAATTCCCTGATGATATATATTCTTTGAATAATCTTGGCCTTTGTTTCAGGAACAAAGGTAATATGAATGAAGCGATTGAGACTTTCCAAAGAGCTGTAGAGATAGGTGAGCGTGATTTATATGCAAATTATAATCTGGGTGTCACATATTATTTGAACAAGAATAATCAAAAAGCTATTCAGTATTTAAAAAAAGCAATAGAGATAGATGAAAAAGATGTCTATTCATGGACAAGCCTTGGCTTTGTACATGTTGATGATAATGATTACGAGGAAGCGATAAAAGCTTTTCAAATGGCGCTCATAATAAAACCCTATGATATTTATGCTCTCAATAATTTGGGTTTGCTTCACTTTAGATTGAATAATCTTGAATTATCTAAAAAACAGTTTATTAAGGCATTAGGAGTAAAAGGGGACTGTGAAATCCTACATTCCAATCTTGGTCTTGTTTACAAAGTTGATGGACAATTGGATGAAGCCCGAGATATGTTTGAAAGAGCAGTTGATATCAGGTTTACATATTCATTTGCACATTATAATTTGTCTGATGTACTGAGACAGGAAGGAAATTTGGATCGAGCTATTATTCATGCCAGAGAAGCCGTTGAAAACTCTCCAGAAGATATATATTCACTGAACTTAATGGCTTTTTTATTCAGAATAAAAGGTTTGGATGATGAGGCGCAACAGACCCTTGAATACATCCTTGAAGAACTGGATCCTTCAGATCCTTATGCTTTGGTTAATCTCGCAAAGGTCCATGAGAAAAAAGGTGATCTGGATACCGCAATGAAATATTATCAGCAAAGCGTTGAGAAAAATCCAGAAGATTTATATTCGCTTAATAACTATGGAAGAGTTTTATATTGGAAAAAAGAAATAGATAAAGCTATTGAAGTTTTGAATAAAGCAGTAATCATTTCTGATAATGATTCTTTTCTTCATTACAATCTTGGGAATATCTATGCAGATTTGAGTGATGTTGAAAAAGCTCGATATCATCTGAAAAAATGTCTTGAGATTGATCCAAAAGATGTCTATGCACTGAATTCATTGGCACTCCTTGAAAAGGAACAGAACGACTATGAATTAAGTTGCAAGTTACTTGAAAAGGCTGTAGCTCTGGATCCGAGGGATGTATATACTCGGAATATTCTTGCTGTAACCTATAAGCATCTTGGGAAAATTGATTTAGCTATCAAGCAGATCGGGATTGCAATAGAATTGGAAGAACATGAAAAAAAACCATGTCTTTTGAATAATCTTGCAAGTCTTTATCTTGATGAAAATAGGGAACAAGAAGGAATTGAAATTTTAAAAAGAATAAATGAAGAATATCCAGAATATTCTTTTGCATACTATACTTTGGGGAATCACTATTTCAAGTTGAAGAAACTTGATTCAGCTCGTGAGTATTTTGAGGAAGCTCTAAAAAAAGATGTTGAAGATGTCTTTTGTTATAATAAACTGGCTGTCATAGCTACGATGTCGGATAATGATACAAAGGCTTTGGATTATCTAAAAAAAGGTCTTGAACTTCACTCTCATGATACATATCTCAGAAATAATCTCGGTATGCTATATATGAAAATGGGTAAACAGAAGGATGCAGAAAATGAGTTTGAAAAGACTATTGAAATTGCAACTGAAGAAAACGATGTTATTTTTGCCCGTACAAAGATCAAGGAATTAAAAGCGAAATCATTTTAATGGATAAAGATGAAAAACAGTTTATTCGATTTTATTTAAATGGCGAAGCCTGCGCAGTTAGCATTGACCTCGTTTATAAAATAATTCATTTCGGGAATATTACTGATGTTCCATATACCCCTGATTTTATTCTAGGTATTACGAATCTCCGTGGAGATATTCTTGCAGTAATGGATTTAAAGACGTTTCTTGGAATGCCCAATATTAAATCCAGTGTGACTGCTGAAAAAGATAGATCGATAATCATTACGAATTATCTTGGAAAGCTGCTGGGACTGGTTGTTGACAAAGTGCTTGGCGTAATCTCGTTTCAACACTCTGAAATAAAACCCACACCACAGACTATTACCACTGAACTGGCAAAGTATGTTAATGGTGTTGCGGGCTCGGGTGATTCTTTTACTGTTTTAATCGATTTTGAAAGTATAATCACAAGTAATCGATTTGAGCCGTTTTCATAACTCTCAGTAAAGACCAAAAAATAGAAAATATTGACTATCTCTTTCTGTATAGTAATATGATATATCCCTATCAAAACAGTATGTTATACATATGATTATAAATATGTTGACAAAATGACAAGTGGGGAATATTCTGTAATTTATGGAAATTAAATCTAAAACATATATTAATAATAATAAAATCAAATTATATGTCATATACGTAATTTTTCTCTGTTTTTTCTGTGGGTCGTTGTGGTCTGCGGTTTCTGTAGCAGATGTCTCTATATATAAAGAATCACATCAATATTATCTTAGAAGCGAATCTAAATATGCTTTAATTCAGTATGTGCTGCCACGCAATAATCCTGCCGCAAGTGAGAATGAAAAAGGAATTAATTTTGCTCGACTGCGTATGTATAAAAGAGCATTGGATGCTTTTGAAAAAGCTCTTAAATTTAATAGATTTGACTATAAAGTCTTGAATAATATAGGGACTATCTATATTAAACTTGATCAATATGACAAATCGGAAAAAAGTTTTGATCTTGCCATGGAACAGATGCGCAATAAAAGCATCATGATGAACAATCGGTCAATACTGCTGGCATTAAATGGAACCTTAAAGGAAGCAGTTCTTCAATTAAAAAAGGCTGTAATACTCAGTCATGATCCCAAATTGGTAGAAAATAATATTCGATTAATAAAAAAGCAGATAAAAAAAATGGATTCTGAATCAGCCGAAGAGACAACGAATGATGAAGAATCAAATGAAACAGAATCAGAAGATGCCATTGAAGGCGAGGAAAGTGATTCTGCTGAAGAAATAACAGATGATGACGAATTAGATAACACAGGATCAGAAGAAGAGGTAGACAGCGAAGAAAGTGGTTCTGATGAAGAAATAACAGACGGTGAAGAGTCAAGTTATGTAGAATCAGAAGATGTAGTTGAAGGCGAAGAAACTGGTGATGCCGATTCAGAAGTAATAGATGGTGAAGAATCAGGTGATGCTGATTCAGAAGAAGCTGTAGAAGGTGAAGAAACTGGTGAAGCTGAGCATGGAGAAGAATTTGTTGAGGTATTCAGTCAGGCTGAAGAGGAAGATTCGGCTGATGGCGAAGAACCCAGTGAAGTTATTCATACATTAAGTACTGAACTTAGCAGTCTGATTGAAAATTACAATATTAACGGAAATGAAGAAGAATCTTCACAAAAAGATGAGTTGAAGTTTTCCCAGGATTTGAACATGAATTATAATGTTGAATATCCAAAAGGTCAAAGACTTGAAAGTAATCTTACAACCAGGTATGAAAATTATAGTGAAGAATCAAAAATTGATATTACTACTTTTAATATTAAGGCGTCTAAAGGTAGGAATACGTTTACTATATGGGATATTTATCCCAGACTTTCTGATTTTACCCTTGATACATCACTTCAGGGAATCCTGTATGAACATATCTCTCCCGGACATGACATAATAATTACTGGCGGAAGAAACCAGAGGAATATTGATGAAAGTCAATATGGGCGTTATACATATGGTGGAAGATACGTAAGGAAATTTAACAGGAAATTCAGATTTGGTGGAAATGTAGTTGATGTTGAAGATAAAATAAGTTCAATTTTATCTACTGAATCGGTTGTTCCAATTGAAAACAGTCTTAGAAGTGTTGACTTTCGCTGGCGACCAGATGTTAACTGGCGCGTTGATACTGAATATGCCTGGAGCAGTTATGATATGGATACAAAGGATCTTGAGTCTGGTGTCAAAGGAACTGCATTAAAGACGGATGTTAGATATCAGAAAAAGAAGTTTCTGGGAAGATATAGTTATGCCAGAATTGGTCCGGAATTTCATACTGAATACGGAAGTGCGATTGCTGACAGGATTATCCATGAATCAAGGATGATGTATACTTTCAGCCCAAAACTTGATATTTCTGGATCGTTTCGCTGGTATAAAAATAATCTTGATAAGGAACTTGCCTTTACTTCACTGGTTCAAAGTCCTGGCGGAGTTATAAATATAAAGCCATTTGCAGATAGCGAAAAAGAATTCTGGAATACTATTCAGATGACTTCGTCTTACGATGAAACCAGAAACTGGGATAATCTACATACAACGACTACAAATAACAGGAATTTCTCAACAGATTTTAATCAAAGTTACAAGCTGTTCAGATGGAATTCCAGATATGAACATCAGGAATCGGTAGATCATAATACACCTGAAAATAATGAAAAAGTTATTATTTGGAATCATGGAATAAACTTTGATAAAACAATACAAAAACTTAATATTTCACTTGGAACTTCATATGTTAATGAAGAAAATTCACCAAATCTAAATTATACCAGAACTGTTATTAACAGGACTGTGGATATGGATTTGAATCTTGGTTATACGATTGATGATCGAAAGAGTGCACGATTTAATTTAAACAAAAATGATTATGACAGTGGAATTATTGGTGAAGATCTTACAACTTTTAAATACAGTCTTGAATACAATCATGCAAGCAGCGATGATATTGCGAGTTATAGTCTGATTTTCAGGATCACAGATTATAATTATGAAACGGTTGCAAAAGATTATGAAGAACATTATCTGGGTGTTGGTTTGAATATGAGATTTGAATAAAAATATTAAGTAAAAATTGAGAGGTATTTTGAATGAAAAAGTATTTAGTTTTATGTTTAGTTTTGTGTGTATTGTTTGGTTTATCAGGAAATCTGTTTGCAGCCCAAATCGGTAGTATATCTTCTGCACAAAGCATTACTAAAGCTGGTTATTCAGTGAA
>DAOVTB010000259.1 GCA_030633305.1 Candidatus Muiribacteriota bacterium
ACATGGATGCGGTTTTCTTTGATCTTGAAAGTCCGATCGAAGAACTCAGGGAAAAAGCCATAATATCATTGGTGAAATCAAATGATCTCCGTGCCATTCCAGCTATTCAAAAAGTTGCAGATAATGATAAATCTGTTCAAATACGTTATTTTGCTAAGAAAGCTTTATTTCAATTGAAATCAAGAGTTGAAAGTCCAGTTTCAACTATTTCTATGCCGAAGGCCGATAAAATTAAAGGAAAATCTTCTGATCAACTGGAAGATGTTATTAATAATGAAAACCCTGATGTTAGGCTTCGTGCAGTTCAATGGATTGCAAACAAGAGATTTGCCAAGGGAATTCCTTTGCTTACCAAGCGTCTTCCAATGGAAGATGATAACAGGGTTAAGGCATCTATTATTTTGACTCTGGGCATCATTGGAGACATCACTATTAAAGATATCCTTCTTTCATATCTAACTGATACGGATCCAAGGATTAGAGCTAATACAATTGAAGCTATTGAATATTTGAATGACGAAACTATTCTCGAACATATTGTTCCTCTGTTGAAAGATGAGGACAATCGGGTAAGGATAAATTGTGCTAAAACGCTCGCTAAAGCAAAAAAAATAGATATCCATATCATATTGAAAGATATGGTCAAATCACCTGATGTATCTACTCGTGACAGTGCAGCATTTGCTTTATCCCAGATTGCAACTGAAAAAGATATTCCTTTTATTGCACAGCTTCTTAAGGATGAAAAAAAGACTATTAGACTTAAAGCGTGTGAAGCTATAGAAAAACTGGCAGCATCCAGTAAAAAGGCTGCTGATATATGGAATTCATTGAAGGAAAAAGATGAATCAGAAGGAACAATGGATTTTTTCACTTTACTGGATAAAGATAAAAAAGATCCACCAGAACCGCCAGAAGTTATTGCGATTGACTCTGATGAACCTAAAATAAGACTTAAGGCAATACAAAATGCAATTTCAGAAAATAATTCAGAGATTGTACCTGCTTTTTTGAGACAATTGTATGAAGAAGAAGACAGTTATGTTTTTTCATCACTTATGATTGCCATTGGACAACTTGGTGAAAAAGCTCAGGTCATGAAACTTAAAAAATTCCTGAAAGAACCAAATCACCGGATAAGAGCATCGGCAATCGAAGCGATGGCCTATATGAAAGATCCTGAAGTATGGGATGAATTTCTGGATATGCTTCATATTGAAAAAAACAATCGTGCTCTTGGAAACATATTGATGTCTCTTAAGGACTATCAGCCAATTCCTGTTAAGGAAAAACTTGAATGGATGGTAAGTAGCTCAGAATTTAAGATGAAGGCAACAGCAATTTATGTAATAAGTGAAATTGCAGATAAACATGTAATACCTTTATTAAAGATACTTTTGGAAGATGAATTTTCAGAAATACAGAAAAAAGCTCTTTTAACATTAAAAATGCTTCAGGATTCAGGGAATCCAAATGTTGAATCCATTCTTTCAGAATATGAACATAAACTTGATAATTTACTGGAACAAGAGAGTTCAGAGTCAAGCGATAGACCTAAAAAAATTAGACTGGCAAAACCCGCGGCAGATAAGAAATCCGTAAAAAAGATTAGTAAACCAGTTGAACAAGTAGTTAGCAAACAGGAAGTAAAATCAGAACCTGAGGTTATGGTTAAAGAAGTTGTTGTTCCTGTATCGAAAATTATTAAAAGTGAGCCTGATGTTGAAGAGGAAATAAAATTAAGGCGTAAGCAGCTTTCTGCTACGATTTTTAAAGAGATTATAACTAAAAGACAGAAGCCTGCTTTGATACTGTTATGGATAAATAGGAAATTTCCTACGATGGATGTGGCTGATGATTCTGAAAAAATCTATGAGATTGAAAGTAAAAAATATGAATTTTTAAGAAAAGAGCAGATCAAGGCAGTAATGGAGAGAATTCCACCATCAGAAGCAGTCAATGTTGTATTAAATGCTGCTTTGAATTCTGATGTTTCTGATATTCATTTTGAATCCGGGGTAAGAGATGCTATCAGGATTCGGGCTGAAGGTCAGATGAAGGACCTGGTTGTTTTACCAAGAATGCTGTTTTCTAAAATGCTGTCTCGTATCAAGATAATGTGTGAAATGGATATTACAAAAAATTTGCCACAGGATGGCAGGTTTTCAATCAAGTATAAAGATAAAATAATAGCAGTCAGGGTTTCATCATTTCCATCAGTACATGGTGACAGTATTGTTCTTCGTATACTTGGGCGCGAGATGAATCTGACATCATTGAATAATCTGGGATTTTTTGAGGAATCTCTGCAACAGATTCGTGAAAGTCTTCTTATGCCTCATGGGATGGTGCTTATAACTGGTCCAACGGGAAGTGGAAAGTCATCAACTGTATATTCACTTCTAAATGAGTTAAATGATAAGAGTAAAAAAATAATAACTGTAGAAGATCCTGTTGAAGTTCCGATGGATGGAATCATTCAGTCACAGATTAACAGAAGTGCTTCTGATGAAAGTGATGCATTTACATTTGAACTAGCTCTTAAACATATTCTGAGGCAGGATCCTGATGTTATTATGATTGGAGAACTTCGTGATAAGGAATCTCTTGCAACTGCTATTAGAGCCGCTACAACCGGGCATCTTGTACTTTCTACACTTCACTCCAATTCAGTTGTAAGTACAATTCTGTATCTTCTTGAAATGGGATTGACACCTCATATTTTCAAAGCAGTTGTAAATTTCATTATTTCTCAAAAACTTGTCAGGAAAATCTGTATGTCATGTCGGGAAGACATGCCATTAACACCTGAGGTAAAAGAGTTTTTAAATATTAAACCTGGAGAAGAGAAAAACTCGACTATCTTTCAGGCCAATCCCTATGGATGTGAACATTGTGATTATAGTGGCTATCTGGGAAGAACAAATATTTATGAATTCTTGAGGATTGATGATAATATTGAAAAATGTCTTCTTTCAGATGACTGTTCATCATCATCACTTGAACTTGCAGCGAAAAAATCCGGTATGATATCACTTTTTGAAAATGGGATTGGGAAAGTCAAGGGTGGAGTAATCACGATTGAGGAACTGGTAATGAATGTTGGAAATCTATGTGCGGAAGGATAAATATATGTTATTAAAAAATCTAAAAATTTTATCAATGGTAGATAAGGATTATGAAAAAGGGGATATTCTGATAAAGGATGAAAAATTTAAAAGAATTGCCCAGAATATTTCAAGTAAAAAAGAATCAATTACTTATGATCTTTCAGGATGTGTAGCTATTCCTGGAATGATAGATGCACATTCTCATTGTGGTCTCAGGGAAATGGATAGTGGCAGGGACTGTGATGATACAAATGATGGTTTTGGGTATAACAATGCACATTTAAGAGCTATAGATGCCTTTTCATACTATGACACTGCACTTAAAGATGCACTTAATTCTGGAGTTACTTCAATATGTATTACTCCGGGATCATTAAATGTCATTAATGGACAGATGGCTGTTGTGAAAACTTCCGGAATAATTCTGGATAAAAGAATTATTAATCCTTTTTGTGGTATGAAAGCTGCACTGGGGGAAAACGCTAAAGGCTCAGGTTCTGTAAACAGGCCATTAAGCAGAATGGGTATAGCCGCAAGTATGAGAGAGATATTTCAGGAGACTCTGAATTATATACAGGAAAAAAAGGGAAAAAAGATTTTCAAGAAAGAACTTAAATATGAAGCACTCCAACAGGTTCTTGAACATAAAATCCCCCTCAGAATCCATGCTCACAGGGCAGATGATATTTGTACCGCAATTAGAATTTCTGAAGAGTTTAATTTTCCTATCACATTGGAGCATGGCACAAGCGCACATCTAATCGCAGATTATATTGCAGAAAGAGGAATTCCAGTAATTGCAGGACCGTTTTTATCAACCAGGAAAAAATCTGAACTAGTTGACAGGCATTTTTCGGCCGGAGGAATACTTGAGAACTTTGGTGTAAAGATAGCACTTACTGTAGATCATCCTGTAATTCCTATAAATTCTCTTTTATTTAATGCCATTTTGACGTACAAAGCAGGCATGTCTTATATGGGAACATTAAAGGCAATAACGATCAATCCTGCTGAAATATGTGCCTGTAGTGATCGTATAGGTTCAATTGAAAAAGGAAAAGATGCTGATCTGATTGTATTTAATGGAGATCCTCTGGACATGAACAGTAGAATAGTCCTTGTGATTCAGGATGGTAACATTAAGTTTAATGAGATGTAGATGAATTTGAACATAAATTGGAGAAATAGATGCTAACACGCAATGATCTTTACGAATATTTTCAGGGAAACTGTAACTCAAGAAGAAAAATAGGTATTGAAATTGAGCATCTACCGGTATACACGAAAAATATGAGTTTTGTACCGTATTCACATATGAAGAAAATATTACATGGCATTTGTGAAAAATACCATATGGATGGAGTTTTTGAAGATAATAATCTTTTTGGAGCCCAATCCAGTTTTGGGCATATTACAATAGAACCTGGTGCACAACTTGAATTCAGTTCGATGCCTTTTGACAGTATTCAGGATTGTTATCAGGTAATCAAGGGTTTTGCTAATAATGTACTTTCAATTGTTGAAAAGGAAAATATTGCTTTACTTCATATTGGAATGCATCCTAATACGGATATGAATGATATTCCTTTCATACCAAAGAAAAGATATGAGATCATGTCAAATTGTATGACTGGTGATTTGGCACATTATATGATGAAAGGTACTGCTTCAATTCAGTGTAGTCTTGACTATGATTCGCCTGAAACCTTTGTAAATATGATGAAGGTGATTTTTTCAACAGCTCCGATTGCGACAGCGATGTTTTTAAATTCGCCTTTTTACATGGGGGCTTTGACTTCATTTCAAGGTTTTAGAAGTAAGATCTGGACTGAAACAGATGACCCAAGATGTGGTTTCATTCCTCAAATATTTAATAAGAACTTTGGTTTTGAGGAATTTATTGAATTTATTATTGACGCTCCAATGTTATTTGTTAAAGATTCAAACGGTCATTATGATTTTCCGCCTGATAATCTGGCATTTGGGAAATATATGGAGTATAATCCAGAAATTACTATTACAGAGTTTCAGACTCATTTAAATAGCATTTTTACTTTTGCACGGGCAGATAAATATATTGAAATAAGATGTGCTGATAGTCTTCCGGAGGACTTACTGTTCTCTATTCCTGCATTTTGGAAGGGACTACTTTACGATAATGATACACTTGATTCTGCACTTGAATTATGTCATGACTGGGAATTTACTGATTTGATTAAGGCTGCACATGATGTTCCAGCGTTAGGCTTGCAGGCAGTTATTGGAAAATATCCTGTAATCGATATTGCAAAGCAATTGATATCTCTGTCACGAAATGGACTTGAAGCGATAGATAAGAAATTTAAAACAAATGACACAAGATATATAGAGCCTTTAGAAGA
>DAOVTB010000042.1 GCA_030633305.1 Candidatus Muiribacteriota bacterium
AGCAGCACCAAGATAAGAAAATACGAGTTTAAGATCAGGACCATGTTCCATTCCAGTACCAGCCAGGCGCAATGGCATAAACAATTGTTTCCCCTTTAACTTAAATTCCTTTTTACCTATCTGTAAAAGTTCCTTTATGCTTTCTGCATCACATCCCTTATCGCCAAAATAGGTTATCGAATGATTCAGAAACCGTTTCACATCTTCAATAGAGAGAAGTTCAAGCTGATCTGGAGTAAATTCTGGTTTAAAACGATACAACTCCAAGGTTGAATCAACAATTGCCGGAATAGTTTCTTCCTTTTCTATAGCCATACTGCAAAGATTAAAAAATTTTTCCAGCGCTATCCCTTCTTCAGATCTTGAATTTAATTCCTTTTTAATCAGTGATTTGATATAATCTGGTCTTTCATTATAATATTGTCTTATATATTCACGATTCATCCATCCCAGTTTTTCAACATCAAAAACAGAACCACTTTTTGAAACTTTTTCAATTTTAAATTCATTACAAAGTTGATCCATAGAAAATATTTCCTGATCGTTTCCGGGATTCCAACCTAGAAGAGCAAGATAATTTATAATAGATTCACAAAGAAAACCTTTTTTCATATAATCTTCAACTGAAACATCACCTTGTCTCTTACTCAACTTTGATTTATCTCGATTTAAAATTAGCGGCAAATGGGCAAAAACCGGCGGTTTCCATCCAAAACCTTCATACAATGTAATATGCTTAGGAACTGAAGATAACCATTCCTCACCTCTAATAACATGAGTTATTTCCATATGATGATCATCCACGACATTGGCAAGATGATAAGTTGGAAATCCATCTGACTTAAGAATTACCTGATCATCAATCAATTCACCTGAAAATTCAACATCTCCCCTTATCATGTCATTAAAACGTATTAAATGATGAGGCATTTTCAATCTAACAACATGGGAAACACCTGAATTTAATTTTTCCTGCATTTCTTCTTCTGAAAGTGAAAGGCATTTCCTGTCATACCTTGTAGATCCATCCTTACTTTGTTCGCGCATCTGAGTCAATCGTTCAGGTGTACAGAAACATCGATATGCTACGCCATTATCCAATAGAATCTGAACATGCTTTTTATATATATCAAATCTCTCGCTCTGAATATATGGCCCATGATCACCACCGAAGCCAGGACCTTCATCAAAATTTAACCCTGCCCATTGAAGGGTTTCAATAAGATTCTCCATAGCTCCTTCAACAAATCTTTTTCTGTCAGTATCTTCAATCCTGAGAATAATCTTTCCCTGAATCTTTTTAACAAATAAATAATTAAACAGTGCAGTCCTGAGTCCACCAAGATGGAGATACCCTGTAGGACTAGGTGCAAATCTCACTCTAGCGTTCATTTTTAACTCCAATAATTATTCTTATAGTATACTATACCCGATTACAATCTGTTCTGGTCCATTTGCAAGGGCATGTCCACTTCTTCCAAAAGCAGATACCGTTACCATTCCATTACCAACAGCTATTGCCATTTTAAATCCACCACCCAGTCCTGGATTTATAAGATTAAGCTGGGCATAAACATCCCTGACGGCATTTGAAACAGCTATTTTTTCACGTTGCGATTCACTGATAACACCTTTGGCTATTGCGGCTACAATTGCAGATTCGCGCAACTTGATTGCCAATTTTTCAGAATTAGCACCTACCTGCGTTATAACAGCCTTAAATCCATTTTCATAAGCTTTTTGAATCCAGTATTCCTCAAGCTCTCTGTTCTTTGTCATCGCAAGATGTATTGTCATGACTTCTAAAGACATCAACGAGTCTTCAGACTCATTTTCATTAACTATGTCTTTAATTACGTCTTGTGTGGAGATAAGCCCAATAACTTTATTATTATTATCAATTACAGGAATAGAAGTAATTGATTTTTCTGTTAAATATTTAGCTGCATCCTTGACAGTATTGCCAGCATTGATTGTAAAAACGTCCGGCGTCATGATATCTTCAACACAAGCAGATTCATCATATCTTTTTATAATATCCGTTCTACTTACAATTCCTAATAGATTTTCATTTTCTAAAACAAGGATGGCTTTATTTTCATTTGCCAATAAAAGTCTTCGTACATCCTCGACAGAAGCTTTTCTACTTATCTTCTGGACTCTTTTGGTCATAACATCAGAAACTAATAATCCCATAATTTTCTCCCGAGTTTGATTTATCCAATATTCAATTCATCTTACATCTGGTAAATATAATTCTTCCAGCCGATGTCTGAAGAACACTTTTTACCGTTGTCTTCATTTCCTTGCCAACGTGATTACCACCATCTTCAACAACAATCATTGTACCATCATCAAGATATCCAATTCCCTGTTCAACATCCTTGCCTTTTTTAATTATTTTAACCAGAAGTTTTTCTCCAGATACCATTGTAGGCTTCATCGCATTAGCAAGTTCATTAACATTTATCACCTGGATTCCCTTCAATTTTGCAATCTTATTCAGATTATAATCATTTGTAATTAGCTTTGCCCCAAAATTATTACATAAAATAAGCAATTTATTATCTACATGTGCCTCATCAGGTATTTCATCATTTGTAAATCTAACCACAAGCCCAGTAATTTCAGTCTTTAATTTATGTAAAATATCAAGCCCACGCCTTCCCTTCTGGCGTTTCAGTGAATCAGATGAATCAGCAATAAACTGAAGTTCATTTAATACAAACTTCGGAATGATTATCTCACCACTTAAAATCCCGGTTTTACATATATCAAAAATCCTTCCATCAATAATGGCTGAAGTATCTAGAATAGATACCAATTGCTTATACTCACGACCACTTAGAACCGAGATAATATCATCATCATATTTTGTCATTATACGATATCCGATATAACCGACAAACATATTGATAGTTATTGGAATAACTATCTTCAGCAACGGTTCAAGTTTTTTCAATAAAATCTGGTGTTTGAAAATATCGGAATTGAAAAAAATAATCAGGGGTACTAAGAGAATCACGTTGGCCAAAATAGCACCAACAATAAACCCAAATGTACCAAGAAGTATTCTTTTCAAACTAAGGTTTTCTAGAAAATCATCAATTATTTTATTTATCTCACGAAGAAGCATGGAAGTAATTAGATAAAAAATGGATCCAAGTAAAAAAGCCAGTTTTATTGAAGTATTATCTCCAAAAACTTCTTTATATACCGAATTGGAATCAATCAAAGTAAAACCTACGATGACACCAATAACAGATACTGTAAGTAGAATAATACCGCGTATAATTGTAAACATCACGAAGATTTTATCAGACTTTGCCCGATATTGTAAAATTTTTAATCAAGTATTTATAGCTTAAAGAGTTTTTAGACTTATGCAATTCAGCAGGAAAACCCATAAACACAAGTTCACCGCCCGAAGCAGAAGCACCAGGTCCCAGCTCTATAATCCAATCAGACGAAACCAGAATTTCATATGTGTTATCGATTATAATAATTGTGTTTCCCATTTCTTTCAATTCCACACAAATATCCAGCAAAAACTTTGTATCTTTAAAATGCAATCCCGTAGTTGGTTCTTCCATAATATATATTCCATCTCGAGCCTGAGTTCCAAGAAGCTCTGTTACAATCTTAATTCGTTGAACTTCGCCTCCTGATAATGTTGAACTTGGTTGCCCAAGGCAAATATAACCAAGACCAAATTTTTCCATTTTATCTAGACTTTTATATATTTTTAAGTTTCTGGAAAAAAATATTTTAGCTTCAGTCACAGTCATTTCAAGTACTTGTGAAATATTCACACCATTATAAAACAATCTCTGAATCTCCGAATTAAATCTTTTTCCAGAGCATTCTTCACATAAAATATTATAAGAAGGCAGGAATTTCATTTCTATCGTAACGCGACCAAGTCCCTTGCACTTTTCACATCTTCCACGGCTCATATTGGAATTAAAACTGAAATCTGCAGGTTTAAAACCTTTAATCTTTGCATATTCAAGATTTGAATAAAGATTTCTAATATTGTCAAATATACCAGTATATGTAGCTGGCGTTGATCTTATACTTCGCCCGATTGGTTCCTTATCAACAATCCTTACAAACTTGAAGTCATCTCCAGCGCATTTTTTAAATAACGTCTGTTTTCTGGATGCAACATTAAAATTTTCTAAAAATTCTTCAACAAGTGATGATTTCCCTGCGCCGCTTACACCAGTAATACAAGTTAGTTTTCCCTTTGGGAAAAAAACGTTAATATTTTTAAGATTATTTTTTGAACATTTTCTTACACTCAATCCACAGTCTGCTTTAAAATCAGGTTTTTTAATTTCATGTTTTTCTTCAAGAAATTTACAGGTATCCGGTTTAGTCTTAAAAAAGTCTTCTTTACATCCTGAAAAAACTACTTTACCACCTTCCAAACCCGCTTTAACACCAAAATCAATAAAATAATCACCCATTTTCATTATTTCTCTTTCGTGCTCGATAATAATCAAAGTATTCCCTAGTTCTTTCAATTGCGAAAAAAAAGATTTCAAGGATTTACAATCTTCCGGATGTAATCCAATACTCGGCTCATCAAAAACATATATGAGTCCAGACATGTTTCCAGCAACCAGTCTGCTGATCATCAATTTTTGTAGTTCCCCACCGGAAATACTTTTTATAGGTCTGCTGAATTCCAGATAATCAATACCCAGATCCATAATTATTTTCAGCTTTGAATTCAAGCCTTCAAAAACTTTATCAAAAACTTCTTTATTTCTGGTAATTGTACAGTTTCTAAAAAGATCTAACAGCTGTTTTGAATTATAATTTGTAATCTCGGTGATATTACAATCACCAATTTTCACCGATGTTGCCCATTTATTAAGCCTGTTTCCATTACATGAAGGGCATTTTTCCTGTTCAACTACGCCTCGTCCATTACAATTTCTGCACATACCATATTCTGAATTAAAACTGAAAAGTCGTGGTGATATATCTACAAACCCATTCGAACATTCAGGACAAAGGAATTTTCGGTTATAGTAATAAGTCTTTCCACCATGCAATACTTTTGTAATTGTAGAATTAAATCGTGCAGAAAGCCGGAGAGCTTTTAAAATCCTGTCAAATTTGTCACCTTTTACTTTTATTCTGTCAACAACAAAATCAATATTATGTCTTTTATTTCTATCTAATTTTAGATTTAAAGCTTCAGGCAAAAGATATTCCTGATCATCGATATAGACTCTTACAAAACCTGTTTTTGCAGCTTTTTCAAACAATTCTCGATATTCACCTTTTCTATCCACTACAGCAGGTGTTAAAATTACGATCTTTTCACCGTCAAATTTTTTGCGAATGATATTGCAAATTTCTTCGTCACTAAGAGAAGTTAACTCGATTTTACACTCAGGGCAATATATAGATCCACAGTTGGTATAGATCAATCTTAAAAAGTCATAGATCTCAGAAACAGTCCCAACGGTGGAACGAAAAGATATACTTCTTCTGTCAGACTGTTTCAAACCAACAGTTGGTGATAAGCCTTCAATTGAATCAAAAATAGGAACATCAGGCAATTTATATAAAATATTTCTTACATAAAGATTCATCACTTCAATAAATCTACGCTGTCCTTCAGCATAAATTGTATCAAATGCAAGTGATGATTTTCCACTTCCAGAAACACCAGTAATTATCGTAATTTCTCTAAGAGGAATTCGTTGGTCAATATTTTTAAGATTATTCTGTGAAACATTTACCAGTTCGAGCCATTTTTTACTCATAGTAAACGAAATTCTGAAAACTTCCTATATTCTTTTTACCATCACTGGTAAATATAATTTTTTGCGAAGGTTTGATTGATGTTATCTTTTTATCATTCTGATAGTGGATATCAAAATTCCCATATTCACAAAGATATTCAACATCTTTTTCATGGATGTTCAACCTCATATTGAAATTACAATATTTTTTATTAACGCCTCGTGCCAATGAAGTTTTAATAGTAAACTCACTACGATCCGTAGCCTTGATAAATACATTTCCTTTCAAAACTTCTACCTCTACTTTAAGCTTTAACTTGGAAGTAACACCAAGGATCTTGATTTTAACTTTACTATTTTTTCTTAAATGGATGAGAGTATTATCCTTGAGAAGCAATTTAATATCACCATCAGCAGTCTCTACCATTTTAATTTTTCTCTCAATGTTACATTTAGGATTAACAGCAGAAGTTCCATCAGCGTAATAAACTTTACTGGTCTTGGTAGTCGAATTGACCATGACAGTTTTCATTTTTTCAGCTTCTGCATTACTTACACCGCTAAAATCAATTACAATCCACAAAACAAAAACTATAACAACTGCAACAATACCACCAATTGTCATGTATAACTTTGCGTTTTCTTTATTCTTTTTTGTTTTTTCTTTATTCTGCTTTTTTTTCCTGGCAAGCTCCCTCTTTTTGCGCCGCAATTCTTTCTCGTCCGCCAGTTTAAGATCACTCCATTTTTTAACCATTACTGTTCCTCAATTTAATACAGAGATTTTCAATCGTATAATAATTTATTGTCAACAAATAGTCAACTCGATTATTTCACAATTAAAGCAATCGGGTTATCTTTCAGAAATTTTCCACATAACAGTTGCTTTCCCTGAAAAATGCCTCAATGTTCCAATAATGAAAGATACCATCATACAAATTAGATAAAATGGTACAAAAAACCACTTGATCTTAATATCTTTAACACCGCTGAACAACGATATAATAAAACGACCTATTGCTTCAAAAACAGGTAAAATAAAAAATAGTTTATAAAATTTTCTGAGAATTACAGGACCATCTTTCATACACTCTATTAAATGTAAAATGAACAGGAGGGGCAAAGACCACCTGGATATCTTATGCGAAAATAAAAAAAACAGGTCAAGAAATCGCATCTTACCAAACTTCCTTCTCATCATCCAGCCATAAATACCACTTATAATTCTCTCTTTTCTGACAATACCATCATAGGTTGTTCTGGCAGGAATTTCATATCCAAAAGCTTTTGAGCAAAATAATGATTTTTTCTTTTTTTCAAGTAAAATTGCAAGCAATTCCATATCATCCAAAATCGCGTTAGCCGGAATTTCTTTGATCAGCTCCGTTTTGAAACTTAAAAGTGACCCTATAATACCAGTAGCTGAGCCTAATCCTGAACAGGTCTCAAGTGTTGATAATAATTTATCCCAGGACCAGTAAGAATTTTCACCAACAGTCAGTGAACTATAACTAAATGAACTATATATAAGATTACCAAAGACACAATCACAATCAAATTCATTATACATCTTTATAATCTCAGAAAAAAACTTACAATCCAGAAATACATTAGCATCAGTAATTAAAACCAATTCTCCAGTACATTCAGGAAGTGCTGTATTAATGGCTGCTGCTTTTCCAGACCGTTGATCACAAACAATTGTTTTAACAATTGAACGATTTTCAGCCTTCAAATTTTTTAATAAATGATTTGTTTTATCAGTAGACCCATCTGATACGACAATAATCTCGCCCGTATAATTTTTTAATGCCACAAGAGTATTTTTGACTTTGCTTTCAATATTTTTATCCTCATTAAATACAGGTATTATCACAGAAACACTATACTTTTTCTTCCCAGTTTCCAGTTTTTTCTTTTTTAAAAAAACTCCAGCAAACAGTAGAATTAAAGGATAAATACAAAAATGATATATTGTGGTTCCAATAAAAATCAGAGTAAATCTCATAGTTTGATAATATCAGATTGACATGGATATTTCAAAATTGATTCACACAAAGGCATTAAGGTACAAAGATAAGAAGATAGAAAAGGGCGAATACAAGCAGACGGTGTTGTCATTACCCGACTTGATCGGGTAATCTATTCAAATTGACAAAGTTAATAAAATGGATCCCCGGGTCAAGCCCGAGGATGACGAGTGGATTGCGAACAGTCTGAAGGTTCGCCCCTACAATAATTATATTTTTTGTCTGTGTTATCCGTGTTAATCTGTGGCTTTCTTTTAATATTATTTATAATCTACCTTGATTTTAGCTTCAAAATAAGATCCATTATCCTTAACATCAAGAACTTCTACTTTTACGCCTTTACCTTCATCAACACTTCCGCCATTAAGAAAAAATTGGCCGATATTTCCAGGATTGTCACCTTTCGGAAGAGCATGTACTTCCCTAATTTTCTCTACGTCAGTACTGTCAGAATAATACATCAGCACTCCGCCTTTTACTTTTGTTGTCGGGGCAATAAATGCCGGTAAAGAAGAATCCCATTTCTTTCGATCAAACATTTCGACTATATAATAGCCACCTTTATTTTTTATCTTACATAAAAGACAAAGAAGTTCTCCTGATGAATCCCTTGATGAAATAGTATACGTTCCATCTTTATCAACTACTTTAATCTTTTTCTTTATCCAGTCATCCTTTTTCCTAGTAGAAAATAAGCCTAACAAAGCACCTTTATATCTCTTTTTCTTTGAGATAACTGTCATACCAACATCAAAGGCACTACCACTTGCCATAAGAACATTAGTCCCCATATCAACTTTTTCATATTTTCCATCCCTTGGATAAAGATCTGGAAGTCCAATTTGATGACCCATTTCATGTCTCCAGGTTCCAATATTTTTTTCAGCTGCAATAACATATCCACCCATATAATTTCCTGTAACTTTCTTGAAAAAAGGTACATAAATTATTTCACTAGGATCAGAGCTATTGCTTACTGGCCAAAGCTGGTTTGAGCCATAACGATTTCCCTTATCTCCTGGAACCACATACACAAGATGTTTATATTTCCTGACAGGAATTTTCTTTGCAAATAATTGTTTCAATACATCACGTCTCATTTCATAAGACCCTCTGAATTTTGATTTCCTATACCAGGCTTTTTTATATAACCCCATATCAACAATCCACTTTTCACCATCTTTTACATCTTTTCCATAATTTTCCTGAGTCTTATCAAGCTTTATAAGTTCAGGAAAAACATCATATTTAAAATTTTTAAGGACCTTTTTATTAGAAAAACTGATATCTTTATAAAATTCAACTACGCTATCAGCTTTAGCCTGAATATCTTTATACCAGCTTCCATTTTGTTTCACATCACTAAATTCAACAGGAATGTACAACATTTCACCGGTTTTTTTATACGCTGGAGTTTCCTCCCCATCAAAATTTACATTAAAACTCTGTACATTACTCGTTTTTTTTATCAGAACTTTTTTTCCTCCAACGTTAATGTAATATCCAGAAATTTCCCATAGATATTTTTGACCATTCTTCAAAACCTTGTCAGGCACATTATATTTAGAATCCTTCACATAAGTCATATGAATAAGAGATTTATCATCCATAGAAAAAATCTTTACCTTATATACATTGGTTAATCCTTTTGATTTCCATTTCAAAACAGGCATCAATGTTTTAACAGTCCCTTTATCTACAGGTATTAAAAGTTCAACTGAAGCTGCTCCTAAAGATACTGCAAAAGATACAAATAAAATAAGCATCAAAACTTTTTTCATTAATTACTCCTTTATAATGTTAAATTTAATTTAATAGTTCTCTATACTAATGATGTTCCAATTTTAATTTTTGTCAACTGTTTTTCTAATATTTAGTGAATTGATTAATTCAATTACAGATGTCGTTGACTGTCCTTCAACAAATTTTACGACTTCAACCTGTCCTCCATTTTCAATAACAGTGGTGTAGCCAACAATCTCTTCCTTAACATAATCTCCACCCTTTACAAGAACATCAGGAATAATTTCATCTATAAGATTTTGCGGGGTTTCTTCAGAAAAAATGACAATATGGTCTATCATCTGCAATGCAGATAAAACACTAGCCCTTTCATTCTGATCAAAAATCGGGCGCGATTCTCCTTTAAGAATTTTTACCGAAGAATCTGAATTCAAACCTATTATAAGAACGTCACCAAACTTTCGAGCTTCTTTCAAATAAAAAACATGACCCGCATGAATAATATCGAAACAACCATTCGTAAAAACAATCTTCTTTGAGTTTTCTCTATATTGCTCTACGATTTTCCCTAATTTTCGACGTTCTATAATCTTCTCAGGATAAACGTTGTTGATATAATTAAATTCTTCTATTTCCTTAATAGTAGCTGTTGCGGGCCCTACCTGTCCTACTACAATAGCAGCTGCTTTATTAGCAAACTCACAACCATGTCTCAAACTGATATTATTTGAAAAGGAATATGCAAGTCCTGCAATAACTGTATCCCCTGCGCCAGTAACATCATATACATCTCTTGCAATAGCTGGAATTTTTTCCATTCCATTTTTATTAAACAACGCCATACCATCTTTTGATAGAGTTATCACAACATAATCCAGATTGAGATCAGTTAATAACTTGATTCCGGCACTTTTTAAGCTTTCATCATCTATTATATCAATTTTTGCAGCTCTGGAAGCTTCTTTCTTATTAGGAGTAACCAGTGTTGCACCAAAGTATTTTGAATAATCTGAACCTTTGGGATCAACAATCACAGGTATTTTCATTTCTAAACATTTATTAATTATTTTCTGACAGAGACGATTTGTTAATAACCCCTTCCCATAATCAGATAATATTATACAATCGAATTGATCTAATTTACCGTTTAATTTTCCAAGTAACAATTCTTCTTCTAATTCTGAAATGTCACTTATCGTCTCTCTATCAAACCTGACTACGTGATTATGCTCAGCAATAATTCGACATTTTTTTATCGTCTGATAATCACCTTTTTTTAGAAAAGCATCTGTATTTACATTGTTTTTTCTCAATTCATCCAGAATAAAATCACCATCTTTATCTTTTCCAACCATTCCACCAGCAGATACAGCACATCCAAATGCAAGCAGATTATTAACAACGTTTCCTGCTCCGCCAAGATTGAACGTCTCAGTTTTCACATGCACTACAGGAACTGGTGCTTCAGGGGAAATCCTGTTAACAGTTCCCCATAAATAATGATCAACCATAAAGTCGCCCAAAACCAGAATACAATTTTTGCAATTCTTTTCCATAACTGTTTTTCTCCCTACAATTGTGTCATTATGAAACTTTACCAAATTTTGATATCTAATTTCAACTAGAAAGAAACAATCAAAAAAACCTTTTAGAAAATTAAATTTAATTTGTATTTTAATTAACAAAGCTGTATAATTTTTTAAGATAAAGTGGTTTATCCTATATATAGAAAGAGAATGTGAAAAAAAATTTAATAAAATCCTTCAAGTATTGAAAAAACATATAGATAATAAATAAAGCCCGGGGAAACACCGGGAAGTGGTAAATCTTGAAAATATGATTAAAAAAAATAAGCCTTTAATCAGGTTATTTTTATATTTTTTTATTTTGAGCTTTTTATATCAGATGATCGACAGTGATATCGTTTTTCTGCAAAAGCCAGAATTTTCAAATGAGTCTTCATCAAAATTTTCCAAAATACCAGATTCAAAAGTAATTGCCAGTATGGATGCCGATTTGGGAGAAATGCTAGTATCACCAGAGTATAGAAGTAATACTAGTGATTATCTGGAACAGATCAATTCAATTTATCGTAAAAAAACTTCCAGACTGTCGACTAGAAAAACACTTCTTGTAAACTTTATTCTCAATAGATATGGAAATTCAAATGCTGGAGAATTACTTTCCATGTATAGAGAATTAAAACCCGAGGTACGTAATAATCTAAAAACTATTGCTAATAAATTTTTAACTGATAAAAAACAATTAGTACAAATTCTCGCAAACAACAGTTCCAATTCAATCAAAGAAATATATGCAATGCATACTGATTCTGATATTGGTCTTATTTCAGAAAAAACTGGGGAAGAAACTAAGTTTAACAAACTCATGTTTCCTTAACCCGCATGTTGCATGAGCGAATCTTGAAATTTTCTTCATCAGTTCAAGCTTGCGACGTATAAAAATACGTCTCAGCTTGCCCAGACTGTAAAATTCCAACCTTCATCTCATGCAACATGCGGGTTGGGAAGGTTAAAAAATACAAAATCCAAATTGTAATTTTAAAAAACAAAAAAAGTTTGAAAGCAATTGTAAACAATAAGTAATCGAAGTTTAAATGTAAAAAGCGATGAAATATTCGGGTTAACCCGAAAAATGCAACGATTTGTAAAAATCAATGGTAAAATAAGTAACCTGTATAATTGTTAAGAGAGGTCATAAATGAAATTTTTTTCAGTAATTTTATTACTATTCCTGTTCAGTACCACTGTTTTTTCAATCAATGTTTACAAAATTGAATCAAGTCAAAGAGGGCTGGAAAAGCTGATTCCCTATAAAAATAATCTGATTAAACTAACTCCAGGATTCCTTTTTTTCTCAGGTGATGTTGAATTTGATTTATTATTAAGAAAAAATGGATTCACATACAATAAAGAAAATCTGTTCATTGAGAAGCTGAAAAAAGCAAAACTAGAAAAGCTTGGCTTTCAAAAAAGAAAAAATTTTTATATCAGAAAAGGACCAAATATCCAGGACACTATATTGATACTCTGTCCTTTTCCACAGGCTCAGTTTTCATTTAATTTCATTAGTTCTATCACAAAAAAATATCCTGAAAAAAATCTTTATGTATTTAAAGTGCTTCCAGAAAGTCCTTATTTTTTAACAAAAATCAAAAAAAAGATTAAAAACATTCTGGTTATAGGTTTATATGAATTTGATCGGGGTATATGGTATCCAGAATCTTTCAGTAAATTTCTAAATGATAATCCTCTACCCAGACTTTCTGGTTGGCTTGTAAAAATGTTCAGGAAACCTGAAATAAGCAATTATTTACATTTCGGATTTAATAAAAGAAAAAATATGGTTTCAACTGATTCCATTTATTATAATAACTTTCTGAATTCAATACTTCAATCAATAAAAAAATCCGGTAATCCGTTCACTTTCAATACTCCTTTATCAACATTCGATAACCCATTTTTTTCAATCCATTCTGATGATTACAGAATAAAACTTGTTGAACTGCTGGATAAATCCACTGGCAAATTCATTAAGTTGGAAAAAGTAAATAAAAATATCTATTCTTTACCTGAAAAATTCTTCTCTAAGATTGCAGGCAGACTTTACTATAAAATCAAATTTGTATTGATCGGAGCTAAAAATCAGATCAAAACAATTACATTACCTACCGAGCCAGATAGAAATTTCCTGTTCTCCAAAAGAGTAAACAGATTTGCAGTAATCAAATCTAAGAATACAAAAAAAATTGAACAGTTTCTTGTTAGTAAAAATATCAATTATGACCTTGTATATCCCGATTATTTCAATGATATTGAACTTCTCCAGCAATATAGCTGCTTAATCTGCTGGAATTCACCAGGAGAATTTTCACAACTTGATGCACCATTTTTAATTATTGGAAATGAATCCAGAAAAAATAAGACTTATGAATATGAAAAAAATGGGCATGTTTTTTTTATTAAGGATAAAGATTATTACTGTAATTTTGATTTTTCAAATATTTCTTCTCAAGAAAACAGGATACTTGAACAATATATTTTCAATTCTAAACATGAAAAAATTAAGGACAATTTTAACCTTCTTGTAGAAAAAGAACAAAAACTTGATAATCTTAAACCCAAGTCTAAAAAATGGATTTCTGAAAAAAATTCTACTTTATCAGTAAAACTGGAAATAATTGATTTTCTCAGAGAACTTCCGAAAAAAAATGATATTTTTGAAATCATAGCTGACACGATGGATTTCATGAAGAACAAGGAAATATCAAAACTAAGTGGTATCCTTGATTCTTTTGAAAGTGCAGATGGATTAGGATATATCCAACAGACAAAACCACTTTTCAGCTTTATAAAAAAAGACTCTAAGTCATTTGAAAGCTCCTCTGACATGCAGATTCCACAAATAGAAACAGGTGGATTTACAACGTTTGTATCTGCTCCTGAAGTTCAGGTCATATACAGAGGTGCAAAAATAAGAAATGGTGCAATAAAGGGACGAATTCGGACACTTACTGGAGGTATTCCAGCTTCCAGTATTAGAGTCCAGGCCGTGAAAGATTCCATGGCCAGATACTCATATACAGATATATCAACTGGAAACTACTTTATTCCTGATGTTCCGCTTGGGGTATGGGACGTCAGACTGTATTCAAAAGAATTTGGTATACCTGAATCTGATGATAATGCAGATACCTCAATGAAAGCCTATGTAGAAAACAGTTCTGTTTATATTATGCCTGATATTGCAGTAACAAAGATGGAATCCCTTCTTGAAGGTGCTTATCGCGGTTCCGTTTCCTCCAGCGGAGGTAGCCTTCGTCCAATCTCTAATGCAACTATATTTGTAGCTGATAAATACGGTACAGTTTCAGATTCTAACGGACATTTTTATTTAAGTGGCATTCCTCCTGGAAAACAATCTGCTGTTGTACAGGCCAGTGGATATGAAACTTTGAAAAAAGATATTTACATTGTAAGCGATCAGGCTGTATCCCAGACTTTTTATTTGATACCTAAAGAAGGGGGCCTTTCCGGTCATATTCATCCCGTCAATTATCAAGCTTCGGTGGACTGGTCACAGGTCCATGTTACTGTTCGTGGAGTTAAACATGAACCAATTGTTGTAGACAGAGGTTTTTTCAGTGTCCAGGTACCTATTGATCTTGGGACTTATACAATCAGTGTTTACGCCCCTTATTATGAAAGAGTTGATCAAACAATAAGCACAACTCTTTATGAAGGTCAGGTTCTTCAATTCCCGATGATTGAGCTAAGACGAAAAACTACCACGATCTCTTTTGATATCTTTGCTTCTGAAAATACAACTGGTTCTTTGACTGTTATGATAGGAAATTATCAATCTCCACTTTCTTCAAACTTTTCAGGAGGAAGAACTGCCTGGATTCATGGAATGACAATACCTCAGGGATTACACAAAATTGTAACTTACGGGGCTCAGAGTTTGACTAATCCACATCAGGAATCCAAAGAAATGGAATTTGAAATAACAAATAACAGAAATTTTTCATTATTTGTAATCAAATAAAACATAGTTGAGTTCTATCTGAAAAAGATTAAAACCTTACGTCATATTCATCAGTACTGGAATCAACAATCAGTTTAATTTTTTTGGTTTTTAACGGAAGTTCTCCATGATAATTAAATTCAAGAATTGCTGTATCTGTAAGTTCACTTGGAAAACACAGGTTAATTGCATCCTTACCATCTTTTGCTCTATATATGTGTACTGCGTTCTCCCCTATTTCCTCCAAATTTTCGTAACCGGCTACTTGAACTTTATTCCTGATTCCATTACAGGTAAAATGAATATCCATATTATTCATTACTTCTTTATATTTTCCATTTCCCTGCGTATTTTCAATAAACATATTTATTTTCATCCTATGGTACTTTATTTTTTTACAAAAACCAGAGTTATCCTTTGAAATATCTGCAAAAAAGGAATAAGAAGTTCCACTAATCAATATTGTAAATTCATAGGAACCACTTTCAAGACCTTTGACCATGAGTTTTCCAGTTTTTGAACTCATTATTTTCTTTCCATTTAAGGTAGCATAACCATCAATCAATAGCCTGAAAGGTAAATATACTTCGTTAAAAACACTACTGTCAGGGATTGGATATATAAAATATGTAATATCACCACACATCTCCAAATCCTGATCCTCTATTTCTTCAGCCACTTCAAATTCATCACCCTCGTCTGATGTTCCTGAAGAATCTGCTCCTGATTTATCAATCCCACCACCATACTGCATTATTTTTTTTGAAATCAAACTTACATTTGAAAGGCCATTTTTATCAGCATTTACCATCTGACCAGGTTTTAACATAACACTTTTTTTATTTCCAAAAAGAGCCTTAGCTTCAATACTTCCTTCTAAAAGCGAAACAGAACTCCTCGAAGTCTCTGGAACACTTACTGAAAAAGTTGTTCCAAAAACACCCATTAACATCGTTGGCGTAATTACTTTAAACTGTTTTCCCTGCTTTTTGAATGAATACTTTGAATTACCCTTTTTCATCCTTATCATGTTCTTTTTGAATTTAATTTCAGAATTTCCTGAAATCTTTATCTCAGTACCATCGTTATATATTACCTTTGCTTTTACTCCATCCCCTGTTTTAACCCTTGTATTATTCATAATATCAGTCGGCTTTAAAACTTCAATATCAGGTTTTCCCAAAATAATACAAACACCTTTTTCAGGAATTATTTTTGCAATAGCATCCCCACTACAAAAAACAGGTGAAATCACCAATATATAAAATAGTAAAAACAATGTACATTTCTTCATAATTTTACCTCTATATAACAAATATATTTCTCTATTTTAATTGTAAGTGATGATTCTGTTTATGACAACTATATATTATTTGTAGTTATCTATAATAATGTCGGACAGGCACAGACAGACTGTGTCACAATACACTTCTATACAAACTTTGGTGGAAACAACTTAGCTGGTGCAGGGGTCAAAGCAACTTTCATGAACTTGAATTTCAAGTTCACAAAAGTTCCATGTGACCCCATCTATATTGGTCTTTAACATTTATTATTCCCCGTTTTTATTTACTAATCGATTCTGATATAATGCAAAGATGAAAATACGAAATCCTCTTTTAGATCTTGTAAAAGGCGTTGCAGTAATACTGATGATTCAGGTGCACCTTACTGAGCTCTTTGCCAGACAGGATATAGCTGAAAGTACAATTGGAAAACTCTCTCTATTTCTCGGAGGAATTCCAGTTGCACCTGTATTCCTGCTGATCATGGGATATTTTCTTGCAGTATCCAGAAAAAATACTTTTGAAACAATTGTTAAGGGAATTAAATTGTTTTTTCTTGGATTAATACTGAATCTAGGTCTTAATACACATCTCCTTTACAGAATCTCTAAAAATGAAATAAAACTGAACCCTTGGAATTATATATTGGGAATAGATATACTGGTTTCTGCAGGAGTTGCAATAATCATTATCGCAATCTTAAAAAAAGTTATTAAAAACAATGTTCTTTTATTTATCGTTTTTGCTTTTTCAATAGCTTATGCACCAAAAATACTCCCAGTTCTTAATCCTGATACTTCTTCTTGCCTTTTCTTTTATTCCTTATTCTGGGGAAATACAAGCTGGTCTTATTTTCCAATTTTTCCATGGCTGGCTTATCCAATTACTGGTTATTCCATAAAACTTCTGGAAGATAAAATTAAAGTTAAAAAAACATTCCTAATAGCAGCTGGAATGCTTTCAATTTTTCCAATAATGTTTACCGCTTCATTCGGTATCAATATATCTACAAATCTTAGAAGATATTATCATCATGGCTATGATTTTTTTCTCTGGTCTCTGTTTTTTATGTTGATCTGGATTTCATCCCTGTGGATAATCGAATATAATTTTTCCAGCTCTATGGTTATAATATATCTAAAATGGGTCGGAAAAAATGTAACCTCTTTTTATATTTTTCAATGGTTAATAATTGGAAACATTGCTACTGCTGTTTATAAAACTGTCAGCCAAAAAAAATTAGTCCTCTGGTTTATAGCCATTCTTATTACGACAAATGCTTTAGTATTATTACTGAATAAAATCAGATGTTCAAAACACAAATAACTCGGATTTTTTATTTCCCTTTAACCATAGTCCTTTACAGTGTTAAAACAAGATTTCAAATAGGTCTTCGTAGTTCTGTTTTTTTACTCATGCATGTGGGTTAATTAATTTTTCATTTAACTCCAACAGCCTGTCAAGATCATTTCTAGCTGAATCTGGTGTATATTTGTTGTTAATAAATTTTTTCACTTTATAATCACGAACAGAAAACTGCAATTGCTCAAAGGGTTTGAATTTGATAAAACGGGATACATTCTCTTTCGAAAAGATCAAACCTGAAAAATCTTTATCGAAGTTCATTAACATATATTCATAATCAAAATCTCTATCGCCAGTCCTGACTCCACCGAAAATTTTACCAAGTATACGGCTCAGAAAAGTATGCCTTGCTATTGTAAAAGTACAGTTTGGCTTTTCAAGCACTTCAATAATCAATACACCTTTAACAACAAAATCCACCTTTACATGATGACCCTTGTATTCGCCATACAATCTTGGCTGACTAGCCATCGTCAACCCACCTCGATCTAATTTTTCTTCTTTGTCAATTTCATTATTAGTTAAAAATTTTGAACATTCATTTAAAAATTCGTACGGCTTCATTGATTACTCCTTAATTTTAAAAAAATCAAGTTCCTCAGGATTTTTAAAAATTTTCCATTTCGAATCAGAAATTTTTCTAAATGCATCCTGATAACGTTTTGACTCCCTACTTTCTCCTGTAATATCACGAATAGCAATTCCCATAATCAGGTCTGGATATTTACGTGTAACGAGACCGTAGATTTCTGGATCTTTTTCACCCGAATCACCAACAAGAATAAATTTATGTTTCGGATAATTGTTCAAAATCCCTTCAACCAAGATTCGTTTTGATTCAACCGGGTCTTCAAATATTTTAAAAAGACTTGTATCCTTAAGCCTTATAGTTTTCATATGAAAGATTGCATCAGGAAAACCATAATCTTTCATAAAAACTTGTATATCATGGAATAACTGCCATGGACTTGAAGAAACATAATGAAAGAAAACTCCATGTTTTTTCCATTTCCTGTATAATTTTGACATTCCAGGAGCAGGAGTAAAATCTTTAAAAAAAGTATTTCTCATCAGCTCTTTTTTATCTATGACATTTGATATTTTGACCGTGTCATCAATATCACTGATTACTGTAATTCCATGAGGTGGTATGCAATGAACAAGACCAGTAAATTCTCTAGGGTCATTTGAATTAATAGTAAACTTCAAGATCGAATCCTGATTTTTCAATTTTGAAACTTTTTTAGCAGGAAATTTAATTACTCCATAAAAATGTCCATTCTTACCAGATTCCTTAAGAGTAACAAATTGATGTCCAAATTGTATCGTAATTTTCTTATCAGGTTCATTATCAACAATGAACCAGTGAATTCTATCCTTAAAAATTTCTGCTTCAACAGAATCAGGTTTTACACCAGATATACGAGAAATCTGCATAACAAAAAAAGTTTTTGGAATTCCATCCCTTTTATGATCAAAAATCCATCCATGAATCGGAACTATCCAGTTCCTCCCAGAATTAGATAATTTAGCCGCAGTAGGGAATAAAATTATATCTTCATTACTTTTGATCGTTGATGACTTAATCTGTAATTTCAGAAGCCCTGGCACCTGTATGTCCTCACCAAAAAGACACATTGAAAGCATTATTAGAACACAAAAACTAAGGGTTTTTTTCATTCTCCCCCTCCTTCTTCTCAAGCATTAAAATATAACACAATATTTTGTAACAAACCAGATAAAAAGCCAACTTTACTTCCACAATTTTGAGGAATAATCATACAGCCTGGGTAAAGCACCAAACTTCATACTTTCTTGACTAACTTGTGTTTTTTGACAGAAAACTGGAAAATTCATTTATAAATTCTTGAGCCTTCATTAATTACTCTTTATTTTTTATAAAATCAAGATACTCAGGATTTTTAAAAATTTTCCATTTTGAAACAGGAATTTCTCTAAATGCATCTTTATAACGTTTTGACTCCATACTATCCCCTGTAACATCACGAATAGCAATTCCAATAATCCTGTCAGAGTATTTACGTGTAACGATACCATAGACTTCAGGATCTTTTTCGCCCGAATCACCAACGAGAATAAATTTATGCTCAGGATAATCTTTTAAAATTTTTTCCAACTGGATTTGTTTTGTTTTTACAGGATCGGCAAACAATTTCAACAGGCTTGTATCTTTTAACCTTACATTTTTCAAGTGGAAAACCGCTTCAGGAAAAGCATTTTTCTTCATAAATAACTGTATATCATAATACAACTGCCATGGACTTGAAGATACATAGTGAAAATATACTCCATGTTTTTTCCATTTACTGTATAAACGGGCCATTCCAGGTGCAGGAATAAAATCCTTTAAAAAAGTATTTTTCATTAACTCTTTTTTATTTCTGACGTTAGAAATTTTAATTGTATCATCAATATCACTTATAACAGTAATTCCCTTTTTGGGGATAAAATGAACAAAACCAGCAAATTTTCTTGGATCTTCTGACTTAACAAGGATTTCTATATTTTGTTTTTTTAACTCAGTAATTCTTTTGAGTGGTAACTTGATGGTCCCATAAAAATGTCCATTATTTCCGGATTCTTCCAATGTAACAAATTGCTTTACTATTTTTATCATTATCTTCTTACCAGATTCATTATCAACAAGAAACCAGTGAAGTCTTTCTTTAAAAATTTCAGCTTCTACTGTTCCAGGTAATGCTCCAGATCCACGCATAAGCTGCCTGATAATAAAATTTCTAAAAATATCATCCCTTTCATGCTCAAAAATCCATCCATGAATCGGAACTATCCAGAATTTTCCAGATTCTGATAATTTTGCAGCAGTTGGAAACAGGATTATACTTTCATCATTTTTAATAGTTGAAGGTTTACACTGTAATTCGTAAAGTCCAGGAACAAGCATTTCTGCTTGGACAAGATAGAATGAAAATATCATCAAAATAGAAAAACAAAGAGATTTTTTCATATAATTATTCTCCATACCCGTCAAGCAGTGAAACCAAATCATCCTGTAACTCTGTATTAAATAAAATAGTGGCATGATTAGCGTAATAAGACTGAAATGACTTTTCAAATCCTACTTTAGACCTCTTGACTGCCACAAGTCCATCGCCACAATTATCTCTGAGTTCTGATACAACAGCAAAAAATTTTGAAAAAGGTTCAATCAGAGGTACAATCTTATCTTTATATTTCACATAAATCTCAGAGAAAAATGGATTTTTGCCTGAAAAAATATGATATTCAATCTTTGATGATTTTTCTATATCGACATTCTTATTTAAGGATTTTATAAATTCAGATGTTACAGAAAGTTCTTTAATTGCTTCCCCCTGTATAAAATGAAGTAATCTTTCAGCAAGATCAAGAACATATCTACTGCTCCCATTCTCTTCATTAAATATACTGAATTGCGATAATATCTTTTTTAGAACCGGATTTTCAACATCAGGATCAAAATATCTAACAACTTCCTGTAATACTCCTGATAAAAAACCAATTTTACTACCTATATTCGGTGGGGCAACCATATAAACTCTTTTGATAAATGGATTTGCATATTCAGGGAATTGCTGAATAAATTTTCTTGTAACCAGAGCTCCCCTGCTGTGAGTCAATATGGATCCGCTTTTCTTTGATGGAAAAAATTCCTTTACTCCAGCGGTGATAATATGAGCTAGTTCATTTACAGCATAATCTATACATTTGTTAGGATAAAATTGAGACCATCCCAGAAGATTATAACCTTTTTGAGCTAAACAATCCCATATACTTACAACTTCAGATTCGATAAATTTTTTCGAACTTAAAATAGATACATCTCCTTCAGTGAATAATGGATTATCCACATCAGGTGTTGAAACCGCTGAAATAAAATACTTAATTGGAAGGATTTCCGTAAGCTCATCGTCAACACGTTCAACCCAGCTTATTTTAAGAGGATCTGTAAAGGTTTTTATATCAGTCGCCCAACCATGAACCATAATTATCAATTCCTTCTCTGGGTCTCCTTTATGGATCTTAAGGTCAGGTATTTTTTTTTGATTCATATATTTCCCTTAAATTTGTAATTGATATATTATATCAGAGTAAATGTAATCAGGTACAGTTTAACTATTTAATTCTCAAAGAGAATTATGTTATAATCAGGACATATGAAAAAGAAAAAAACAAATTTTATTCTACTTTTCCTATGGATTTCACTTCTTATTTCAGGATTACTTCTTGGAATAAATGGGTGTAGATCACTTTACAATAAATATCGAGCCAGTGACTGGAAAACAACACTGGGACAGATTACAGAACTTAAAACTGAAAAATCTCCAAGAGGTACATTCCTTGAATATACCCCAGTGGTTAAATACTGCTATTTTATATCCAGTAATCAATACTTCGGTTCCAGTGTACTACCAGGAGAAATGGATTTGAAAACTGTTGAAAAAAAATTTAGCAAAGGAAAGCAGATTAACGTTTTTTTCAATCCAAAAAAGCCCAGTGATTCTTTGTTATTCCGAAACATTAATCCACGTGATATAAGTCTTCTTGTCTATGGTGTTTTCATACTTATCTGTCTATATCCTTTTGGCATATTGATAAAAAAAGATCAACAAAAACCAAATAATAATGGCAATTGAAAAAAAATCCCAAACAAATTTTTCACGTACAAAGCTGTTAAGTCATATTGCAATCTCAGCAGCTCTCGTAACAATTATTGAGCTAATTTTTGGAACAATATTTAAATCATTTGGAATGCCAATGCGTGGATGCGTTCTCATGTTATTGGATTCAACGGTATATATATATCTGTTTAAAGCAACTGGAAAACGGGGTGTTATTTTTATATGTGGAATCACAGCAGCATTTCTTGTATTTTTTACAGGCGGGGCTTTCAAATTTACCATGCTGTTTCCATTGATTTCCCAGTCATTTATATTAGATCTGCTTTTTACCGCTAAAAAAACTCAGGTAAATTATATAAAATCAGCTGTTATATCTCAGATAGTTAATATTATATATCGCTTTTTCCTTGCAGGTGTTTTTAGCGGAAGTCTTCTAAAAAAAATATACGGATTACTGGCTTCATACCAATTAAATCCAGCAGCAGTTATTTCAATTTGGATAGTTTTTAAACTTGTTGCCGCAGCGATACTTGCTGCAACTATTTTTAACTTCATAATAGTCAGGATTAATAAATAATCATTGAAATTTCCTCATCATTGTTATAAATTATTAGCATGACTATTAAATTTTATTCTCATGGTGCGTGCAAGGAAGTAACAGGTTCCAAGCATTTTTTAAACATTAACGGTAAGACATTGCAGATCGATAGCGGTATGTTCCAGGGACGTCGCGAAGAAAGTTATATTAAGAATCAGAAGCTACCATTTTCTCCTGCAGAAGTCGATGCCATTTTATTAACTCATGCTCATTTTGACCATTCAGGGTCATTACCGGTCATGGTTAAAAACGGTTTTGAGGGAAATATTTACAGCACAGCTGCAACAAGAGACATTGCAAATGTCATTCTGTTGGATAGTGCGTATATACAACAAAAAGATCATGAATATCTTTTAAAGAAGATCAAAAAATATCCTGATAGAAATTTAAAAGTACATAATCCACTCTATGATTCCACTGATGTTATCAAAACTTTAGGCCAGTTTGTAACATTGAATTATCATAGAAAATTTTTCCCGATAAACGGCGTTCAAGCTGAATTCTATGATGCAGGACATATCCTTGGTTCTTCCTGTATAGACCTTGAACTGGAAGGTGGAATCCGAGTTGCTTTTTCAGGTGATCTTGGCAGAAAACATCTTCCAATTATCAGAGATCCTGAAAAACTTCCTGCAATGGATTATCTTGTGCTGGAGAGCACATACGGCAATAGACTTCACAAGTCAATTGGAATGGCCAGCGAAGACTTGGCAAAAGTAATCAACACTGCTGTAAATCGAAATGGAAGAATTGTAATTCCA
>DAOVTB010000283.1 GCA_030633305.1 Candidatus Muiribacteriota bacterium
CCGGCAAATGATACTGGGAGTGATGTTTTTACGACTCATTTTGATTATCATGTTATGGATTCCCAATTGGTGAAACTTGATCTTTTAGGTCATGATAATCCGACATCAATAAAGGAATTAGAGGGTCTCACTGAGGTGAAATCGGAAGATATTCCACTTGATGATCCTGAAACAATGAAAATATTTTCCTGTAGTGATTCCTTAAAAATTGAGCTTAGAAAAGAACAACTTCCGATTTTTCTCAAAGAAGTTGGCACTCTTGCGATTCCAGAATTTGGAACCAAATTTGTCAGAGATATGCTCGTGGATACTCGTCCAACAACTTTTGCTGAACTGGTCAGAATTTCCGGTTTATCACACGGTACTGATGTATGGTTGAATAATGCTCAATCATATGTTAGACAAGGGGTTGCAAAGTTAAGTGAAGTTATATCTGTTCGTGACGATATCATGAATTATCTCATAGCAAATGGTATAGAGAAAGGAACAGCTTTTTCCATCATGGAATTTGTTAGAAAGGGGAAACCTTCAAAAGATGCTGAAAAATGGGATGAATATGCTGATCTTATGAGAGAGCATGGTGTAAAAGACTGGTATATAGAATCCTGTAAAAAAATAAAATATATGTTTCCAAAAGCCCATGCAGTTGCATATGTATTGATGTCATTTCGAATTGCTTATTTCAAGGTACATTTCCCTCTGGAATTCTATGCTGTTTTTTTTGGATTAAGAATAAGCTCTTTTAATCCGGTTGAAATGAGTAAAGATATGATGATGCTGAAAGAATGCATGAGACAGCTTTTAGCCAAGGAAAAGGAGACTCCGGGTTACAGGCTTACAGCTACTGAAAAAGACAAGGTATCTTTACTAGAAGTAGTAATTGAAGCCCGGATTAGAAAGATCAAGGTAGATATGGTAAATATAAACACTTCTGTTGAATCCAAATTTATTGTTGATCGGAAACGTAACGCTTTAACTCCACCGCTTTGTACAATTCCCGGTTTAGGTGGAAAAGTGGCTCAGAAAATTGTAGCTGAGAGGGCTATACGAACCTTTTCTTCAATAAATGATCTAAAAAAACGAACTGGCTGTGGTAAAAATGTTATCGATATCATGAAGACAGAAGGCATTTTTGGTGATCTATCCGAAGATGATCAAGGCACTCTTTTCTGAATCCTGACTGAGCGAAGGTTGAATTTTTTTTAATTATTTTAAACCTCAACGTATGTTAATACGCCTCGGTTTAAAATAATGAAAAGAAAATCCAACCTTCATCTCATTCAGAATCCAGATTAGATTGTGAATAATAAACAGCACATAAATATTAAATGCAAATATAGATTGGTTCAGATTATTGTTTGTCAAAACGCCTACATACATCTATTGAATTGGATTAAAGCAAGAGAATGATACTAGAAAGCAGTTTATGCTGACTTTTATAAAATCAAAATAGTAAGATCGATGATGGTTACTTTGTCTTACTCCCGTTGACAAAAGTTATAAAACTCTATATAATTACAATTACAATAATAGTATTTATTGGAGTAGCTTTATTAATGTCAAAAAAATGTTGTATTTGTAACCTGAATTATTCGGATTCCGAGCTTGAATATTGTCGAAAATGTGGTAGCAAATTGCTATTAAATGATATGCAGACCTCATGGGAATTTATATTTAAATCAGACGTCTGTGGTGTCAGTGAAATGGCCGGAAGTCTTTTAAATGAAAATGGAATTCAGACACAACTTAGTAAATTTCAGGAATGTTGTGATGATATTTTTTTTCCATCACTTCTCGTGGACGTAGAAGTAATTGATAAGGCTAGAAATATACTAAGAATAAATGGTTTTATTTAATATAGAGAATAGATTTAGTAATTGGAGGAATTCATGAAAAAAACGATGGTATTGTTATTAGTTTTTACCACAGCTTTCTGTACCCTGTCTTGGGGTTTAGAAGTGTTTACACCTGTTTTGAATTCAGGGGATTGGTGGGAAATTGAAGTTATTCAGAAAAATGTATTTAATAATGTCAAAAAATGGTCTTCGCCATTTGTTTTGAAATATACTGTTAGTAAAGCTGATACCGAGAAATATACTATTGATATAACTGAAGCCAAAGACGGAAATCAAGTTGGACAGCTTATTATTCTAAAAGCTGGATTCAAATTGGAGACAGTCTATTATTATAGAAGGGTTCAGGGTGAAGTCTTGCGCCAACGGATTGATTTTGATAGAAAAACAAAAGCACCTGTTATTAGCGAAGTTTCGTTTATTCCTTATTCCTTACCTGTTTTTCCTCTGAAAAAAGGAAGTTCTAATAGTGAAAATTTACTTGAATCTGTTCCTCAAAAGGAAAAATTTCTAAGTATGAAAACTTCATCCGGGGATAAATTTAAATTTCGAAGAAGTTTTTCGCAACAGACTGTAAACAGTACTGTTTTAACTACACTTGAATCAGCAGAAGCAATTGAGCTTATTGAAGAAGTAGGAGAGGCAAAACTTGCTGATGGTTACTATGTCACAGTTAAGGATTCCTTTCTGGGGGAAAAAATTGAGCAATTATGGAAGAAAGGTTATCCATGGTTTCTTTATTCCAAAAATTCTAATTTAAAAGCTAAACTAATTAAGCATTCATCTGCTGCAAATGGAGGTGAAAAATAATGAGATCAAAAATGACAGGTTTACTTGTTTTTATTTTTTTATTGACTGCTTTTGCACCACTTTTTCCTGCTGGTGAAGTTGTTTCAAAGGTTGTTCCGTGGTCTGGCTGGTGGTGGCCAAGAAAAAAATGTCAGCTTGCCAAGGCTGGATGGCTGAGTAAATCACCTTTGGACAAATATGAGATGGCTTTTCCTACAGTGGATGGAAAGAAAAACATGGCTGTAGACTGGGAAAAAAAGTACCATTCTACACGAAAAAGCTGGCATGGTCATTGTAATGGATGGTCGGCTGCATCAATTATGGAAAAAGAACCTGTGAAAATCAAGAAGTACAAAGGAATAGAGTTTGGAGTGTCTGATCAAAAGGGACTTCTTACTGAATCGTTCATGGTTACACGGTATCATTTTTTTGGCACACGATACAATGGACGAGGTGATAATTTTGATGATATTTATCCTCATGTTTTTCAATATTTACTTATGGAAAATATCCAGAAAAAAGGAATTCCGATTGTTATGGATATGAGTGCAGATGAATCGGTTTGGAATTATCCTGTATATGCTTACAAAATGGACAGTAAAAGTAAGGGTAATAAAGTTAAAGTAAAACTTAGAATATGGGCATGTGATGATAATGTAGATATGAATTTTGTTGGGACTCAGTATCTTACTAAAGACTATACATACACTTTGTTTATGGATGACAGTGGAACTATAACAGGTAGTGAATGGACGGGACGTAGTAAAAAAGACCATCCTGACTTTGTCTGGATACCTTATAAAAATATTCCACCACATGAAGAAGATAGTGATGAAAATCCATGGGTGAAATATCCATTACTTAAAAAGATGTTTAAATTGAAATAAAGAAAAAGAAAATGAAGATTATTAATAGTTGGAAAAAATTAATTGATCAATTTGAAAGTGATAACAAAGCTTTTGAAACCGAGATATTGAATTCAGATTATTCTATAGAAGACTATAATTATTTTACCATCAATGCCATTGTCAAATATATTCAGGACAAAGATTTTTACAAGGAGGTCTTGAATATCCTTGCAAAAGGTATGACCAATCATGTTCTTCTTTCTATAATGCTTGATTCACTTTATAATGATAATACTAAACTTGACGATTACCTGATGAAAAACAAGTTTATCAAATTGAATATTACTATTTACAATGAGTTAATAATTCTTGGTGAGCATTTTCAGAGTTCGAAATTCTGGGGAAAAATAGAATGTTATCTTGAGTATTTTGATTTTTATAGAAAAATAAATGATTTTCTGCTTTCTGATTCAGAGCATATAAAACTATATTTTCTTGAAAAACTTGGAAATATCAAATCGACTAGATCTCAATACATGCTTTTGCCTTATTTAAAAGGTCATGGAAAAAAAATTGCCAAGCGTGCCGTTGTTTCCTTAAGAGGATATGATGATGTTGGAACTATAAAGGCTTTGCTTGAAGTATTAGATAATAATTGTGGATGTGAAAAAGAAATAAGGGAATCATTAAGTCTTATTGCTGAAAGAAATTATCAATCTATAAAAGAGATACTTTTTGGACAGTATACTCCTAGTCAGAAACAGATGATATTAGATATTTTATCGAAGCAGGACCCTTTACTTATTTTTGAAGAAATGATTGATTTATTTGATACGATTGATGAGCGTTTACGCCTATATTTAGGAAAAAAAATAAATATAATCTTTGAAGAAATTATTGTGAAAAAAAGCAAGATTAAGGATGTTCATGAAAAGGAAATTTTCATGGAACAGAACAACAATATTGTATCTCGTACGCTTCGTTGTTTTGGAATTGAAGAGATAAGCTTTTCAGTACTTACAAAATTTATTTTTGAATTTGAAGATATTTATATTGATAGAATTAGTGAGATTTTTCCAATATGGATAAAAAAAGCAGGATCAATTTTGTTCAA
>DAOVTB010000086.1 GCA_030633305.1 Candidatus Muiribacteriota bacterium
AAATAAAAATAGGAAATAATTATTGTTAAATATCAATATAGATGGGGTAACATGGAACTTTTGTGAACTTGAAATCCAAGTTCATGAAAGTTGCTTTGACCCCTGTGCCAGATAAGTTGTTTCCAACAAATATTGTATAGAACTGTATGTGACTTTTCTTCCATTAAATATTAATATTTGGTATTGATTTAACAGGGTCAGCTGTTTCTTGCGAGGCAATTTCATTCAGCTCGATCATCGAGCTAAACAAAAGTCCTTCTGATCCTAACGGGTATTTACTTTTCTCTGCGGCCTCAGCGTTCTCTGCGCGAGAATCCTTTCTTTTTCTTATTTACGAAAATACTTCTTAATTTTAAAATTCCCTTTTGGTGCACCTGCCGCATCGTAATCCATAACATATACTTCGCCATCAGGAGTTACAACTGTACTTGCAGGAGAAGTAGAAACTGGTGCAAAAAATTCACCAATAAAAATACCTTTTTTATCAAATACATTGAAAAGCGCTACAGGTTGAAGTTCTGAAGTCTTCTTTACATAATCAGGAAATTTCGCCTGATTCTTCTTATCAAAATAGGATTTTAAAGCAGACCAGAAAACATAATAATTCCCAGCACTATCAATACCTGATAGGCCGCATCTCCCGGGCGGAAAAGTATTTCCTTTTAACTTCAAGGTAGAATTTTTTTTGAACTTAAACTTATTTTCAATTTTTTTACTACTGTATATGTTGATACTGGGATCTTCTTTATCAAGTCTTGTAATAATTGAACAAATATTATCATCTGCATCTAATGCAACACTCTGGGCACTCATATCGGGAAGACTTAATGATCCAAGAAATTCCATTTCCCTGTTCAAAACTTTTACTTTCTTTTCCGTGAGCCCCTTGTCAGCAAGATAAATCAAATCATTTTTCCCCATAAATATCGAAGTAATATCATCAACCGGGCAGGTTTTGTCACCTATATATTTAACTTTTCCAGCAATATTAAAAAGATGCAGAGCGCGGTGTACAAGTTCAGGAGCAAGAAACAAATCATTATTAACTTCTATAACAGCTGAATAATATGAATTTTTAGTCTCAGTATTTGGCCACATAGTCGATAATCTTTTTCCAGTTTTACTGTCAAACATAATCAATCTCTGATTTATCGTATCAACAACCAGGATACGCTTTTTCAAAAGACGAAACGCCTGAGCTGCCTCTGGATAAGGTGTATGCTCCGGTCCATTTAAATAACCAATTTTTCCATCACCACGTCCAAAAGGTATAGATAATACAACTTTTCCAGTAAAATTCAATTTTCCAGTTCCTTTTCCAATTAGATTTATATGTGAACTAAAAACTAACACAGTAACAATAAGTAAAATTAAAGTTTTCTTTAAATTATGATTTGAAAATATCATGTTTCCTCCGGTTGAAACGTTTTCATTTTATGCAGGAGCACGTAAAATAAATCTTATTTTTGAAGATCTGTCTGTATGTTCTCGAACCCTTGAAAGACTTGAAGAATTTGACACTGCCTTTCCAGGTTCAGCCATCACACCAACATGACTTGGATTCCAGATTATTATATCACCAGGCTGTCTTGAACTGGTTGAAACTTTCTTAAAACCAGGTTTTGGTTTTCTTTGCAGCTGGGCGGCAAGATTACTCACGCCAAGACTGAATGCATTTTTTACACCTGCTCTTTGAAGAGCAGTTGAAACTGCAAATGCACATCCAAGATTTCCAGGTGTTGAAGGTTTTCCATCACGAGTTTTTCCACAAGCTGGAGGATAATTTAGTTTTTCTGATTTTAAAGCTCGCATAGAATCCAGAATCCTCTTATTCATTGGACCAGATGTAAATGTTGCTCCAGGTGTTCCAGAAGGGCCACCTGCAGTCATTGCCGGAGCAGAACCATCCTGTATATAATGACAATGAGCATATGCAAAGCCAGATTTATAAACAATTTTATACCAGTCTCCAGTTTTCCCAACTATTAGAACATCTGTTCCGTAGGAATATTTATCAAGTACTGTTCCCCATGGAACTTTTCGAATATTAAGTGAACTGGCATTAATATACCCTTTTTTCTTATTAGCAAATATCTGCGAATTAAGATTTGTTGAACCCGTTGCAACGGAACCTTGTTGTCCGCCAACTTGAATATGTTTGTGAGAAACAAATGCTTCCTGACCATTATGGCTGATTTTATACCAGTATTTGTCCTGACTGGAACCAACAATATTGACAATATCTCCAACTGATATTACATCCAGTATCTTGCCCCATGGTCCATTTCTAACATTTAGTCTCCAGCACTTATAGACTACACCGGTTTTGGCACTTGTTTGAGTTCCAACAAATGCATTCTTGCTTCCAAACAAATTCCCCATATTTCCAAAGCAATATCCAGTTACAAAAAGTAACGTAAATACCATAAAAAGCACAAAAAGCCTTTTAAACATAATTTCCTCCAGATAGAAATGGCTATTATAAAAATTATATTTATTATTATAGTTTTTGACAAGCTATTTGGGTAGAAAGAAAAGAAAAAAATAGTTCACACAAAGGCACCAAGGCACAAAGAAAAAAATAGCTCACACAAAGACACTAAGGTACAAAGAAAAAAGATATCGCGCAGAGAGCGCTGAGGGGTACAAATTAAGGAGAACGTAAAACTCTACTAATCGGTGCTCCAAAATCCACATTTGTCTCTCGCGGATACTTACGAGTAGAAGAATTATGAATTGCATAAACACCATTTGATTTTACATCAACAATTCCTACATGTGAATCAGGATCTTTGACACCATCACCAGTATAATCATATGTCTTCCAGGTTACAACATCTCCATCTTTGTACGGTGGGGGTGTAACTTCAACCCAGCCTTTCATTTTCAACTTGGATACCAGAGATCTTACATTCAGAACTACAGGAATAACATTATTGTCATTTAAAACTGTACTTACAAATTGAGCGCAGGCAAGTCTGCCATAAGCCACTTCTGCTCCTCTGAAACCTTTAGACCCAATGTATGACTTCGCAGATGCGACAAGATTCTTGCCAAGTTGAGCATTCCCAGAAACTCCATTATACGGAGGTTTTGGAATATTTCCTGTTTTTGTATGATTAGAATGAATATAACCTATCATTCCATTATATTCGATTTTATACCAGTCTCCATCCTGTCCGATAATCTTGATCTTAGTCTGATATGGAAGTTGGCCTATTTTATCACCCCACGGACCTGTTCTTACATTCAAAAGATCTGCCGTGGTATAGCCAGGAACATCCATAAGCGTTGCGTTTGGCTGGGCCACAGGCGGTGGTAACGGCGCAGTTGGCACCTCGACATTCCATATTGGAGGATCATTTGTAACAACAGGCTGAGGCGCATTAACAGGTGCAGGAGTAGTATTAACCGGAGTATCAATTGGCGCAGGAATACTATTTGTCTGCGGTTGCGAATTATCAATTGGAGTAGGAAAACTATTTGTCTGTGGTGGCGGAGTCGGATCTACAGCAACATTCCAACCTGCCTGATTATTAGAATTCTGGCCTGGCGATGTTGTTGTAACAGAACTATCAAGTATAACGATATGGCTTGGTATATAACCTTTTGAGCTACCAAAAGCAATACAATACCAGTTATTATCAGGCGACAGTTTATAAATATTGACTACCTGAGATTTTTGAACACCACCAATTACTTTTCCATGAGGAGCATCATAAATATTGTTATTATAAGCTATTCTGCCAGTACTAGGGACCCTGTTGTTAGTAGTTGCGGGTGTAGTTCCAGACGTTGATACGTTGACAGTTGTAGGCGTGTTGACAGTTGTTTGTGTATTAACATGCCATCTGACAGGGCTCTGTGCAATAACAAAACTGGCCGAGCAAGTAACTACCAGCAACAATACCAGAAAATATTTAATAAAACTATGCATACTTCTCCTCTATTCTATACTCTCATTATACGGAAAAATTAGAACTTGACAATACCTGAATTTGAAAAAAGAAAAAAGATAAAGATTGAAACACAGAGATCACAGAGGAAAAAGATAAGAAATAATCACACAAAGGCACTAAGGCACAAAGAAAAAAAGATAGTCGCGCAAAGAACGTGTATAAAAAGACATCGCAAAAATAAATAATTGTCCAGAAATTTAATTGAAGCCTTCTTTTTGCTTCGTCATAATTTTTCACCCTAAAACAAAAAGACAAGCTTCAATTTAGGGAGTGGATCACGAAATTTCTGGAGAATTCATTTATTTAGCAAATGAAACATAACTTTTTATGGACTATTTAAATCGAAGTTTTTTTGAATCACTATCCACTACAACTCCAGCCTTATCCTCAAGCTGCAATTTTAAAGTAATTTCAGCTGGTGGAATATTTTCTAGAATAAATGGCTTCATAGACGGTAGAGAAATTTTTGTATTATTTATAAAATAGAATAGTTTATAAGATTCCAGACCAGAAATATCATTGATTACAAAATCTACAAGAACTTTTCCCGAAGATGCATTTATTGATTCCATGGGAGAAATAATTTTAATATAGGGAGTTTTATGAACAGGAGTCTCTTTATTAACAAAAAAGTATCTCCTTGTAAAACTGTTTCTATATATTGCTCCATATTGATTACAGATAACTCCAACAATTAGATGGCATCCATCTGATAATCCTGTAAGATCAACTGATAATCCTCTTTCTCGAATAATGACCTTTTCATCATCGATAATAAAAACAACATAATTCCCGGACTTTTTTGATAATGATATTCCCACTGCACCATATTGTACATTAAGCTTATCATCCATAAACAAAGTATTATCTGAAGCAGGTCTGGTAATCGTCAATTTTATATCAGTTCTTTTAGCTTCTTTAAGTATATGATCCAACTTGATTTCTGAACCTATTCTAGTAAGACTTCTAAGAGTCTCGCGGGAATAAAACTCAGATCGAGCATTAAAAAAGGATTTCAAGCGATAATTATATAAATAAAAAATTGAATTATTATGTTTAACAAGATAGTCATTATTGGGAAGAAATAAAATTTCAAGTTCAACAATATCCCCATTTTTTGATTTTATCTTAATTTTCCCTTTTTCTTCTGGAAGTGGTATTCCGGGTTTCAAAAATTTATCTGCCCTGAAATTTACCAGTCCTGCAATCATAAATTCAATCTGATACTGATCAGCATCATGACCATTAATCTTCCATCTGGAATCTTTTATTTGGATCTCAGTTCTTTGATAATCACTGTCTTCAACTATTATTTCAACAATCTCACCTTTTTTATAAGAAAGAATCTGCCTGTTTAGCCATGAGTCCTCAAGATCTGGAACATTGGAAATCAAATCACTGTTTACAGTATAAACTTCTTTTTCCAAATTCATCCGGACATACAAAAGTCCACCATTCTCCTTTCCAATCAACAGTTTTTCAAATTTCTCCTTTTTTTCCTCCAGAATTTCAATAAATTCTGTTTCATCGGTCAATTCAAAATCAACATGTGAAGATTCTTTGATTGATACAGGAGAATCAAGAGAGAGATTTGATAGTCTTTTAAGGAATTGTTCAATACTTCTAGAATCAGCCTCGCCAGTCAAGGGAGATTCTATTATCCATTTCCCGGGATTCTTTTTTCTATAAGCAAATTGATTTATTCCATCAAAACAGACCCTGAAACTCCTGACTTTTTTTCCTGCAAATATGTTTCTGCCATCTATGACCTTTATAAATGTTCTGTCAGGGAATGCAAAAAATAGAATCGTACCTATGATTAACAATGAAATTATAAAAAATTTATTTTTTTTGATCATTTTTCTGTGGTAAATTTATTTTTTATTTTTCGAGCATATAATCCCTTAAGCGCACTTACCAGTATTGCTAAAAGTATTATTATTATAGGAGGTACAAATAAATTCCCATATCTGAATAAAGATTTATACTTATTAGGAATTTTTTTCAGCATACGCGTTTTTATTTCTTTGCTCCTGATTGATATCAGATCAACTGACTGTGTCAACCAGTCAACAACATTCAATCCAAAATGAATATTTTCCGGCAAAGTTCCCATGCTTCCGGAAAACAAATCTCCATCACCTACAAATACAATACGATTTTTCTTACCAGTTTCTATTACTTTTCCTGTGTATTTCTGAATTTCAAATCCAGAAGAATCAATTTTTTTATCAACTTTTTTTTGATATGTCACATATTTACCAGCAAATGCAGATTTAAAATTTCCCTTTACCACAGCAGCAACAACCTGAGAACCTGCTTTAAAATCTTTTTTACCAAGTTTTTTCTCAAAACCAACAAAATATGGAGCCTGTACAACTCCACTATGTTGACTGGTACGGGCTAAAGTCTGGATCTCTATTCCAGGATACGGATTGAATTTAAGACTGCTTACAAATTTTAAACCTATCCTGTACAGTCCAAGAACTATCTTATTTTTGCTTGGAAAATCTGAAACTTCTGGAAAATATGGATAATAAAGGGATGATAACGCTGAAAATTCACCTTTATTCTGTTTTATTTTAATTTGAATGCACTTTTTATCAATCACAATATTCTGCTCTATATTTATACCGTATGATTGAAGCCATTTGAGAACATTTATATTCAGGTTATGACCAAAGCCTTCGTTCACACGTACAATAGAAGAATCAATGAAAAATGCGGCTTTTTTCCCATGCATTATAAATTGATCAATTGAAAACTGTTCCCACATTGAAAAATCTTTTCTGGGGCCAACAACCAACAAACAATCAATTTCCTTTAAAATTGGATTCCCTTCTTCTATTTCATAAGAAATCACATTATAGTTTGGTAATAATGCTCTTTTTAGAAAATCCAGGTCTTTTTCAAAATCTACCTCATCATGTCCTCTTAAAAAAGCAACTGTCTTTTTTCTTTCTCCTAATAATCTCTTTATCAGCACCATTATCTGATATTCCAGATTCCTCAATATTGTAGGATCGATTACTGGAAGTAATTCTTTCCGATCTTTATAAAGCAATACTATTCCGAGATATGCGTGTATTGCCTCAAATTTATCTTTCTTCATAACATCAAGTCTGATTGCAGGGATTTTGAATTTCTTCGCCTCAGACTTGAATCTGTCCAAGTCAGAATCATCTTCTTCCACAATCAGAATATTACCATTTGCATAGGTTCTGAAATCTCTCAAAATATCTTTTACTCTTGATGTCAAATTAGAATATCGCGCCGGAAGTTTACCAGAAAAGAAAAGCTTCACCGTTATTCTATCATTAACGCTGCCAAGGATTTTCTTCGTCGTTTTTGAAAGTGAAAAAAAACCATTTTCCGTAATATCTTTGAGAATAAACCGTTTCTGTGAAACAAAATTCACAGCTATAAGAAATCCAGCTATCAAAAATAAAACTATCCAGGAGTTAAGTTTTCTTACCATTTACGCTTCTCCAGATTTCTTGCAGTGAGAAATAAAAATAAAAGGATAATAGATATAAAATAAACAATGTCCCTTGAATCAATCACACCTCTAAGCATATTCCTGTAATGAGTATCTGTACCAAGATAAAGAACAACATTTTGAATTTCAAAAGGTATTACATTTACAACTTTATCAGCTAAATAAAGTACAAATATGATTGAAAACGATACAATATATGATGTAATCTGATCACTTGATTGACTGGATGCAAACAAGCCAATGGAAATCAATGCTCCCCCTAGAAACAATGCCGAAATATAGGATGCAATAATTTTACCTGTATCTGGTTCGCCAATAATCTCAATTGTAATATAGTAAAAAAGAGTAAATAACAAAAGTGCAGCAATAAAAATAAATGCTGACAAAAATTTCCCAATAACATACTGAACATCAGAAACTGGAAAAGTAAGCATTTGCTCCATAATTCCATTTTTCTTTTCTTCAGCAATTAATTTCATAGTAATCGCAGGAATAAAAAACATAAACAGAAATGGGATTATAGAAAAAACACTGTCCAGATCAGCACGGTTTCTAACAAGCAATGACGATGAAAAATACCATCCGGTAAGTAAAAGAAACAACCCTGCTACAACATATGTTCCTGATGTAGTAATCATGGAAAAAATTTCACGTTTGACTATTTTTAATATATTTCTCATTTTATATCCGCTTTGTCTTCATAAGTAAGCTGTTGAAATAATTTTTCCAGGGATCTTGGCTTTGCATGTAATTCAAGTAATACAAGATCATTTTTAACTACAGTGCCAAAGATTTTTTCTCTATTATCACTTGAATCATCAGTAATTACTTTAAAAGAACAAATTGAATTCTCAATCACGATATCTTGTAAAGATCCACAATTGGAAAATAATTTTTCTACATAATCTTTAGATTCTATACCCTTTATAACAACGTCGATATGATCTGTATCAGAAAATCCTTTTTTCAGAACATCAATATTTTCATCCGTCACAATTTTCCCATTATCAATAATAATTGCTCTCTCACAGGTATGCTCAACTTCACTTAAAATATGTGTTGATAATATAACAGTCTTTTCTTTTCCAATTTCTTTCAATACATTTCTGATTTCTACAATCTGATTTGGATCAAGTCCACTTGTAGGTTCATCAAGAATCAGCACCATCGGATCATGAATCATAGCCTGAGCCAATCCAACCCTCTGACGATAGCCTTTTGACAAAACATTTATAGTTTTATCTGCCATTTCACTTAATCCGGTAATCGAAATAACCCGACTGATAGCATCAGCTTTTTTGCTTTTAGGAATTCCTCTCATATCACATACAAAAGAAAGATAGGAATAAACAATCATTTCTTCATATAAAGGATTATGTTCTGGAAGATATCCAATAAGACGTCTTATTTCATCCGGTTTTGAAAGAATATTTTTTGAATCAATTTTTACTTCACCAGAAGTGGGGTACATAAAACAGGAAAGAATCTTCATCGTAGTAGTTTTTCCTGCACCATTTGGTCCAAGAAACCCAACGATTTGACCTTTATTGATTGTAAAATCAATACCTTTTAGAGCGGTAAAACTCCCGTAATTTTTCTTCAATCCCTGTACTTCTATCAAACTTTCTAACTCCCTGTATCAAATTATAAGATTTTGAGTAAAAAAAAAGCAGGAAGCGATATGCTTCCTGCTTTTCTGTTTTATTCTGATTTATTTAGTTCCAGTACCTTTGGGATCAGGTGTTTCTACAGGAGCCGGTGCTGTTACTGGTTTCACAGGAGCTGTAACTGGTTTTGGATCAGTTGTTCCCGCCTGGACTGCTTTATCATTAGCCTGGGTTTCAACAACAGTCTTTTGCAATGCTTTTTCCATCGCATCAGAAGGCTTTTCCTGAGTATTAGTTATACCCGCTTTAACGCCAGCATTGTAAGTATGTTTTGTATGAATAGAAATCACTAAAGACAGGACCATGAATAAAACCGCTACAAAAGTCGTAGCTTTTGACATAAAATTCCATCCGCCATCATCACCAAATTTAGCATAACTACCGCCGCCACCAAATGCACCAGAAAGACCACTTCCCTTATCAGCCTGAAGCAAAACAACAATAATGATTGCGACACAAACAATAAAATGCAACCCATATAAGAAATATAGCATAATTTAATTCTCCTTAATTACAATATTAAAAATTTAAATAACGTGCGATTTTATCACAGGTAAACATGCCTGGTCAAGAGAAGTAAATTTTACTTTTTTACTTTGGCATCCTGTCAAAAAAGATTCTGTAAAGCTCAGAACTGTAAACAGCAGCATCTTCATCATCGGTTACAGAAGACCTTTCTTTCAAAAACCAGTACAAAGGTAATATTCCGTCACGGATTTCAATTCTTTTTCCCAATGGAAGTTTCTTAAGCGCAGTAACAATAACTTTTACATCAGAATAATCACCAGTTGTAATTATCTTGCTGATAATATGTAAAGTAATTTTTCTTGCATTCTTTTTCCAGGACTGTAAATAAATTTTATAATCCTTATCTGATTTAATCAATTGTATAGCATTATAGTTATCAATAAAAGCTGTAAAAACATTTGAAAGAAATTCGTCCGGATCGTGTTCATTGATTTCAATTCCAGGTTGGATTTTAAGTGGCATCAGCTTCACACCATTATCATGAGGCGAAGTCTGAATATAGAAATTATATCCACCATTTATGTCCGGAATTTTGAAATCTCCCAGAGTATAAATCACATAACTATCCTCTCCATGAGGCTTTAGCTTTAAACTACAATGCACAAATCCTTTTTTATTAAATTTTATTTCTTCATTATCGGTTGTATCACCAAAGCTACGCGATACTTTAAATCCCTTCTTGAAATCAACATCCCATCTGGATGGATATTGAACTGAAATTTTACCAACACTAGAACCATTTGAATGAATAATAAGTTTCAGGCTTTTAACCTCAGTTGATGCTTTATTAACAAATCCAATTATATCAGCACGAACCCTGCTGGTTCGCCCGAATAATCTTTTGAATTCTTTGTAATAAATACCTGCGATTTCATGGGATCGAATAATCATGATGTTTTCATCATTTCCAATGTTTGCATTTGCCGAAGCATTACCACTGCCTATTATAAGTGCGGCATCACCTTCCAGCTCATGATCAATGATAAATACCTTATGGTGAAATTTCCCAGATTTTGTTTCTGCAATATTAATCGACATACCATTATTCGTTAAATTAAAAAATTCACAATATGGTCCTGTCGCTCTGTAAAGCATTTTATCCATAATGCCTTTTACCATAACGCCACTTTTAAATTTTTTGATCATAATTTTTGAAAATTTATCTTCAGTAAAAGCAAACTGCATAAAATATATCGACTTTTTCGCACCATTAAGAATCTCTGCAATACGTTTATTCGGGTTATCTTCTGGTGCAAATAAAACTTCAAAATCAACTGTTTTCCCTTTATGAGGCAAAGTTACTTTTTGCTTTTCAATAGTTGAAGGTGATTCCTTACCAAATTTTCTTTCTTCGAAAAGTTCCTTAAATTCTCTAGTGTATATAACTGCCAGTTCTGGCGAAATAATCCACATTCCATTATTAAAATTATTAAAAGATCCCGTATCTGTGAGATTGTAAGATCCAGTCCAGATTTTTTTCCCATCAACTATACAGAATTTATTATGCATCAGTCCACTTCGGCCTTTATCCTCTTTTATAGGAATTCCAGCTTTTTTCAGCAATCTTGACCATTTGTTTTTAATGTTATCGTCATCTGTAATAAGTCTGACTTTAACACCCCGCTTGTGGGCTGCAATAAATGCATTCGCGATCGAATCAATCCTTATTTCGTAAAAGGCTCCATCAATAGATGTTTTTGCGGTTTTAATAAAATCAATAAACCTTTGATCAAGAGTTTGTCTATTTTCTAATACTTCTGGCCCAAAATAAACCTGATATCTAAATCCAAAGAGCATTCCTGCGGAATACACCATGATAATTAACGATATCAACAATAATTTTCGTACCATATAAAAACAACTCCTTATAGTCATAAGGTCTCGTATGTAAATTATAACTACTTATTACATAATGTCAACAGGGTTATATTTTATGAAAAAAGATTAGACAGGATTAACAAGATAGACAGGATAAAAAAATACAATTGTAAAAGAAAATTTAACACTAAATTTCAATATAGATGGGGTCACATGGAACTTTTGTGAACTTGAAACCCAAGTTCATGAAAGTTGCTTTGCCCCCTGCACCAACTTAGTTGTTCCCTCAAAAATGATATAAAGAAAAAATTGCCACGCCAAAATTTATTTCTTTGTCAATATTGACAAAGAGGTGTATAATTTCATTAATAGCAGTTAAAAAACTGGAGGATTTAATGAAAAAATATTCATTTTGTATTTTTATATCTCTGATTCTGATTACATCTGTTTACTCAGTTGGGATAACAACCTGCGAATATCCAGGTGCATCTGTTCGAATCTATGCAAATACGAGGCCTGCTTATTTTAGAGGCGATTGCGTATATAATACCCTCGTTCCTGATACTGTGTCCGTTTTTGTCGAAAATGACCGAAAAGGTCGTTGTATAAACAAAAAATATACTGGTACCAGAGCTGTAAATTATCTTGTCAGAAATGGTTACTTCAGACCATATACATACTGTTCAAACAAATATTACGTTGCGACGCCGCAGTACATCAGTTATTATGACAAATATTATGCTGTAGACAGATATATTCCTGAAAATTACTACCACCATTATTACAGGACTGAGCCAATACGTACTGTAACAACTTATATGGAACCTCTACCTCAGTATCAAACCTATACAACAACAACTTATCAACCTACATACAGAACCTACTCAAGTCATCCTAACTACAGAACATATTCAAACTATCCTCGACAGTACAGAACAGTGCGATACGTTGATGGACGGTCCGTTTATAACTGGTAGATACCTATTAGATATAATATAAAAACTTAATGACCAGACCCGTAACTGATAAAATTCTTTCACACCTTTTTAAGAAAAAAAAGATTATCTTTAAGAATAAGGATCTTGATTTTCTTAAATCGGGAACTGTGAATGATCTCATGTACAACATGGTAAAACGTGGATTAATACAGAAAGTTACTCATGGCGTCTTTTTCTTCTCTGATCTTTTAAGCCAAATAGAGAGGCATACACCCGAATTACTTTATTTTTCAATTATCCATCAAGATCCCACCTGGCATCTTGGAGGAAAAAGTGCATTGAATTATTACCTTCTGCGCAACCAAAACAATATTTCCATTTACACCAGTGGTTCCAAAGAATTTTCATGGTCTTCTGAAAAATATTTTTTTAACATAAAAAAAACTTCTTTAAAAAAATTGGAAGACTTCATATACAGTTACAGGATTGAAAACTATGATTTCAGGATATCCCTTCCTGTCCTGATACTATTTGAAATATTAAGTGACGATTTTAAAACCATCAATCAAGATGTTTTTAAAAACTTTATCATTTCAAAAAAAGAATTTATCAAAGAAAAATTCAAGGAATTCATAAATAGAATAAAACTTCCCATAAATTGTATTAATAATTTTTTTACCCTGTTCGCAGACTCAGAACTTATGAAAATATTTGATTATGAATGCTATATACTCGCCCAAAAATATGGACTCCCTACAGAAAAATATTCACAAAATGGTCTTTTTATAAGAGAAAAGGACAAGCGGAATGATCTAACACGATATTCTTCTGAAGATAGTTACACTACTGGTAAAAAATTGGACTCGGATTATCAACAGTTTCTCTTAAAGAAGCTGGATTTCATGAACAGTTCATCATTTGATACACTTGTATTTAAAACCCCTGCTGGATTTTTACGAGATGACTATATCACTGCCTGCATGGAAAATTGTAATACTCGCTGGAAATTCTGGTATTCATTCGATATCCTTGATCGCGATATACGCCTTTTTGTTCAGAATTTTTCTATGGGATTTGGAAAAAAAATTCCTGAATTTGTATCTGAATTTCGAAAAATTGAACCAATACTTCCTGAAGAAAATACCATTAGAATAGAACTTCTAACTGTATTGTTCAAAAAGATTGTGCGCAAATATTTTTCTCAGCAAACTCTGGTACTTATTTTTGATCATTTTGAAACAATCATAAACACTGAAACTGGTGCTTTTATATTAAAATTGATGAACCTTAGATTAAATGGTATCAGAATAATCATTGGAATGGATTCTTTTGTAGTAACAGATGAAAGCAGAAATTTTCTACCAACAGAGGTCAAACAATTTGACGCATCGTCTCTTTGCTTTTCAAAAAAAGAACTGAATACCTTTTTGAATTTCCATACTCCAACCAAAAACAATCAATTACTGGAGCAACTTAATAATTATGTATGGGGAATCCCTTATTTTGCTTTCAGACTAGCCAAAATTATCGATCAAAATCAATCAGTGCCATATAATCACAGAATTATGGAAATCGTATTTAATGATGAACATATCAACAGGATGATACTTGAAAAACTGTTTATCCCAATAAAAACCAAACTTGAACACCAGATTCTTTTATATTTAGCAGTCTCAGAAGATTGCCCATTTTCTGAGTTGAAAACATTTTTCAATGAAGATGACTTCAGTTCCAGAATTGATACATTGTGTAGAAAATTCAGTGGGTATCTTAAATTCTCTGGAAATAGCGTTACTTTAAATCCTGTAGTTTCAGTTTCTATAAAAAAATATGTAAATAAAAATAATCGCTGCGCCTACCTTGATTTCATCATAAAAATGAAAAAACACCTCGAAAAGTTTCAACATTTCAGGAGTCTTATGAGATGTTCAGGAGAATTGATCTATTTAAACGAATATACACGTTCACTGGAGCTACTATATGAATACAGAGAATTTTTTCTGACCTTTGGAAAAAACGACTTACTACTTAAATGGACCGGGATGATTTTTGATAATGCAGTAAAACTATCGCGAATTCAAAGAATTAAACTGGAATTATTAAGAGCAAGAATCTTCGATGCGAAAATGGATCATGAGGAAACAACCAAGTGTCTTGAAGGAATAGATATATCCTATATAAGGAATATACTGAAAAACAGAGAATTTCACTATGATCTTGGCTTCTGCTACACCAGCCTCAAGAAATTCAATAAGGCTATAAAATATCTTAATTATGCTATTGGACTAGACTCTGGAATTGAAAAAAATGAGTCAAAAATCGGGATGGATTACATCAGTATTGCTAATATCGAAACTCTTAAACGAAACCATGAAGTAGCAAAAAAATATTTTCGCAAAGCATACAAATGTTTCCTAAAAGCCGGGGATTCAAAACATCAATGTTTCGTCATAAATAATTTTGCAGAAATCTACTATATGGAAAAAGATTATCGCCAGGTAATAAGGATGTATAATAAAGCATTAAACATAGCCATATATCAAAAAGACATGCATTCAGCTGGCATCATCTATTTTAATGCAGGTATCATTTTCCAGAAAACGGGTTACTTTTTTGAATGTTTGAATTACTACAAAAAAGCCCTGGACATAATGAAAAAAACAGAAAACAAATCTGGAATGATTGAAGTAATTTTAAATATGTCTGTTATAAATTTAACCCGCTCAAATCTTGATCATTGTAAACATTATCTTGATTATGCAGAAGAATTACTAAAAAATAACGTCGGAATATCAGGTAAATATTTCAATATTCTCTCAGTATTACAAAGTAGCTATTCCCTTTCTCGCGGTTCACTTGAAAAATCAGAACATTATCTGGATTCGATTATTAATAATGTAAAAAAATCAAGAGATAGAAAATTCCTCTCAGGATATCTATTTAAACTACAGTTGGCTGAAATCGAATTTCATAAAGGTAATCACAAAAAATCAATAAAAATATACAATGGCCTTTCAGACAAAAACAGCATTGGATTAAGCGATTATAACAAAATATATATCGAGCTTTTGTTTTTGAGATCAAAGTTATATACTGGGAATTATAAAAAGTTCAGAAATCGTCTTGAAAATGCTTTAAAAAATACAGTTGAAATGAAGTATGAATTCGGACCAATTAGTATACTTCTTCCAGTTTTTCTGACTGGATGGCAAGAAAAATTTTCAAGTTTAATCACTGAATTCTGTAAAAAACAGATTATTTCTTCTGGCTTCAGTTACCTTCATAAGCTTAAAATTCCTGACTTTCTTTCCGAAGCATTCAACCAATTTATCAAGGAAAATGAAAATAAAGTATTGTTTAAAGTATATGCTCATAGCCAGGAATTCTTTTTTGAAGAACCGCAAATTACTTCATTTGTCGATGACAGTTGTAATTATGAATTGTGGATGAATTTCAGAGATTGCAAGTTTTTCTCAAGTTTCAATGGTATTTTAAAAATTTCTCATGGAACATTATTATATAAAATGTTGAATTTTCTCATAGATAATATAGGCAAACAATTTTCTGCTTCAGAACTTTACCTCAAAATATGGGGAGACACTCCAATTGAAGAAGATGAACGAACCGTCAGAGTTCATGTTTCAAGACTCAGAAAATTGATCGAACCTTCTACTGGACCTTACAAATTTATTAAAAGTTCTCGAATTGATGATGTAATTTATTACTACTTTGAACCCGATTCTGCAATTTATGCTTTTACAGAAGTGAGTTGATAAAACTCCTTATTCAACATTAATTTCTTCTGATTTTAATATTTCCCGGACATATTCTTCATATTTCATATCACAAAAATCAAGCCATTTCTGTCGGTATAAAGATATATCAATTTCAGCCTTAAAATTTGCAAAAGGTTTCTTCATGTTTAAAATTTTAACTAGATCATTTTTTAACCTTTCATCATTGATTTCTTCAATAAAATCTTCCATAATTTTAAATGATTCCCATGAATCCATTTTAGTCAAACAGAAGTAATCATTCCATTCCTTTTCTATTACATTGAGACTGTCTTCCCATACTTCCGGATCAACATATCGATCCCCCGGATCAAGAAGTGATCTGACTTCATAGGTTTCTTTATTTATAAAAGTTTTAAGACCCATTTGAAGATCCTGTGAAATATCAGTAATCTGTTTTGTCGTAATCTTCATAGACTTTTCTCCACAAAATATTTGATATGAGTATAACCTATATTCATATTCCAAGTAAATTATTCAGAACATCAAATTTTTGTTGTATTTGAAAAC
>DAOVTB010000200.1 GCA_030633305.1 Candidatus Muiribacteriota bacterium
ATTTAAATTTCATAAAATTAAACCATTAGTGTAAAGAGGTAAAAAATCATGTTATGGATAAAAAAAGCACACTATACCGGAAATTATAATATTCATTTAACATTTAATAATGGAAAAGAAGGTACTGTAAATCTAAAAGAAACAATATTTGCTGATGAAAGAACAATCTTTTCCAAATTAAAAAATGAATCTAATTTTAAAAACTTCAAAATAGATCATCATACTATTATCTGGTCAAATGAATTAGATCTGGCACCTGAGTATTTATTTTATTTGACATTCAAAAGTGATCCAAAACTTCAAGATCAATTCAAACAATGGGGTTATATAAAATGACCTACGACAAAGAAAAAGTTGATGATTACACTTTAGCACTTCTATATCTGGTAACTCACGAAATAGAAGAAGGACGTGGAGCAAGAGCATGGAAAGCTTTTGATTGGGATACAATGGATCGGCTTCATGATAAAGGGCTTATTTCAAATCCTGCAAAAAAATCAAAATCTGTGGTTATGTCCGAAGAAGGGTTTAAGAAAGCTGAAGCTCTTTTTAAAGAGTTATTTGTAAAATAAATTCATAGTGTTAAATTGCGTACGTCAAATAAATAATTACTCATGAATTAGTTATTTGCACTATGGATTTCTACTCAGGGAACTTACTTCAACTCCATCTGAATTCATTAAAAATGCAGTGTCACCCTCATTATTCCAAATCGATGCTTCGCGGCTCATATAAAGTTCTGTGGACGTATCATTCCCCGCTACCGTATATACCGTTATAGAGCTGTTTCCATTTAATGTAAAATTTTCTGAAAAAACATAAAGATGATCATTTTGAGTGTTATCATCTAATATAATCCAACCACCAATATTGAAATCCTCATCTGAGAAATTTGAAATTTTAATATATTCTGGTTCCTCTATTTGAAGCTCTGTAATTGAAACTCCTTTTTCAACTATTTTACTCGGAATACTTGGGACATCATCTTTTTCCCATGCATCATATGCATAATATGCAAGTCCTACACCACCTATCGCTGTATTTATTTCAGAAGGATTATTAAGACAACCAAAACAAAATACACTGATAAAAAATGTTACTGTAATTAACACATAGAATCTGGATTTACTCATGTTTTATATATCGACAGATTACATTCTAACTTTACGAAACTTGGTATCTAGTATTTCAGTGTTGAGCTGGAAAACATCTTATATGTAAAACAAATTAGTATCAAATAGATGTAAAAATTCGAGCGATTTTGCTTAATACAATTCATTAGAGAATTTTTATTTTAAATTTAATTTTTTTTCACAATTCCCCTTTTTTTAGTTTGTATTAAATATTTAATCTTCAAAAACCGATAAAATGCATCAGATAATCTTATATCGGAGTTAAGACTATAGTTTCAAAAAATTATTCTACATTGATATCACTAATAATTATTGCACTCATTATACCTGTACTTGCTGGTTGTTTAAATGATAATCCACGATTAAATACAATAATCGGAGGAATAGGAATGGCGGCATATGCATATCGTGAACTTGATGATCGCAATGATACTCCATCTTTTCCATCAAAGTCATTAACAGATGAGTCAACAGATCCTTTAACTGATGAAACTGAACCTGTGGAAGCACCAAAATTTGAAATTCTTTCCTTTGAATCAAATCAAATTACCGATTACAACAAAAATAAAATTTATAAAAACTTTGGCTTAATAAAAAACATTACGGAAGAAACACAAAACAACTGTTATGTCACATATGATTTAAAAACAACATCAAACACTATAATGACAGGAAATACTGCTCCTTGTTATCCTTATGACCTTGGTTCTGGAAAAACAGGATTATTTTTAAAATTATTGGATAATGAAAATGAAATTTATGACAGTATTTCAAATGTACAAGGGCACTCGACCACAATTTACGTACATCCATTAGATTTAAGTGAAAATTTTGAAATAAGCTTAAAAGCTATCACACATAATTTAGGAAAAATTGATTTTAAGTTATCAATAAAAAATATAACTTATCAAGCAATATCTTTATCAACAAACCATAACTTATACATTGCAGGTTTTGATGAAGACGGTAATTTTGTTGACTATAGTATACTTTACTTTAACAGCACATCAATTGGCGGACTCAAAACAACAGAATTTAATGTAAGTTCACCAATTACAGATCCAAATCAAAAAGTGGATTCAAAGCAAGTATATTCTATTCAAGAACATGGTTTATTTGTTTTGGGCATATTTCAAGAATAACATTTGATTAAATAATTCCACAAAAATTTTTATGAAGCCTTACGACAGATTTGTTTACTTGAGTTTTTACCATAACAGCTGTGTGCATCTAATTTATTTCAAGAAGCAATGTTCGAGACATTGAAGTCGAGTCTTGCTCACAGGAAGTGGGCGAAAAAAAATTGAAAACTACAGATGTCAAATCCGATCGTATTAGATTCATACAAATTATTGGGGGATTATTTATTTTAATATGCAAACTAATTTATTTGAACTATTAATTTGAACACAAATACTGATTTTAACGAACTCTTGTTTCAATATAATTCAATTATCTGGTGTTTTGTTTTTTATTAGTTTATATGAAATATTATCTTAAATTTTCACAAATTGTACCGATAACTGTAACAGTTTGCTCTTGCTTTTAAAGAGAATCATTCTTTATGGGAGAATATTATGAGAATTTCGACAGGAATTTTAATTTTTTTGCTGTTTTTTACTTTCAGCCTCTATGATGGACTGCTTGGAAAGCCACCATTTAAGGACGTGAAATCCAGTCACTGGTCTTACGATGCAATTACTGAACTTGTGAAAAGTGGAATCATTAAAGGGTTCCCTAATTCGAGTAGATTTCGCGGCAGAAAATCGCTTACTCGCTATGAAATGGCCATCGTAGTCAAAGAAATAATCGATAAGATTAATTCAGATAATCAGAAAGCTCTTTCAGATATGAGTACACAAACAATGAGTATTGTAGAGAGCCTGATCAATGAATACGCCATTGAAATCAATAAGATGATGTTACGGTTTGAAAAACTTGAAAAGAAGACTGATAAAATTGATTACAAAGTTGAAAAAGTAAATTCAAAGATCAATAAACTAAAAAAAGAACAGATCAATAAAAAAGAAATAAGCCAACAGATCGATTATGTTCAAAAAGAGAATGATCGAAGATTCCTAATCTTTTTATTGGCAATAGCTGTACTAGCTGTAAAAGTATTCTAAGGAGTAAATAATGAAAAATTTTAAACTATATATCGCTTTTATAATTGTATTCTCCTTAATTATTGTTATGAATGCAGATGCAGGAACTTTTAAAAGATTTGCCATTGGTGTAAACGGTGCATATTATGAACCAGATGGCGGAGATTTAAAAGAACTAGTCGATGATCAATTAATGGTTGGCGGAAAAGCCAGAGTCTATTTTGGAAATGAATGGGCTATACAAGGCAGATATGGGGACTGGAATTGTGAAAAAAATGAACAGTTATATAGCTTTCTTGTAACTGGAAAAAATGATTTGAATATTAAGACCCTCGGTGGCGAGCTTCTATATATTTTCAGCAAAAGCAAAAACCTTCACTCCTATGTCGGGGTTGGAGCTGCACAATATAAAACAACTCTTGATTATATTGATAATAACATTGATTTCCAAATTGAAAATACCTTTACAGGTTACACTCTTTGCGCAGGCGGTGATTTACGCCTCCATAAAAGTCTCTTTTTAAATGGTGAGATAATCTATACTCATGCAGACGATGTTGTTAATTTACTGACCATAACTGGAAGTAATTATTCCTTGAAACTTCATGGTGTTATGGCCAATATGGGTTTAATATTTCATTTTTGATTTGAACTGATCTTACATTCAGAAAAAAAGGAACGGGAATCCCGTTCCTTTTTTTTATTGCAACATGAAATTAAGGCAAGAAAGAAGATTCTCGCGCAGAGAACGCTGAGGTCGCAAAGGAAATAAGATAAAAATAGATATCTCACAAAGGCACTAAGGCACAAAGAATAGTAAATCGTTTAAATGTCACAATGCGTCTCCTTAATACTCCTATATTGGTTTTTAACATTATTTATTTCCCGTTTTTATTTATTTTTTTTAATTCCCCCTCGTTCTGGATTTTGAATGGGATGAAGGTTGGATTTTTATGTGCCGATTTATGCTGAGGTATAGTACCCTACTCCGCAAGCATAAATTGGTGCATAAAAATTCAAGATTCGCCCATTCAGAATTCAGAACTGTTACATTCATGTTACATGTATTATGCGTCAACCACTACCGGAAAAAGATATTACCTGATAGAATCAAAGTAGAAGAAAAAAACAAAATCAGGAAAAGAAAAAAGGAGAAATCACAATGAATTCAAAAATATTTTTTATCCTTCTAATATGTGTATTAAGTATATCCAGCAGTATTTTTGCTGATGGATTTATACATTTTAAACCTAGAATACGCAGATTCTTACCAAGTAGACCAGCTCCAATGCCGGTTAAACCTCAGTTCATGCCTGTTAAGTACCACCGTGTAAAAGTAGATATTGTAAATCAGGTTGCAACTACAACCATCGATCAGGTTTTTCTGAACGAAACAGATGTAGATGTTGAAGGAACATATATCTTTCCACTTCCTGAAGATTCATCAGTAAGTAATTTTTCAATGTATATGAATGGTGAAAAAATAGAGGGTAAAATCTACGATAAAGATAAAGCCAGGAAAATATATGAAGATATTGTGCGAACGATGAAAGATCCAGGACTTCTTGAATACATGGGTAGAAACATGTTCAAAGCAAGAGTATATCCAATCCCGAAACATGGTGAAGTAAGAATAGGACTTGTTTATCAGCAGACTCTGAAAATGGATGACGGAATGTGCAGATACGAATATCCCCTTGATACAGAACGTTTTTCCCCAAAACCTCTGAAGGATTGTTCAATCGCTGTTAATATCAAAAGCCAGGTCCCAATCAAAAGCTTATACTCCCCAACTCATAATGTTGATACAAAAATCGACATGAAAGAAGCCGTATGCGGATATGAAGAAACAAATGTAAAACCTGATAAAAACTTCGTCATGTACTATACTGTTTCACAAAAAGACCTCGGTTTAAACCTGCTTACGTTTAAAGAAAAAGGAAAAGACGGTTACTTTTTGCTAATGATGTCTCCTGGAGAATATGAATCAAAACCAATTCCAAAAGATATTCTGTTCATAATGGATACATCAGGAAGTATGAAAGGCAAAAAAATGAAACAGGCAAGAGAGGCATTGAAATTCTGTGTTAACAGTCTTGCAAAGGATGATAACTTCAATATAATAAGCTTTGCTACCGGGATAAACACTTTCGAAAAAAATCTGCAGCAGGCTGACTCTAAAAAAGTTGATGAAGCAATTGAATTTATAGAAAAATTAGAAGCACGCGGCGGAACGAATATTAACGATGCTCTTAAAATAGGGTTAAAGATGTTTTCAAAATCTACAAACCCCAGGATGATCGTATTTTTAACAGATGGTGAGCCAACTGTTGGAATGACCGACATGAAGGATATCGTAAAAAATATTAAAAAATCGAATAAAACAAATACCCGTATCTTCGTATTTGGAGTTGGTAATAATGTAAATACTCATCTTCTTGATAAAATAGCTCAGAACAATAAAGGAGTTCCAGAATATGTTATTCCAAAGGAAAACATCGAACTGAAAGTATCTTCTTTTTATAAAAAAATATCGCAGCCAGTGATTTCAGATATTGAACTTGACTTTGGAAAAATAAAAACAAGCGACATTTATCCAATCATACTTCCGGATGTTTTTCAAGGAACACAGCTTATCGTTCTTGGAAGATATACTAAAAGTGGAGCCTCAGCAATAACACTATCTGGAAATGTTGGCAAAGAGCAGAAAGAATATGTGTTTGAAGATACTTTTACAGCTGATTCAGAGAAAAATGACTTTATCCCAAGAATCTGGGCTTCTAGAAAAATAGGTTATCTCGTAAGTGAAATCAGACTTAAAGGTGAAAATAAGGAATTGATTGATGAAGTAGTAAAACTCAGTAAAGAATTCGGAATAATGACACCTTATACTTCCTTTCTTGTTCTTGAAAAATCCCAGAAAATGGATAGATGGGAATTGAGTGAAAATGTGAGCAGATCCATAAAGAGAAAAGGACAGGCCCGGAAAATGGCAATGGATTCTTTTTCAGGTAGTAACGCAGTCAGAGAATCAAAATCAATTCAAAGCATGAGACAAACCAATGTTGCAGTCAGATCAACAGTTAACTCAGTTAAAAGTATTGGTAGTAAAACTTTCTTCCTGAAATATGGCGGAATCTGGACTGATTCAAATTATAAAGATCAGTTGAAAACAAAGAAAATTAAGTACATGAGTACTGAATTTTTCCAACTTCTTAAAGATATTCCAGAACTTGGAAAATACTTTGTGCTTGGCAGTAAATTGATTGTTATTTACAAAGAACAGGCATATCAGGTAGTGGAATAAGAAAAAAAGAGTCTCGCGCAGAGATCGCTGAGAACGCAAAGAAATAATAAAAAATGGTAAAGTACAATTATAACTGTCATTACCCGATTAAGCCGGGTAATGACAGTTATAATTGGCAAAGTCAATAAAATGGATCCCCGGGTCAAGCCCGAGGATAACAGATGGATTGTGACACAGTCTGAATAATGTGTCCTCAGTTTTTTTTGATGTTTGGTATAAATTGTTTTTCAACATTTTTGATGTCTATATTCGAATTACACTTTGTATTTTTTTATTATTAACCCTTCAAATCCCATCTGGATTTTGAATGAGATGAGATTTGGATTTTTCAAGGAAATTTATGCTGAGGTGTGGTACCCCACTCCGCAAGCATAAATTTTCGCAGAAAAATTCAAGATTCGCTCATTAAAGATTCAGATAGAGAACTCCATGTAAAGATCCATCAACTCGGGTGGGATTCTAATCGGTTTCAGATCTTCCAGACCAACGAAGCACCCAATCTGAACTGCTGTAGCAGCAATTTTATCATCTGAATAGATTTCTGCACATAATGTATATTTTATTCTGCTTATACTCTGAACCCACATTACACCTTTAACTTTGCTGAACATCTTAATAGGAATCTTATATTTTATATCTGTTGAGGCCACCGCTGGTGCAAATCCCTTTTCCATCTGATTTTGAAGAGGAAAATATTTTTCAAGCCATAAATACCTGAGATCCTCAAGCCATCTTACATAAACAATATTACTTACCACTCCTGCAAAATCTATATCATATGTTTTGGGTACAAATTCTATTTTTACCGGTAAAGTCTTATTTTCCATTTTTGAGCATCCTTCATAAAAATATATTTTATAATATCATAATTAGACTTAAAGAAAAATCTTTCACATCAATGTGTCTTATTGTTAATCACAAACTATAATTCAGACAAAAAGGTGTAACATTATTAAACACAGTTTCAAAGTAACTCAGTTATATTTTTTATTATCCTTCACAATATTCAATAAAAATGCCTGTTTTAATAAAACTTTAAATTTGGCATACTTCTTGATTGCATTATTCATATAAAAAAATTTCAACTTATTTGCCTGTTCTCCCGACAAATAGAATAGATGAAATAATTCACATAAACAAAATATTATTTAAATAAGGTGGTAAAAAATGGAAAAAAATAGTTTAAAATTACAGCATGAAGAATTGTTAACACTTGTATCTGAAATTTCTCCACATTTGAATGTTGACACACTCTCAGATGACGCCTGTGTGATCAAAAACAAGTTATCAGAATTTAAAGAAAAATTAAGGAATTTACTTTTAATAAAATACCCTGGGCTCTGTCCTGGTAATACGGAAAATTCGGACGAGTTATTCAGTTATTACGCCCAAAATGATTTCCTTGAAGAAAGTAATATCGTTGACATTTTCAAAAAATATAATAAAAAATGGACTATTTCTTCTGAAATAAGCTATGCTCCACAGGATTTTATTAAAGAGACCAGAGCAATCTTTAAAAAATTAGCTTAAAAAAATCATCCATAGCTGTCAAATTGTTCAACTTCTTAGTTTTACAATAAAATAATAATAATTTATAAGGAGGGCCTGTCAGACTGTGACACAATACATCTTTATACTAATTTTGTTGGAAACAATTCATCTGGCGCAGGGGCAACGCAACTTTCATGAACTCGAACTTCGAGTTAACAAAAGTTCCATGTGACCCCATCTATATTGATATTTAGTATTGATTGCTTTCCGTTTTTATTTAATTTTTTCCTTCATGTTTCTTCGTGCTCTTCGCGGTAAA
>DAOVTB010000273.1 GCA_030633305.1 Candidatus Muiribacteriota bacterium
AAAAACTTCAGGAACGTCTCGCTAAACTCGTTGGTGGTGTTGCAGTAATCAAAGTTGGAGCTGCTACAGAACCAGAAATGAAAGAAAAGAAAACACGCATCGAAGACGCTCTTGCTGCAACAAGAAGTGCTGTTGAAGAAGGAATCGTACCTGGTGGTGGTGTAACTCTTGTAAATATAGCTGATAAACTTGAAGTTAAAGGTCTTACAGACGAAGAAGCTCTTGGAGTAGAAATCGTAAAAAGAGCACTCTCAACACCGCTTAAACAGATTGCTAGAAATTCTGGACTAGAAGGCGCAGTAGTTGTTGAAAAAGTAAGGGCACTTAAAGATGGTGAAGGTCTTAATGCTTCAACTGGTGAATACATCAACATGATCAAAGCTGGAATCGTAGATCCTGCTAAAGTAACACGTTGTGCTGTACAGAATGCTGCTTCAATCGCAAGTATCCTTCTTACAACCGAAGTTCTTCTTGCTGATAAGCCAGAAGAAAAAGGTGGAGCCGCAATGCCGCCAATGGGTGGAATGGGCGGAATGGGCGGAATGCCTGGTATGATGTAATTGTAAAGAATATAGATATTATTATATAAACTTGTAGGGAGGGTCTTTGACCCTCCCGTTTTTTTTACAAGTATTTGTGATATAATGGCATTGGAGATAAAAGTATGGCTGATCTTTCTGAAAGATATGTAAAAATACTGACTGATATTGTGGACAGTTATATTCTGACTGCCAATCCTGTAGGTTCTAGAACTTTATCTAAAAACAGTTCCTTACAATTGTCTGCTGCAACAATTAGAAATGTCATGCAGGATCTTGAAGAGATGGGATATTTATCTCAACCTCATACTTCCGCTGGAAGGATTCCATCGCTTAAAGGGTATAAATTTTTTGTTGATAGATTGTTGAACATCAGGAGTGATCTAGTTAGTGATGTAAAGCATTTAAATAAGAAAATTGATCATTTAAAGAGCATGTATGATAATGAAAAAGTTCTTTTGAGCGAGATTGGTAAACTTGTTTCTGGAATAACTGATTGTGTCTCACTTATAGCTTTTGAGAAAAAAAGAGATGTTTCTGTACGGAAGGTGAGTGTAGTTAAAATCGACGAAAGAGAACTTATGGTAGTTATGATTCTTTCTGACTGTGAAATCTATAAATCTGCAATGAAACTTGATCATGATTTTGAACCGACTGTAATAGAAAGAATTGAAAAATATTTGAATTTAAATTTTAATGGAGAAAAAATATCTACTCTTTCCAAAAAAATAGATGATCTTTTTAATAAAAATATTGAAGGTCTTGAAGAAGTCAGAGCAATAATGAAAGATTCACTTATTGAAATACAAAATGTCCTGAAAAGCGATGATTTAAATATAATAGCAGTAGGAAAAGATAAGATTTTTGAGATTCCAGAGTTTAGTGATATAGAAAAGATTAAGACTATTATTAATTATGTTGAATCAAAAAACAAGATTAAATCTCTTTTGAATAATGTAGAAGATTTGAATATTGTTATTGGACTTGAAGAGAACAATATGATTCCTGATACGCTTTCTGTTATTTCAGCCCATATTGATCAGGTTGATGGCTATTTATCGCTTATTGGCCCTACCAGAATGAATTATCGTAAAAATCTTTCGACGCTTTTAAATGTAGTAAATCAATTAAAAATCTAATTTTTTTCATCTGGAATTGAAAAACCAATTATATTCTATTTGCAAGATTGCATTCTTTGCATACAGATGGTGCTCTATCATCATTTACTATTTTTCTGAAGAATTCATAAGATTTCCCGTTCCATATCTGTTTCCAACTATTAGTTTTGATATTTCCTAGTGTCATAGGCCATCGACAGCATGTTGAGACTTCGCCATCATAGCCAACTACTGTGAAAAAAGATGGTGCCGAACAGAAGGTATTGACTATCTTATCTGATTTAATTTTAGTATAATTTTCACCATTCCAGAAATATTTTCCAAGTCTTACCGGGATTTCATAAATATTAATTCCGGATCTGGTCAATTTTTTAAGTGTTTTTCCGATTACATCAACATTTTTTCTGGTTGATGTAATAGTAATTTCCCGAGGCCATGTTGTTATTGCAAAACCAATACGATCAAAGTTATTATTGATTACATAATCAGCGATTGCATCAAGCCCTTGAAGATTGTCTTTTTGAATGACAGCTGATAGACCGATTGAAGATTCTGAACCAAGACTTTTTCTGATCGAAAATAATTGGTTAACATTATCTAGAATAGTTTCCAGTTTTGCACCGCGCCGAATTGATTCAAGAACTATTTTGTCCATACTGTCAATGGAAATATCAATATTGACACCATATTTCATTAGGATTTCACATTTTTTTTTATTAAGAAGCATACCATTTGTGGTAAGAAAGAGATTCGCTCTGTTACATTTCTTTTTTGCCACGTAGGCAACATAATTTTCCAGTTCCTGATCACTTAGCATAAGTGTTTCTCCACAATGGAACAACATGAAATTTGTTGTTCCGGGAGAAAGTTCATCAATAACACGTTGATAAAGAGAAAATTCCATTTTGCCAGACATGGCATCAGATGTGTTTCGGCACATGACGCATGACAGATTACAATCTGAAACCAGATCAAGAAGGACATAACTTGGATAACCAATACCGTTGGCAGGAGAATATACAGTTCTCATCATATCAAGGACATTAGGTATCATAACGCCTCCAGAAATAATCAAATGCCAGTTAAGAAATCTCCATTTCAAATGGAGGATTTGATTATTTAATGATATCAAATAATCGAAATATAAACCATTTAAAATACAGGTCTTATTATTTACCTTTTTGATATTGTTGTATTTTTCCAGACTGAGAATCTCTGAAATGAATTTGCACAATTGTAATGACCTTAGTATAATATCTGTGATATTGAAACAGCTATTATACTAACTAGTTTTTTTAAATACTACATATACTGAAGTCATTAGGAGGTTAAAATGATAGGAGAGATCATTAAATTTGTATTGAGTAATTTTTCTCTTAGTTTTCTAGTAATTGGGTTATTTTTTTCCATATTTTCACTTATTAGAAAACCAAAACCTTTATCTAAACAGCAGATTATAGAATCTTTTTTTTCTTTTTTCCTGCTTTTTACTTTTGGATTCTGTCAAATTTATAATTTTGTACTGCACGTTTTTTTTGCTGATATGGCTGCTTCTTTCATTGGTTGGGCAAATAGCCCTTTTCAATATGAAGTAGGCTTTGCAAGTCTGGGTTTTGGGATTGTTGGTTTGCTGTCATTTCGTCAAAAAATTGGTTTTCGAGCTGCTGCAATTATTGCTCCTTCGTTTTTTCTCTGGGGAGCAGCGGGTGGACATATTTATCAAATGATTCAAAGCAAAAATTTCTCAGCAGGAAATGCTGGAATTGTTTTTTGGACTGATATTTTCATACCAGTCATTGCTTTTATTTTTCTCTATCAGCAGTACAAGATGGAGAAGATGGAAAAATTAGAAGTATAATAACGTATTTTAAAAAGGAAATAAATCTAATTGAATAAAAAATATGCAGTATTACTTTCAGGTGGTCTAGATAGTGCATGTAATGCATTTAAGGCAAAATCAGATGGTGATATTGTGCTTTACTCAATTATTTTTAATTATGGGCAGATTGCCTGGGAAAATGAATTAAACAGTGCTAAAAAAATAAGCCAGTCAATAGGTGCAAAATGTCTTCAATATGATATTTCCCACTTATTTACTGATATTGAAAATATTGATTATCCAGTGAATGTCGATTTGAATAATAATGTCGAAACTCAGGAAAGTATGAAGTCGGTATGGATACCGAATAGAAACGGTTTGATGATAAATGCTGCTGCTGCAGTTTTGGAAAAACTGGACATAAAATATTTACTTTGTGGTTTTAATAAAGAAGAAGCTGAAACATTCAGTGATAATTCTGTTGAATTTATAGATGCAATCAATGAGAGCCTGAAATATTCAACGTCAAATGGTGTTGAAGTATGTAGTTTTACTCATGATATGACCAAGGATGATATAATAAAAGAAATGCTTGAATCAGGTTTTTCACTTGATGATATCTGGTCTTGTTACTTTGGTGGTGAAAAAATGTGTGGCACATGTGAATCCTGCCTTAGATTAAAGAGAGCTTTAAATAATAATAGGAAAATTGATGAATACAGTTATCTATTTACATGAAATATTTCCTTCTTTTCAGGGAGAAGGACTTTTTGTTGGAAAGTATCAGCTTTTTATAAGGTTAAAAAAATGTAATCTCTCCTGTTACTATTGTGATTCTGTGGAATCAAGAGAGGATGGTGTGTATTCTGTTAATACTGGAAAACAGGGAATTGAAGGAGAAAATCCAGTCGACAGGAAGCAGTTTTTCCAATTATTAAACTCTTTTAACGGAGTAGATTGGATGTTTGATACCATAAGTTTAACTGGTGGTGAGCCTCTTTTACAGAATCATGTGATTAAATGGATCAGGGATTATTATAGTTTAAATCAAAAAAAGATACTTCTTGAGACAAATGGTACTTTGAAGGATGAACTTCAGGAAGTTATTAGTGATATAGATATTGTTTCAATGGACATTAAATTGACTCTTGATGAACTGAAATCTCCTGAAAAATTACAAACCTTTCTTGATTATACTTTGGAGTTTATTGAAATTGCCATGCGTAAAAGACTGTATATAAAAATTCCAATTACAAAAAGAATTTCCCCGGAAATATTTACAGCTGCAGTATCATTTATAGGATTTCGTTATCCGAAACTGAATGTCTTTCTTCAAGATGTTTTTGATGATGGACTTACAATGAAGGACATCATGGATTTTTATTCAATTGCAGTCTGCCATTTTGATAACGTGCGCTATGTTCCGCAGGTTCATAAATTGGCAGGATTCATCTAACTTTATTAGTTCACTCAAATTTAAGTTTTACCACAGTGAAAATTTCTTATTTCTTTGTGTCTCTGTGCCTTTGTGTGAGAATCTTTTTTAATCCAGTACGTATT
>DAOVTB010000077.1 GCA_030633305.1 Candidatus Muiribacteriota bacterium
AAACACATTTAGCGTTTTACTTGTAGAAAATGTTGGGGTAAAGGCTTTATTTTGATATAAATGTATTAAATCCAGTTTATATCTGGAATAACTTAATTTGTATTTAAGCTTATCTTCTTCTTTATCCGTCCCGAGCCACTTAACATCAACAGATTTATTAGCTGGTATAGTAATTCCTTTATTCTGTCCATTTAGTTTAAGCCATTCCATTTTAGGCTTGGTATTTTTTATCTCTTCAACTTTGATCTTCCTCGTCATGGAATCGGTTTTACCACCATTATCCTTACATATAACCTTTACTTTGTATGTTTTAGGTTCAGAAAATGTAAGTTTTAAGTTTTTTTTCTCACTCCAGGTATCTGAGATGCTGTTGTTGGCAAACAATTGTAATTGGAGTTTTCCATCAATAAATAACTGATATTTAAGTTTTTGATCTTCAGAATCAGTAGCATCCCATTTAATATTGACAGAAGCATTAGGATTTACAGTTAATTTTGGGACATTAATATTGTTTAATTTAATCCAGGAGATTTTTGGTTTAAAATTTTCCGGTGTATTTTTAATTGAAAGGGTTCTGCTCATGGTATCACTTTGATTGTTACTATCTGTACATTTGACCTTTACATTATAAACAGTCAATGAATCAGAATATCTATCTAAATTAAAAGTATAGCTTGTATCATTTCCTAGATCATGGCTTTTAAATTCAAATGGAATTTCAGAAATCATCACTTGAAAAAAACTGATTTTATACTTAAGTTCACTGTCTTCAGCATCCGTTGCATGCCATTTGATTTTAACAGGATTATTGGCATATACTGTAATACTATTGTTTTCACCATTTAGTTTAAGCCATTCCATTTTCGGTTTGTTATTTGTAACTTTGAAAGATTTGGTAATCGTATCTGTTTTTCCACCACTATCCTGACAAATTACCTTTATCTTGAATAATTTGGATTCATCAAATTCAGTTTTATAACTTTTCTTATCATTCCACACATCATCAAACACAGGCTCATTGTCAATAAATAATCGATAATTCAATTTACTATCTTCCTGGTCTGTTCCGTACCAGGTAATCTTAACAGGGGTATTTAATGGTATTTTAATATTGTAATCAGTACTTCCGTTTATTTTAATCCATTCCATTTTGGGTTTATGATCATTTGGGAAAGGTTTAACTTTAATTTTTTTTGTAACGGTATCAGTTTTTCCACCATCATCTTCACATTTGATTTTAAAGGTATAAGTTTTTGCTTCTTCAAATCTGTAAGTACGTGATTTTTTGGTACTTTCTTCGCAAATCGCAGTTTCGTGATTAATTGAAACATCATATTGCAATTCGTCATCTTCTTCATCAGTGGCATGCCATTTAATTTTAACTGTATCATGAGGATGTATTTCTATACTTGGCGCAACATTACCATTCAATTTCACCCATTCTATTTTAGGCTTACTATTGAGAGAATTCTTTATAGTGACATACCTGATAATTGAATCGGTTTTACCATAGTACGATTTAGCTATAACCTTAATAGTATTATATTTTTTATCATAAGAAGTGAATTTTCTTTCGTATTCTGTCGTGCTGGAAAAATTAGTAAGACATTTTCCATTAACTGATAATTGGTATGACAAATAACTTTTATCATCTTTGCTAATTCCATGCCATTTAATTTTAACTGTATCATTAGGTGCTATCGTTATACCTGTTGTGCTTCCATTCAATTTAAGCCATTCCATTTTCGGTTTAGGATTAAAGGAATATACATAACAATTGAAACTTAGCATAAAGATAAAAACTAGAATAATCTGAAAAACTTTCTTGAACATAAAAAATCTCCTGAATCGATTTTAAAATAATATAATATTTTAATGATATATTAGTGTTTCGGACTTTATATGTCAATAATATAAATTTAACAAAATGCTTTTTTAGCCACAGATGGACACAGATAAAACACAGAATTTTTTTATAAACATTCTCCAAATTTTTAAAAAAATTCTTTAAATTTTTTACTCACCAGTTTTTGATTCTTAATAAAAATATTCCAGTAAAATTTTGCTTTTACATTATTTCCCTTTTCTCTGTAAATACAACTCAGTTTACGTGCAGATTTCATAATGATAACTGGATCATTCGCGTATGTTTGAATTGCCTTTTCTAAAGTAAAAATTGCCTTGGTCAAATCCCTTTTTTTAATGTAATATTGAGATTTTGATAATAGTTTATTATTTGCTGACTCAATATATTTATTTTCACTATCAGATATTAAAAAAGTTGCTTGCTGTGATTCTGAGGGCATATACAAACACGTTGATGAAACTAAATTTATTTTTTTTGATTGAATTCTATATTTCTGTATAGATGCCAATTTCACATCTTTCCGATGTTTTTCTGGAGATGATATCTTTCCTATGAAAGCAAAAGCCATAGGTACAAAGTTGATTATAACAAGAATGAAAAAAACAATGTAAATAAGATTTTCAGAATAAAATAATCGAAATATCTTATATTGGTATTTTGCTATAGTAAATCTTTTAGAAATTATTTCAGCTTTCGTTCTTATTTTTTCATCTGCATTTAAAAGTGCTTTTTCAATCAAAGGATATAATTTTGGATCATTTAGTTCGGTTATGACATAAAGGACACTATGAACTTGCTTATTATCACCTTTTTCAAGCATGTATGTGAGTCCTTCTTCAATATCAATAATATTTAATTTTGCTAGTAGTTTTAAAGTATTTGCCTTTACTCTTCCTGATTCATCGACTAGTCTGGCAACAAGAGATTTAATGACTTTATTACCAAAATCATTAATACTTTCTAGTGCCTCTACAGTATTTGCTCTTACCCTGGGATCTTTATGATTAAGGTATTTTAATATTACAGGTAAAAAAAATGGGTCTTTAAAATCCCCTATTTGCTTAATCAAACTGGCGATTACAAAACAATTATTTTCAGAATACAATACTTTTACAATTTTAAGTGCTTTTTCTTTTTTAGTTTCATAATGCTCTAATTTGTTATTAATCTTTTTCTGGAGATGGTCTGCTTTTTCAAAAAAATCTTTCCATGAATCTAATCTAAGCCTATTAGCAATTCTGTTTAAAGCTTTTCTGGCATAATCTCTCTTTTTTTTATTGGATTTAGAATCTGCAATTTGTTTTAAAGTATTGATTACTGTTTGACTTGTATTACGACCAAGGATTTCGATTCCCTCTTTAAAACTTTCTTCCTTAGTGCTGTTTATAAGCCTTGTGCCTATAATAATAGTATCTCTATTTTCTGCCATATTTTTTTCCAGATTAAAAAGTTTGAACTCCATTACATATACGAGAACTAACCTCTGCAGACAATATATTGCCTTTATTTGCCTTGTGAAATGCTTCTACATTATTTAAGACTAATTTAATAGATATCAATTCCTGATCATTATCACATTTTACAGACGAAATCTTGACCCTCGAAACCTCACTGACCAATATGGAATCCATTTGGGCATGTTGATTAGATGTACCACCAAAGCTTGCAGCCCATCCAGAATAATTAGGAATGACTGGATCAGTTGTTGATGGAGGAGAAGGTGTTGTATAGGCCGGATGACTTCTATTAACAGTCCTGATATACCTGAGTTTATTCCCTTCAAGTAAACAGATAACACCGAGCCAGGTACCTGAAAGATTTGCAGTATCAGCAGTAAAGGTGTTTTCTCTATTAGGAGTACAAATAGAATAATAAAACACTGGTTTTATAACTCCCTTTTGAGCTAAAATTTCTCCTTTAGGGAATGTAAATGGTAGTTTGAAAACTATTCTACCGTCCTTAATAATTTTTACTCCATCTGATGCTCGTTGTAAGTCTTCCTTGAGAATCCTGAATGCTACCTGAACCTCTTTATCTTTCTGTGAAAGCCATGTTTCTTTACTCCACATTTTGAGTGATTGATCCTGATAACGATATATTGACATAATAATCATGAGAAAAATTCCTACAGACATAAGAACCTCAATCAAAGTAAAACCTTTATATCTGGAATTTGAAAATTTCATATTTATTTTTTCCATTTCATCCGAACATAACCTTTATATTTTTTAGTTATCCCTTCCATATTGACATAACCTTCCATTCTTATAATATCTTTAACGTTTTGCATCTTATCAGAAATAGATGAATCTCTTTCCTGACTCTCGATTTCAAAATTAACCGCATCCATTACAGCATTAAAATTAGATGAAGTATTCTGGGCTATATTGGTAACTTTATCACCTGATGTGGATAATTCGATTCTCAAATTATGTAGCGCATCATTTACACTGCTTTTTACTCCAACAAAAGTATTAAATGGATCAACCTTAAAATTAAATAATTTAGCATAGTAAATATAGTAGAATTCTGTAGGAAATTGGCGGAATTTAAGATAAAGAAGCTGTTTTATTCCATGGGTCAAAAATTTTATTCTTATCTGACGAGCATAATTTTTATTCATTGGTGCTTTTTGAGAAAGTAAAGAAGAAAGTGAAAAAACAAGGATTCCAACAATAGATATAATAACAAGGACTATTGCAATTGCTATTCCTTTTTCTTTATTCTGCATCCAATTTTTTTTTAGTATAATCATATCAAATCCAGTTACTCAGATAGTCGACTTGTAAATGAGTATGCATTGAAACTTCTTTCATTAGTAATCTCTTTATCTTTCCATTTTACTATCAGGTTTATTTTTTTAAATCCAGACTTGTGATACAAATTTGGAAACTTAACATAGTCTCTAGATGCATCATAAGGAAGAAATACAGTCTTTGCAACCGGAATATCAAGATCAATTTCGCTTAATCCGTAATCAGGTGTTCTAGTAACAAATCCAGTATTAAGCTCGTCTGTTTCCAATTGAAAATTATATTTAATTCTATTTATCACAACTGATTTAAGAAAAGCTGCAGCTCCTGTTACCGATACCTTATCATAGGGAAGAGATATAATACTGCTTAATCTTTTATCAACAAGATTTATTGCCTGATGAAAGTTTTTTTCTTTAGCAATGAAATTCCGGTTTGCTCTGAGAATATTTAGTACAGGAATCATTACAACAGCCAGAATTGTTATAGCAATCAAAACTTCAATCAGAGTAACTGCCCGACTTTTTTTTAATCTTATTGACATAGCGTTAGCCCTGTTAATAATCCCTGTTACTTTTTTTGATATCTTCAATAATAATTCCCTGATCTTGTACCAGAAATTCTATGTGCAGAATTCTTTTATTACGTTTAATACTTCCAGACCAGTTTTGGGCATCATCCTCTGAAACAATTTCAAGATAATATTTGTCTTTAGGACTTCGTGTCGGCTCTTTTAAAACAGTTTTTATAACAATTTCTTTAAAAGAACCAGCATTGATTTGAACTATTGGAGTAATAAAATCAGCTGAAATATTACTCAAAAAACTACATCCATTAATTTGATAAAGAAATTTCCCACCTTCTCCGTCTATATTATCTACCATACGGATATTAAAGGAAATTTCCACATCCTCTTGAATCAATTCCCTGGATAATCTAAAGCTTGAATCATTGACAGTTGGTAAGCGATCATAAATTTTACTGTCATCATGAGAAGGTGGGCTGACAGCACCAATAAAATATGTGATTCCATTAGCAACATCTTTTCTAATTGGTGCTTTATCGTTATTAGAGCCATCACCACCTAGTATATACCAATCAAGTGCAAAATTCTGATTGAATCCATTAAAAAGAATTGTATCTGGTGCTTGAGGAGCATCAATTTCAGGAGTTAACCATTTTCCATTTGCTTTTTCTTTCCAATCATAAAGATAAGGGCTTTTTGAATATCTTTTTTCAACATCAATAGGAAACCATACCTTACCAGTATTTTCAGGGTCAATAAAAGGTAGGGAAGATGTAATTTTCTTTACCCAACTTCCAATGGTTCCCTGTTTATCATCAATCCCGACATAAATATTAGGCGGATCATTATCTGCAACTATAACTTCGCTGCAAGGTCCCAGATAATCCATATTTCCAGTGCTATCATGAGCTTCCACTGATAACTCGTAATTACCAAAAGCACTATACTTGCTATGATTATTTGCATAATTCAATGGAATCAGAGGAAGTGGTACATTTTCTCTCTTTAAAAAAGATATTTCATCAAGTGGTACAATAAAATGGGCTTCTGCTGACATTGATACAGGTTTTGAATCAGTAGGTGCAACACCTGGTTTAGTTGATGATGGTTTTAATGGTAGTTCAAAAAAAACTAATTGTTTATTTCCGTTATGATCATCAGAAAATGAAGAATTCCAGAGTATTACTTTCCATTTTTTTGAATAACCGTTACTACTATGCCAATTTGAATTGCTAAAACTGTATGGATTGTTGTCTTCAATATCAAATTCTATAGCTAATGGATTTTTTCCTGATGCTACATAATCTGAAAGTTTTTCCCCAGTAGTTCCAAAAAGTTTAACTGGTACAAAAAGTTTGACCACTGGTTTAGTAATATCAAGTACTTTTACTGGATAAGGTCCGGCAGAATCTGAAGCTGTGCCATAACGAGTAACATAAGTAACCGTTGCGTTTACTCCTGATCCGCTAGTGATAGCCTCCACCCATTTATACTGTCTACTCCCATTTAATGTTATATTATACCTAAGCCCTCCATCATTGGGTGTAGGATATGCAAAACTAACTGAAACACCACTTCCGATTTGCCCATCTCCAGATTTCCAGTTTATCTGTGGACCTCCTACCCAGCTTCCTTTTGGTGGAGCTCCAAGAAGACATCCACAATATGACCAGGTATTAGATTGGTCTTCAGGTATAATAGTGGGACCAACTATTTTCCCAGGTCCTGGTGCTGGTGGTGGTGGCACTGGTGGAGGTGGTACTATTGTGATTGTAAGGTTTAGAATGCCTGCATTGTCATAACATTTATTTGCGGGATCATCATGACCAAAAATCATATTTCCATCAGATGGACATGTAAATTTGTGGTTTTTTCCTATATGGATAATCTGTCCATTTATCTTTGCCATCAATTTAAAATATACTGGTATCCCATTCCAAAACGGAGGGGGAATGTAACCATCAGCATCTACAAATCCTGGATTTTGGGTTACTCCATTTACTGCTGCAGTATCAACATTCCATGTTCCTGTTGCTGTGATTGTAATTTCATCACCTTTTTTTACTGGGACAAAAACACTGGAATCAAATGGTCTCATTGAATGAGCTATTCTTGTATATGTTATGCTTTGAGAAAAACCATATTGTATATGAATAAAGATAAAAAAAATGATAATAAAAAATAAATTAATTTTTTTCATAAACAGATGCTCCCTTGATATTATGTACATATAAGTAATTATAATTACATGAAATAATGACTAGTGTCAACTTATATTATTATTTTCTTAACGTTTTTTATCTAAAGATATCAGCCCATCTGAATTAAAATTCATTATCCGCATTAGGTAGTAAATAGATTTATCTAGCACATCGGAATCCAGTTATATTACTGGAAAACCTCTGTTTATAAGATAAATTTTGATAATATTTACCACCTCGATGTCCATTATACCAACAACCACCTCGCAAAACAGCGTTTCCTGGGTGTCCTCTTGATGAAGTATAATAATTACCTATAAATAATTTATTTGGTAATTCCTGAATTTTTGTTACATTTCCATTACTGTCTACTTTTGAGATAAATCCATCTCCAGGTAGTTCTTTTCCAGTTGAAATATCATCAACCCATTCGTTTATATTTCCAATCATATCATAGTTTCCATACATATTGATATCAAGGGGGCACGTTCCAGTAAGGGTACCTCCTGAAAGATTTGCACCATTTTGGTCATGAGGATTATTCACTATTCCATCATGATCTTTACTGTTAAAAGGAATACTAAATGGCCATATATTCGCATATTCTTTTCCGTTTCCTTGATAAAAAAGATCTGTAGGCTCACAACAGGTCTGAGCACAAAAAAACCATTCTGCATTTGTTGGTAAGCGTTTCCCAACAGATTCGGCAAGTAATCTTGCTTTTTCCTGGTGTATAAAAATAAGTGGTTTTTCACCATATCTTGAAACTACTTTGTCTTCAAACATAGAACATTCATAAATATCCATTGCAAAGTTCCCAACTTGTACCATTCCCGGAAGAGCAATTCCAAGTGCAAGTGTATTTCCATCAAGGTTATCATTAGTTATAACACTATGTTCCAAAATTAAACCTGCTGGACCAACATGAAAATACCCAATCAACTTCCCGTCTTTTATTCCTTCTTTCCTTTTACTCACTTTAACCTTTACTTTTTTATCACTTCTTGCAACAATCCAGACAAAATAGTTTGTTCCAATTTCAAATTTTTTCCCCTTATCAAGATTCTGATTATTTATAGTTTGTTTTTTAACAGATATTTTAAAATCCTTGAATTTTACTTTGCCACGACTCAACATTAAAGTTTTTCTATCCAAATATTTTAATTCATTAGTATATGAAAGGCCTTTTACTTTTATGTTCCTACTTGGAAGAATTATTTTCAAATTATAATAATAAAAGTCTTTTTTTGAATAAAACACATAAACTGGTAACTCCAGTTTAACACCAGAAAATTCTTTTTTTATTGAAAATTTGATTTCCCATAATTTTTTATTCTTATCCGTTTTTATAAAATTGGCATAATACGGATATCCTATTTTTTCAAAATGAACACATATATTTATGGGATATTTATTAAATTTTTGCACATTAAAAATAATTTTAACAATTTCATCGTTTCTGCTTGCTATTACATCTGGAATAACTTCAAAGCTAACCAAATCTGAATTAAGTGTTTTTGAAAGGTTCGCCTTTATTGTACTATCTATTTTTTCAGTATTCATAAATAATTGAGTTCTAGCATTTCTTTTCAGTTGATGTAGTTTCAACCCAGGTTTATTAATTTCCAAGTTATCAAAAAAACTTAAAACTTCAATACATTTATTCTGATTAATTTTTGAAAGGAGATATCTGTATAAAAACTTTTTGTTTTTACTATCGATTTCTAAACATTGCTCATAGAGCTTTTCAGAAAGGACATAATTCTTTTTTTCCCATTGTAAATGAGCCTTTTTAAATAGAATCAGTTCCATGATACTTCCACAATAACCAATTGAAATAAAGACAAGTACTATGAATATAAATAATAAAAATTTATTTTTCATTGTTACTCCACAATAATTAAAACTTATGTTTCACAGTAAAACTGAATATCCAGTTAAGCTCAATTCAGATAAAAATGTTACCTGATTTGGTTATAAAATAACTCAATGTATTCAAAGATGCAAGTTTCAGCAAATTTTCACTTCACTCAGCGTTTGAAATCTCAAGAAAGTTTTTTTAAAGTATTGAAAACATTGTTTGCTTTAATACTTTTATAGGAATTGATAACAAGCGGATACCAATAGAATCATTCTTATTCACCTTATCATAACAAATAATATTAAATTTATAATCACCACTTTTTGTTAAAATTAGATATTTTTTTACATTTTCCCCTTTAATTTCACTAAGAATATCAAATCCAAAACTTATTTTATTTGAAAATTTATCAACGTTATCTTTTGTTATATTTACAGAAGTAAATGGCATCCACTAACTGGATCATCATGTCCGAAAAATAAATTTCCATCAGAAGGAGCTTTAAAAGCTTTGTTACGATAATGAAGAGATGGTTTATAGCCATCAGCATCAAATGGTACTAAAAAACAAACATAACAATAATAATTCTTATCTGGGAATAACGATACAATCCTAAAAGGCCATCCAATTCTACCACGAAGGTCTATCATCCATACCGGAATTTGAAGTAAGTCTAACAGGACTAGTGCCGTCAAAATTAACAGTATAGATATTAAAATTTCCATCACGAGCTGAATAAAATACAATCTTTGAACCATCCGGAGACCAGTTTGGATTAAAATCCTGTGTACCAGTTGTTATATTGTTTTGATTTATACCATTTACGTTCATGACCCATAATTCATAATTCCCATTACGGTTTGAAGACCACGCTATCTTTGTGCCATCAGGCGACCATGCTGGTCGTTCATCAACTGAAGCATTATTTGTTAATCTCTGGACACCCGTTCCATCAGAATTTACAGTATAGATCTCTTTGTTTCCATCTCTACTGGAATAAAACACAATTCTTGCACTGTCAGGTGACCAGGATGGATGAAAATCCAGAGTTGCATTTGTTATATTATGCTGATTTGATCCATCGGCATTCATGACCCATATCTCGTTATTGCCGTTTCGGTTTGAATTCCAGGCAATCTTTGTTCCATCCGGTGACCAGTCAGGTCGGATATCAACTGAGACATTATTTGTTAATCTGTTAAGACCTGTACCATCTGAATTGATGGTATATATCTCGTTTGCTCCTGAAATTGCAGAATAAAAAGCTATTTTTGTCTTATCTGGATTCCAGGAAGGATGATAACAATCAACTGTATTTGGAATTTTTTTCAGGTTAGTTCCATCAGCACCGATTGTATAAAACTCAAAATTTCCAGTTCTATCAGATTCAAATATTATTTGATTGGCTTGAAATGTAATAGTGTCATTTGATACTTCAGAAACATTCCCGGACACATCTTTAAAGGTAATATATACAGTCCTTAACCCGTCATTTCCTACTGATAAACTCCAGGATTTTGACGTTGAATAAGTCTCCCAGACAGAGTTGGAAAAATCATTTGAATTACTGATCAACATATGGGATGAACCTGTTGCCAGTATTGTTAAAGTCACATTAAGCGAGCCAGTTGTCAAATCATCACTGTTTATCTGCAGTGCACCTGCAGATGGTGGTGTTGTATCGACGGCAGCAATATCACTTCCACCAAAACATCCTGAAATGAGTACTGATATTACAATGCATAAGGTTAAAGCAATCAATTTCTTTTTCATCATTTCTCCAGTTTTTTTAGTAGTGTTACATTCATTATATTGAAAAAACCAATATTATCAACCCTACATTCCTTTTTTGATCCCTTTATTAAATAGGAATATGGAGTTTTTGTTTTTTTAGTTGCTCGGATTTTATCTATTTTCAGGATGTTTTCGAATATTCTTTTTTCATTTTACGTTATTTGCAGATGTTTTACGTTTCTTTTTTATAACCACTTTTCAAACCAGTCAGCAGCATGACTCCAAAGATCCAGCCAATCCTCAAACCTCATAGCATGAGCTGATTCTGGATAGTTAATGTGTTTTACACGATCAATATTGTTCCTGTATAAGTCAGTCAATTTTTCATGAAACTTAAATACATTTTCAGGAGGAACAGATCTATCCTTACCTGCTGTAATAGACAAAAGTGCCCTTGGAAAAATCATTTCAGGAAAATAAAATGGACTTTTATCTTTGTTTTCTGACCACAATGGCGAACCTAGTACAGGAACTCCAGCTTTCAACCTTGTATCCATACATAACGCTTGATATGTTACATATCCACCCATTGAAACACCAGAAATACCAATTTTACCCATATGAATCATATTTTTTTTATTGAGATCATCTATAAGGTCTGAAATCTCTAATGAAGTTGATTTTACAATTTCAAAAAAATTCTTTTCCATATCTGGATTATTATCATCAAACTTCTCATCAAAATCAGGATAAAGTCTTTCACCATGACCTACACTGTCAACAGAAACTATCAAAAAATCTCTGTCACATAGGATATTCATATCTTTAGTCATCCCTTTGCGATCAGATCTGAAACCATGATTCAGAAAAATTGTTCCTTTCTGCGCACTTCCTTCAATCGAGTCTTTAAACAGGAATGTTACCGGTACATTGCATATTACGTCGTCTTTCTTATTCATTACATCATCCATTCCTCTTGATTTCACGGAGTATACTATTTTTGAGAATTCATCACAACTGATTTACTATAAATGGATAGAATTATCTCACACAAAGGCACAGGCAGACAGTGTAATTATATTTTGTTTATCTTTTTACCTTTATGTCTCTTCTTTTCCCTTCGTGGTAAATCTTATTAGTCTATTTCCCTCTGCGTCCTCCGCGTTCTCTGCGCGATGTTTTTTATGGTATCATCATTTAGAGGTATTTTTGTGAGCAATTCAATAAGTAACAAAACTATAAAATTCAAAAACATTATCGCTTGGACAGGCATGATCTTTTATTTTGTAATTCTACAAAACATCGGTTTCCAGTTGAATTTTGTTTTTGAAACCTTATTTATAATCTGCCTGATTACTATTATTGTAATTGATAGAGACAAAATAGATATTGTTGATATTATTCCATTGCTGTTGATATTATTAACACTTCCATCTATGTCAAAATCACCTGATAAGTATAAGAATTTTCTTTCAATTAAAAATCTTTTCTTTTCGTTTTCATGCCTGCTCTTTTTCAGGAATTTCTGCAGTTGTTCAAAAAAAAGAAGCGGATTTTTTCATATTTTTTCGCTTTACATTTTATATCTATCTCTGACGGTTAACTGGATATTCATTTCTAGAATTATGGAGTTTGGATTAAGCTATGCTGCTAAAATAAACTTTTATGAAACTCCTTACCATATCAATTTTTTAGGAGCGATTTTAAATCTTGGATTGTTCTTTCTAGCTTGGATAATAGCAAAACCTGCCTCCAGAACAAAAATGGCATTTCTTATTCTGGCATATTTTTCAATAACAGCCAGTATTTTTTTAACTCTTTCTAAAATTGCTTTTTTTCTTCTAGTCTTAAATCTATGCTTTATGCTCAAATATTCATTCAAGGTAAAAATGAAGTATATTTTTATCTGTATATTGCTCATCTTCTGCGTCATGCTTATGCATACTGAAATTCGAAATAGATTTTCAAATCTGATCTTTGGAAAATATTATCTTGATAGACTGCGACTTCTTAACGATGGTTTAAACGTTATTTCAATGTCACCTATAGTTGGTGTCGGCGGATTAAATTTCGGGTTTTACAATAGAATGTTGAAACAAAACAATATTTTTTTAAAAATAAGTAGAAACGGAACATATGCACATTGCCACAATACAATACTTGAACTTCTACTTTCATATGGATTTATCTTTTTTATATTCTTCCTTATCTTTTTATACTTCCTTTTTTCAAAAGGATATTCTGATGAAGCCAATAGACCATATTTTATATTTTTCCTGATTCTTGTTGGATTAAACAGTATTGTTGATAATTATCTCTGGATGACCGGAGGGTATATTCTATTAGCTCTGTTTGGTGGTTTGTGCTGGAAAAAAGGAACAATAATCCCGTCTCGTATATTTAGAATTGGATTTATGATTTTATTCATATTAGGTTCCGTAGTTTTCATACGATACAACTATTTTCATACGGAAGTACAAAAAATCTTTTCAGAAGTTAATAAGTCCAGTAATCTCGATAATAAAATAAAGCTTCTTGAAAACGCTACTCAGATATTACCCTTTAGTTCGGATATTTATCGTTATCTTGGTGTATTCAATATATTCAGAGGTTTTACCAGCAAAGGCTTTGAAGCATTCCAGAAAGCCATCAAGTATTCCAGATTTGATCTTGAACTTTCACTTTTCAGAATATGGCACTATGCTGTAAATAAAAAACCTTATCAAAACTGTATTAAAATTTGTCAAAGTCTTTCCCCGGACGAGGACGGTTTTGCTGAAATAACTTATGCACTTGTTTGTTTCTATACAGGCAACACTGATGAGGCAAAACAATATTTTGCAAATTATTTAATCAAATTTCCAATATTTATAAATGATGTGTTTTTCTCATTAAATCCAGAGCTAAGAAAAAAGGTCCTCAAACACATTGCCTCTAAGGATTATCAATTACAATTGTATAAAAAATTCAAAAAAGAAGAGTTTATTAACCTCAGGATTGCAAGAGTATTCTATAACGCGAAAATGTATGAAAAAAGCTATGGTTATTTTAAAACCATTGATAAACAAGAGGCGTTAAATCAAACTTTGTACGATGAATACGATGTATATTTAAAAAATGAATTCAAACATGAATATGAATTGATGAAATACAGATTCAATAGATCAATTTCCGGGATTCCATGGTCTGAATTAACGTCCAGAGACGAAATTCTCAGTGAAATTATTGTAAATCTTTATAATCAGGAAAAATATCAGGAGGCTATAAATTACTCTGATTTGTTTATTAACTGGAGAAGGGTCGATAATTTCACAAGATTTCTAGCAGAAAAATTTCCAAGGGGACTTTTTTACGGTGTTTTATCTACAATTAAAATAAAAGATATTCAGAAAGCTAAAAAATATTCCAGATTCCTGATAAGTGAAAGACCTTCCAGATTTTTAGGTTATCTTTCCCTTTCTTATTGTAATCATGGTGAAGAACAAATTAAATACTTTAATATGGCAGTTGATGAACTTATAAATAAACGTCATCTTTTTTATAAAAAAAATTACCTGCTCATGCTTATTTATTTTAAACCAGACTGGATCAAAACAGACGGTATCCCAATCGGAATATTGAATAATATGGAATATTTTCCATATTTCATAGAAAAATGGCTTAGTATATATTGGGGGTTAAAATGAAACATACAAAACTTTTTTTTATAACTAGCTTGTTCTTCTTTGCATTTCAAGTAATTATCTCATGTAATCCAATTACCATAACAGATGGAGAATTCAAATATTCTTTAAAAAAACGAACAGTACCATATCGACTGTACAAACCCAAAAAACTTATTGGAAAATATCCTGTGATCATATTTTCACATGGCCTTGGTGGTTCAAAGGATAACGCAGAATATCTAGGTAGATATCTGGCCAAAAATTCATTTTTGGTATTCCATATTCAACATCCGGGATCTGACAGCGAAGTCTGGAAGGGTAAATTTACTGGATTTGGAATCAAAAGAGCCTTGATAAAATCACTGAGAAATCCATTTAATGCTGTTAACAGGTTCAATGACATTCCTTTTGTAGTAGATAAGATTGAAGAGATGAATAAAACCGATAAAATTATGAAGAATCACATTGATATTTCAAAAATCGGCTTGGCCGGTCATTCCTATGGTGGTAGATCAACTATGATTGCCGCAGGAGAAAGACTGAGTAGATTTTATTTAAGCTATAAGGAAGATCGAATCAAAGCCGGGCTTGTCTTAAGTCCCAATCTTCCCAAGAAAAATCTTCAAATCGAAAAGGCTTATACAGATATAAAAATACCACTATTTCATATGACAGGAACTAAGGACGGAAAAGTTCTTCCAGTAAATGACGATATGGTTCCTGAAGATAGAACCAAACCATATGAAAATCTAAATAAAAGTCCACAATTCTTACTTGTCCTTGAGGGAGCAGATCATTCTGTATTCTCAGGTTCAAACAGAACACATCTCTTTAATCAGGAAATAATGTCTCATTATCTTACTTCTGTTAAAACAGGAGCATTAGCCTTTTTTAAAGCATTCCTGAATAATGATAAATCAACATTAAAATGGTTAAAAAATGATTTCATCAAAACTCTTGATAAAGATGATTCATTCAAATGGAAAGGAAAATAATATGGAAATTTTTGAGATCAAAGACGAATTTATCCCATTGAACAAATTACTAAAAGCATCCGGAATAATTGATTCTGGAGGAATTGCGAAATTGATTATTGCCGATGGTCTGATTACAGTAGACGGAAAAGTCGAAACGAGAAAAAGATGTAAAATCTATCCTGATCAGATAGTAGAATATAATGGACAAAAACTGAAAGTTGCCAAAAAATAAAATTCAACCGTAAAAAAGTTATTTAATCCAATCAGGGTTTTCTTTGCTATATGGTGTCTCAAAATTTTTGCCTGCTTTTCCCCAGGTATATGGGCAGACTCTCATACAAACACCACAATCAGAACCAACCTTTTGCCATACTCGATAACAGTTTTCCGGTATTATTTTCCATACCTTACAATCTTCAATCTGTATTGGATCAGAATCTGAAATTGCTTTACCTGGGCATGATTTAGAACAAAGATCACAAGTACTGCAATATTTTTGTATTCCATAATCAACCGGATTATCTATTACTAAGTCAGCATTTGTTGTTACAACACCAAGTCTTATTGCAGGACCATACTCTGGAGATACAAGGAGGCCACTACGACCTATTTCACCAAGTCCGGCTGCCTGCCCAAACAAAGCAGGAACACAACCATAAGCCCCTTCCATATGATTGAATGCAGAAAAACCAAGCCTGTTCAGGTAATTTTTGATCACACTTCCGATAATTGCAGCATCCAGATAACCCTTTGCAGTTGCAATAATCTCTGGAAATCTAGGTGCACATTTCAACAGCTCAGGGTCCATACGAACAGCAAATACAATACCATATTTTTCATGATTTGCATTATAGCTATTCCAGGATTTATTTTTATCTATATAAAAATAATCTTTTTTTGTTTTTGCAATTCCAACCTGTACTGCTCCTGAAAATTTCGCCAGTCCTTTAATTCTTTTCGATAATAATTCAGGTTCTATAGTATGATTTCTTTTCTTTATAACAGAGCCTTCACTTGTTGCAATTCCTATAGAATGAACTGTCTGGAAAATTGCACGAGCTAATTCATTTACATCATCTTGTGGAAACTTTCCGTCTGAATCTCTCAGCTCGTCATCAATTTCTTTTTTATCAGGATGGTTCTTATAATACTCCTTGTATTCCAGAGTATCTTCTTTAAGATCCATTCTTGAAAATATTGTATCTTTTTCGTTAAAACCCTTCATATTTCGCAGTCCAAATCATTAAAATTAAGTCTATTATACCATAATCGTAGTATCTTATCTAAATTATACACCTATTTTCCCCAACTGCTTCCTCCGCTTCTAAAACCAGAAGAGCTATACCCGTAGCCAGACTTTCTAGTCCGGCCAGAACTGTACGACATGGAATTATCCTCGTCATCATCATATGTTGGTGCCAGATAATATTTTTTGGGTTTATAATTTTCTTTTGCTTTAAGTATTTCATCATGGCTTACGATAATTTTTCTTTTCATTATTTGAGGTAATACTTTTTCATCTGGACCAACTTCATGAGTCATCACCACTGGAATTTTATTCATAATGGTGGAATCTTCAAATTCCCATATCCATTTTTTATTTTTATCATATCTTCCATATCTGGAATCTCCAGGATTTACAACTTCAGGAGTAATACTGCCAAATCTACTGATTATAATGTCACCCTGACTATATTTTATGTGACCAGAGGATTTTTCAGGCAAAAGGGTTTCGATTCGATTCATATCATGACCGCAGAAAATATCATAATATCTAAGTGACTTTAATTCACCATTAAGTATGTCTATTCCACCCCTGTCATCTCTGTAAACAAGAATATCCTTTCGTTGATAATTTTCAGCGTCACGCTGAAGAACTACTCTTAGATATGAGCTTTTTAATTCTGTCAAACAGTATTCAAATAATTCCAGATCTTTTCTCAGATTTAAAAGATCAGCATATTTCAATCCTGTTTCCTT
>DAOVTB010000053.1 GCA_030633305.1 Candidatus Muiribacteriota bacterium
ACTGGACCAAAAAACTTATCAGCGGGCGGCAATTCAGCATTTCCTGCGGTTTTAGTAATAGGATAATTCCATATTCTTCTAGCAATTGAAACAAGATTCTTTTCTGAATCAATCCAGTCATTTCCAGGTTCCAAATCATTCACTTCTTGAGACATGTCATCAAAATCCACAACAACATAACCCTGAAAATAATATTTATGACTATCAAATGCTTTTTTATAACTAATCGCAAGTTCTTCAAGCGTTTCATATACTGCATCACGCCAGGTTAGTTCATCTTTATATCTGGAATGTCCGACTGCTCCCCATTTTTTTAAATTCACATCAAAAAAAGGAAGGACCGCATGATCAGATCTCCTGTATTTTTCTCCATAAAGTTCAAATGCATGTATCCCCAGAATAATTCCAGGAAATTCAACTTCATCATTGCTCAAACCTAAACTCAAAGCAAATCCATAAATAAAACCATCGAAACACATTCCACGCTGAGTACGATGTGTTTCCGCTGCTGAGGAAACATTGTAAACCCCTTCGCTGGTTTTCTCCATTGCATAACCAAGTTTATATAATCTATCCTGAACTTCTCTTGCATTCTTTACTTCTAAAGCGGTGTCTAAAAGACCTCTATTTTTTTCGCCATAAACTGATTCTAAATAATTTTTTCTTTCCTCTTTTGAGATCATTATCTTCTCCTGATTTAAAAACTCTTATGATTATAGGATTATTACACATTTAATGTCAATTATAAATATTGCAGGGCCGGATTCAACAAGCGGTGTCACAATTAAAAAAATACAAAATTTAACCACGAAGGGCACGAAAAACACGGATGGGGTCACATGGAACTTTTGTGAATTTGATATTCAAATTCATGAAAGTTGCTTTGACCCCTGCGCCAGGCAAGTTGTCTCTACCAAATATTGTATAGAAGTGTATTGCGACACAGTCTGAGGCACGTTTCCTACAACATTAATAATAGTGGATAATAAATTATGCTTTTACTGTCGATATAGATAATATATTATAATTTTCAATTGGAGATATTTATGATGAAAAAAGCTGGTTTATTGATTGTTTTAATGATTTTAATTACACTATCCTTAAATGCACAGCAGTTGATGACCGTTAAAAGTGTAGTTGATTTTAATCGAATTGTGCTGTCAAATGGGGAAAAAATAATTTTAATTGGTGTCTGTGCTCCCGAAAAACAACCCGAGGCACACGTATTATTTTTAGCTTCAAAAGCAATTAAATACATGAAATCCGTTCTACGAAATAATCGAGTTTATGTGATTTATGATTCAGTCAAACAAGCAACGTTTGAATCCAATTATGCATATCTTATTACTGAAGATGGCGAAAATCTAAATGAATCTTTGATAAAAAAGGGGCTTACTGCATTTTCCATTACAGATGAAAACAGAATGTTTAAAAGAAATCTTAAGTACGCACAGGAACTTGCACAGAAATTCAAAAAAGGCATTTGGGAACATTATCAGGAAAAACCTCCAGTAGAGGTATATAATTCGAGAAAACATCAAACCATTAACAAAATATTTGATAAATGGCTTAAGAAATAAAGAAAAAAATCAAAAGATCTCGCGCACCACTTCGAATTCAGATAAATGATTTTCTGCCTCAAATTTGTAAAATGAAATCATTACTGAATTACTCGCGGCATAAGTGAATCTAATTTGAACAAGTTCAAAACATTCACTAACAAAGATCGCTGAAAACGTAGAGAAAAGAGAACAAAGAAGGTCAGATTAATAATCTGACCTTTTTTTATGCAAATAGTGATTTCAAATCCACATACTGACTGTACGGTGCCAGCGTCTCTCGTTGAATTTCGTTCCCAAAATGAGACCTGGACACCGCGTCGCATACTTCATTTTATCATTAGTGTCCGGACAAATTCTCTGTTTATTTTATGCGTAAATGATACCAACGATTTCATGTGTTGGATATGAATTTTGAGAATCAGGGATATGGTATTCATAACGGGTCAGGGGACTGTGAATTTTTTTGAACATCAAATAAAATTAAAGTCCATCTTACCCAAATCTATGTTTGGATTTTATCTTTGTATATGTATAAAGGGTCGGGCATGCCCGATCCTACATTTTTTTAACTTTTTGTTCTTTTGTTTTTTTCTTTTTTATTTTAACCCTCTGGATATGTGGTCTAAATGAGATGAAATTTGGATTTTTCAAGACAATTTATGCTGAGGTGTATTTTATATACTCCGCAAGCATAAATTGGTGCAGTAAAAATTCAAAGTTCGCTCATTTTGATCGCAGGGCGAGTGCTTTTTTTACTGCTATCTCAGCATTAATACAACCGAACCCAGTATGGATATCGAAACCCTTTGGACCAACATCAACACAGGATGTTTTAAGAATCCACATGATCTGACGACAATTAAGTTTAGGATTCACACTTTTCATAAGTGCTATAACTCCCGTTACATGAGGAGCAGCCATTGATGTACCCATTTTTACAATTAAACCACGATTTGCAACATGATCACAACTTGGAATACGATCCCCAGGTCCAGCCATATCAGGCTTTCGCACACCTGCTTTTCCTATTCGGCTGAATGAAGCTCTTTTTCCATTAATTCCCAGTGCCCCTACCGTAATAATATGAGGACTGTTATTTAGAAGAAAAATCGGTAAATTCTTTTTGGTAAAATCATTACCTGCTCCAAATACAGGAACAATATTAAATTTCAATAAATTTAAACACAGACCATTAAAATGTTTAACAGCCTCCTGGCTCTTTATTGTCGGAAAATGAAGCGAACAGTTTACCGCAACAGGTCTATCATTTGTTTTTGGATTTTTATCAGGATCAGTCATCCATTGAAGCGCTTTCATAAAAGTAGAATACATCATTCTACCTTGAGGATCAGTAACTTTTGCAACGATTAATTTGGATTCAGGTGCTACACCAATAAATTTACCCATAGATCTGGAACCAGCAATAATACCGGCAACATGACTTCCATGTCCATTATCATCATGCGGAACCTGATTGTTGTTATAGAAGTTTCTATATCGTAAAAGTCTTCCTTTTATGGCTTCATGAGTATGATTTATACCTGTATCAACAACACCAATCCTGACCCCTTGACCACGAGCTTTATACTTCATCCACACCTGTGGAGCCTTAATATGCTTTACACCCCAATGAGCAAGCGGAACTGTTTCAAGAAGATCATTTTCATCCTCTACATCAGCCAAATCAAATTTCTCAATAACATTTTCATCTTGAGGTTCAATCTGCATTTGAAAATCTTCAAAAATGCCTTCAATCTCTTCATTATCTCTAAGCTGTTCAATTACTTCAGGAGACGCATTTAAACTGATACTGTTTGCAATCCATAATTTATCGTACTTAATTAAGCCGTTCTCTTCACAATTTGCAAGATTCTCAATTTTATTTATCAAACCAGTTCCATTATTATCAACAGAATTGATTATCGAATCTTCATCAACATCTACACTTTCCTGATTATTTATACCACTATTATTTTTTAATACAATGATATAGTTTTCTGAATATCCACAGGAAAGAATAAAGAAAAAAGCAATCAAAACGAATACTGTAACTCTAATTTTCAAAATTTTCTCCTTTTAAACTTAATTATAACCTTTTAAATATTACCTAGAATACTGCTCCTAATATAGCTAATACTATTTTCACAGGTATTTTTATCAAACCTACACCAATACTAAGCATAAATATAGCAAGTGGAATCATACCCTTTACGATAAAAACAATTCCATTTAACAGAAAAATAAACATCGAAACACCAAATTTAAATATTCCAAAAGTGATTTTAAATACTCCTGAAATTAATCCTTCAGTATTATCCTTGGCTCCCATGGATTTAAAAGATATAAGAGGCTCTCTTTTTCCTTCAGAAACAATTTCTTTTCCAGAAGTAGTATCATGAATTCTCTGTTGTAGACCAGTTAACTCTTCCTTTATATCTTCTTCTTTCATCTCGCCAATTTTCTTTACAAGAATTCCAAGATGATAATTTAAATTCATACGGATCATTTCATATTTCTGGGCTTCTGTTTTGCACATTGCAAGATCACTTGAAATATTTTTACCAATAGGACCAAGCTGTTTCAACTCTGATTCAACTTTTTCAAGCCCTTCTTTCTTTACTTCATTCATTATATTCTCAATGATTGCAGATCTTTTGCTCATGAGATTTTTTTTCAAATTTTCAACATACACTTCTTTTCCCATAGACTCACAAAGATCTTTCATATGTGAAACCTGGCCGCCAATATGATTCATGGCTTGATTCATTTCTTCAGTTATTTTTTCATTTCCGAGTGCACTTCCTGAAAAAGTCAGAACTTGAAACATGAATACAAACACAACAAGAACTGAAACATACTTTTTAAATCTTTTTTTCATCTCTACACCTCTTTTAAAATATTTAAATCTCTTGAATATAATCATAAACTATACTCACAATCAAATTTTAACCGAATTTAAGCTTTTGTCAACCCTGAAACATTGTCAACTAATTATTTTTTCTTAACTTTTTAACGCTTTTTTTCTAGGACAAAGGAAAAACCACCTGAGATAATTAATATCCAGGTGGTTCTCGATTTTTTTGCTACTCTAGAGAGGTCGAATAAAAGTCGGTGTTTTCTGTTTCCAGAAAGTCCTCAACTTGTACACTGTCAACTTGCTTTTCAAAGTTTCAGGTTGTCTCAGCCTATTCAGCATATTGGTTGCTGATTCCTCTTCTGTCATTCTGCCTGACTTTAGAGTATTCGGCTTTTGACCCTTGCTTGCTTCCCTTAACCAGTAAGTCCACAAACTTCCTTTCTTAAGCTTTGTTCAGTCTTCAAGCTTTCCTTCATTCGGTTCAAACCGTTCATCTGCAATATTTCCTGCCAACACAGTACTAATCCCAGACCGCCTGTCCCTCTTATGCAGTTTCTGACCCTATAGCACACATCCTACAGATACCGTTACGTTTCATACGCCTGAATTGCCTCTTCAAGCTACGGTCCTCACTTCAGGGTTCATCCCTCTTGCGGGTTTCTCCGTTATCTGCCCTGCATCCATTTTCCAGAACACAGCACTTATGGGTTTTCTGACTTTCAAAGCTTTTACCGCCTGTGAATCGGGTTTCCGTTTCTGGCCCCTTCCTCTCTTACCGTTCACACAAGACCAAAGTCCCTGCTCGATTTCAGAGGTTTTCTCCCCACAGGAAGCCGTACACCATGATCTCGGAGTATTTCATCCTGGATCGGCACTGGCTCTCCTAGCCTTCTCTTTTTGAAGCTTTCTATCCGGAGTGCAGAGCTACCACGCTTTTCGGCGTTCCTGCCTTCCTGCAGTTATCCATCCAATCGGTATTCAAAAGTTAATTCGAAGTCCCTCCTGGAGTTTCACCTGCTTCAAGGCTTTTCTCCCTGACCGGATCGGGATTTAACCTTTCGGTTCCCCTGCTCCTGTAAGCTTTCTGCCTTCTAATCCGCAACATCGCTGCGCTAAATTTTTCGGCTGGCTGATTGTTGGCTTCCGCCTCAACAGCCGCACAGTATCTCATATTCGAAGATAGTTTAGCAAGGATGATTTCGGGATGTTTTGTCGGGCTGTGGAGTTATTTTGTACTAATAGCGACCATCTGCTGTTTGTTTATAATAAATACTTTTTATTTCGAGGTTTATATCGTTTTTTATATGTTTATTTCATTTTAATTGTTGGATAAAATTCCATGTGATCTCATCTATATTAATTTGTAGGGGAGGGTCTGTGACCCTCCCGATAAAAAATCGATTCCCCAATAGCAACTTTCAGAATTAAACTTGCTTTTATTAAATGCGGGAGGGTCACAGACCCTCCCCTACGATATGTTTATAATTTATTTCATCCGCATACCGACTGTACGGTGCCAGGTCTCTCGTTGAATTTCGTTTCCAAAATGAGACCTGGACACCGCGTCGCATATCTATTTCAGTATTCGTATCGGACAGGCACGGGGGCCTATCCCTACAGTTTTTTACTTACAATCCAGCATTCTCTGTAATGCCCTTTTGGCTTTTACTGCAATATCCTCAGGAACAGTAACCAGATGTTGATCTTTCAAAAGAGAATCTCTAACAAGTTCGAGTGAATTCTTTTTCATCTGCAGACATATTTTTGCAGGAGAAAGGAATTTTTTATCTGGACATTCAAGTTGAAGCCTGTGAAGCATACCTATTTCGGTAAACACAATAAATTTTTCAGCTAAACTTTCTTTTGCAGCGGTTATCATTTGACTGGTACTGCATATATGATCCGCAAGTTCTCTGACTTCTGGTGGACATTCAGGATGAACGATGATTTCAGCATCTGGATGATTTTCTCTGGACTTAATCACTTCTTCTTTTTTAAACTTTTGATGTACATAACAATAACCATCCCACGGAATAATAGTTTTGTCTTTAACTTCACTTGCTACATAAAGACCCAGGTTTCGATCAGGAACAAAAATAATTTCTTTTTCATCAAGTGATTTCACTATTCGCACAGCATTGGCTGATGTACAGCATATATCTGAAATAGCTTTGATCTTCGCAGTCGAGTTTACATAACATACGGTTGCTGAGCCAGGATGTTTTTTCTGAAGTTCCAGTAAACCTTCAACATCAACCATATCTGCCATCGGACAATTAGCTTCAAGTGCTGGTAAATAAACTTTTTTTTCAGGATTAATAATTACTGCAGATTCAGCCATAAAATCAACTCCACAGAAAATTATTCTTTCTGCATCTTCACAGGAAAGGCATTTTCTTGCAAGTTCAAGTGAATCACCCAGAAAATCAGCAATTTCATAAATATCAGGTTCCTGGTAATTATGCACAAGGACGATTGCTTTTTTCTCTTTTTTTAATTTTTGAATCTCTTTTATTAAATCCTGTTTCATTTTGGTTCCTCGTTTTATATTATTTCTAATACGCATACTGACTGTACGGTGCCAGTGTTTCTCGTTGGATTTCGTTCCCAAAACGAGACCTGGACACCGCGTCGCATACTTCATTTTATCATTATATCTGGACAAATTCTCTGTTTTTTTTATGCGAATATGGTGCCAATTGTTTCACGCGAAGGCTCGAAATCCGCATACGCACTGCACGGTGCAATTTACCTCGTTGAATTTCGTTCTCAAAACAGACCTGGACACCACGTCACATATTTCTTTCAGGTGATTTGTCATTTCATATATCTCGTGTAAGGGTCTGGGTAATTTATACCTGTACCATTTTAGTTATTAGAGGTAAATATTGAGTTGGTGCAGGGGTCAAAACAACTTTCATGAATTCGAACATCAAATTCACAAAAGTTGCATGTGACACCATCTATAGTTGCAACAACCTACAAGATCTCTCGGGATAAGATAATAAGCTTTCCTTGCGTCTTGCCTGATTTACTCTAGGGAATTACAGTTGATCTTTTGGACTTTCACCCTGCTAGTTTATTACCATGCCCGATATACAAAAACGGGAGGGTCACAGACCCTCCCCTACAGTATATTATTTTTTTGTTTTTTTCTTTTTTATTTTAACCCTCTTGATATGCGTTCTGAATGAGATGAAGATTGGATTTTTCAAGCCAATTTATGCTGAGGTGTAGTACCCTACTCCGCAAGCATAAATTGGTGCAGAAAAATTCAAGATTCGCTCATTCAGGACGCATATCAGAATTCTGTTTTCCAGAATGGGCATGCCACCATGTGCCCATTCCCGGTATCTTTAAGCTCAGGAATCTTTGCAGCACATTCCGATTTAGCAATAGGACATCTGGTTCTGAAACTACATCCAGAAGGTTTATTCAATGGCGTTGGCACATCTCCTTCAAGAATGATCCTGTTTTTATCCTTTCTTTCTGGATCCGGCTGCGGAACCGCTGAAAGAAGTGCTCGGCTGTATGGATGTTTTGCATTATTGTATACTTCATCAGCATCACCAATCTCAACAAGATTACCTAAGTACATTACAGCAATCCTGGTGCTAATATGCTTTACTATCGCAAGATCATGTGCAATAAAAATATAGGTCAGTCCAAATTCTTCCTGGAGATCCATCATGAGATTAATAACCTGAGCCTGAATAGAAACATCAAGAGCAGATACAGGTTCATCCGCAATTATTATCTCTGGATTTGTTGCAAGTGCACGAGCAATTCCAACTCTTTGTCTCTGCCCACCTGAAAATTCGTGTGGGTATCTTGCAGACTGTTCTTCCCGTAAACCACATTTATTCAGAAGCCATTTTACTTTATCGAGTTTTTCTCTTTCGCTCATTTCTGGATTATGAATATCCATGGGTTCACGAATAATTTCACCTACAGACATCCTTGGATTAAGCGAAGCATAGGGATCCTGAAAAATCATCTGGATATCTTTGCGATATGGTTTAAATTCTCCTCTATCAAGACGCGCTAAATCAACAGCACCTGTTTGTCCATTAAAGATAACCTTCCCGGCAGTTGGTTTATAAAGACCAATTATTGCTCTACCAAGAGTTGTTTTACCACACCCTGATTCGCCAACAACACCAATGGTTTCACCTTTTTTGACTTTAAAACTAACTCCATCAACTGCTTTTACAGTAGCAACCTGTGTGCTGAAAACACCGCCAAATACAGGGAAATACATTTTAAGATCCTTAACAGTCAATAGATTTTCTTCATCTGTTTCTTCAAAGAACTTGTATATGCGGTCTATTTTCCCTTCAAGTCTATTTAATTTTTCGGTTATGAGATCTACACCTGGTTTTTTTATCTCTTCCATATTTAGTTCTCCTTTGCCATCAGATGACATCTAACCATATGCCCATCGCCAATATCAATAAGTTCTGGCTCTTCTGAATCACATTTATCCAATTTATAATCACATCTTGTACAAAATTTGCATCCAGGAGGAAATTCCATGATATTTGGAACCATACCCCGAATTGTGTCAAGACGTTCTACTTTCTTTTCTGGATGAGGTAATGATTTTAAAAGACCTTTAGTATAAGGATGCTCTGGTTTCTTGAAAAGTGTTACAATATCTGCAACTTCCTGAATCTTGCCACCATACATTACAATAACTCTTTGACAGGTTTCGGCAACAACAGCCAGATCATGTGTAATCAGCAATATTGCAGCCTCAGGTCTTTTTTTCTTAATATCAAGCATCAATGTTAAAATCTGAGCCTGAATGGTTACATCAAGAGCAGTAGTCGGTTCATCTGCTATAAGCAAAACCGGATTACAAGCAAGTGCTATTGCAATCATGACTCGCTGTCTCATTCCACCTGAAAATTGATGAGGATAATCATCAAGTCTATCTTCTGCAGACGGAATTCCAACAAGTTCAAGCATTTCAGCAGCAATTATCCTGGCTTCCTTTTTATTTTTTCCCTGATGAAGCAGTATTGGTTCCATGATCTGCATACCAATGGTAAACACAGGATTCAATGAAGTCATTGGTTCCTGGAATATCATGGCCATATCATTTCCACGGATTTTTCTCACTTCCTTATAACTTAAAGAAAGGAGATCTTTTCCCATAAAATTGATTTCACCATCGATAATTTTACCTGGTGGATCAGGAATAAGCCGCATCAGTGAGAGTGATGTTACTGATTTTCCAGAACCAGATTCCCCAACAAGACCGACAACTTCACCTTCAAAAATATGGAAGCTAACACCATCAACAGCTTTAGCTACACCATCTTCTACAAAAAAATGAGTCTTTAAATTTTTGACATCAAGTAATTTTTTTCTCTTTTCCATTATCTCAACCTCGAATATTCTTTTGGATCAAAAGCTTCTCTAACCGCTTCACCGATGAATGTTACGAGCATCAGTGTAATAAACATAGCGCCAAGCGGAGCCCCTGCAAGCCATGGGGAAAGCATATTTGCTTTTCCTTGTACTAAAAGTTCACCCCAGCTCGGTGTAGGAGCCGGAAGTCCAAAACCAAGAAAGTCAAGACTTACGAGAGCTGAAATATTTGCAACAATTGAAAACGGAGCAAAAGATATAACTGGAGTCAACGCATTTGGCAGAATATGTTTAAAAATTATCTTGGCATCACTTGCACCAATTGAAATTGCAGCGGAAACATAATCCTTCGCTTTTTCTCTAAGAAATTCCGCTCTTATATAATAAGTCATTCCCATCCATTTAAAAAGACACATGATACCGATCAGGAGCCAGAAATTTGGAACCAGGATAGAACTGATTATAATAATTGTGTAAAGAAAAGGTATAGTTGACCAGATTTCAACAAAGCGCTGCATGATCAAATCAAACTTTCCGCCATAATATCCAAGTAATGATCCGATAAATATACCAAAAATATAAGTGATCGTCGTGACCATCAAAGCAAACGAAATAGATATTTGAAATCCATAGATCAACCTCGCAAAAACATCTCTTCCACGGTCATCAGTTCCAAGAATATTACTTTTAAAATTTGGTTTTGTCGGAGGAAACCTATTCGCTTCAAGTACTTTCAGCATTGCAGTTTTCTTTTCTGGACTCAAAGCTGTATTTGCTTTTACTGCTTTTACCTTTTTCCCTGTTTCATTACTTAATTCAAGTAAAAGAAGTTCATTTGGTGAAAAAGGATAGATTGGAAGCATAACCCAGTTTTTACTTTTTTCCTTTTCCCATTTAATCTTAAGATTTCTATAATTCGGAGATTTATATTTATCTCGTCCGTCAAGATTAAAAAACTTGCCTTGATACATCTTTACACAAGGAAAATAGTATTCTCCAACCATTTTCCCATTAACATCTTTTTCATAATAAACAACCAAAGCTCGATCAGTTACCAAAAAAGGTAGTAAGAAAGTCAAAATATATAAAGTCACTATAAAAACAAAAGAAAAATAACCTCTTTTCAATCTCTTGAATTTACGAACCCTTTTTTGAAAAATAGGTGAATCAACCGTGGGTTTAAAAAGTTTCCACATCCCAACTACAACGACCAAAACTACGATGGCGATAAGCGGAGAAGTAATAAGCAGTTGAAGCATTTTGATGATAAAAGTTAGTACGATAAGTAATTTTAATAAATATGGCATTATTTCACCCCCCTTCTCATGAGAACCTGATTCTAGGATCAATCAGACAATATAATGCATCAGAAACAATATTCCCAAAAAGTTTTAGCAGACTGGCAATAACAATCATACCCATTGCAACTGGATAATCCCTTTGAACAATTGAAGTATAACCAAGAAGACCTATTCCATCGATGTTAAACACTTTTTCGATAAGATATGATCCAGCAATAACAAGCGAGAGTAAATGTCCAAGCCCAGTTGCTATTGGAATCAATGAATTTCTAAGCCCGTGTTTAAAAATAACTACTTTTTCACCCAACCCTTTAGCAAAAGCAGTTCTTATATAATCTTTTCCAAGATTTTCCATCAAAGAATTCTTCATCAGCACTGTTAATGTAGCAAAACTACCTACCATATAACAGCAAACGGGAAGCACTGTATGCCAAAGCTGCATTTTTATGCACCAGGCATATCTTCCGGCATCCCATGCCTTCGACCAGCCGTCTGGCCTGAAACCACCAAGTGGAAACAAGCTCCAGTATGATCCTCCACCGAACATAACAAGAAGAATAACACCCATTGCCCAACCGGGAATTGAATATCCAATGAACACAATCATACTGGACATTGCATCAAATGCACTCCCATGTTTGATTGCTTTAAATACGCCCAAAGGAATACATACAAGATATGACAGAGTAAAACCCACAAGCCCAAAATATATTGATATCGGAAAACGTTTTACAAACAAGTCCCATACGGGCTCCTGATATTTGTACGATGTCCCTAGATTCGGCCATTTTACAAACGGGTATTTCATTTGCAGTGGTACTACATTACACAGCCAGTTCCAGTACCTTACATAAAATGGTTTATCAAACCCATAGTACTCTCTGATCTGTTTCAACGCTTCTTCTGGAAGTTCATTTCCACTTCCAAATTCATTTCCTCCAGTCGCACCACCTTCGCCGCTCATTGCAGCTCCCATTTTTATCTGCATGATAGCCTGTTCCACTGGTCCACCGGGAACAAACTGCATAACAATAAAACTGAGTAAAGTAATGCCAATAAAGGTAGGTATTATCAGTAAAAATCTCCTAATAAAATATGCTCTCATATACCAGATACCTCTCTATTATTAATGTCTTTTAGTTGATTCGGGTTCAACATAATTATCATAATACTCCCTCCATATTGACATAAGAGTCTTACCTGCTGGTAATTTCTCATCCGCATCCAACATAGAAGCATAATGTTTATTCCATTTATCCCAGAATCTTATAACTACTGGTTCAAGAGGAAGTGCTTCATCTTTTGCCCTGGCTTCTTCTAATCTTTTTTCTTTCTTTGGATCTACCCACCAATAAGGAAAAAGTCCTGTCCAGACACCAGTAGTCATCTGTTTTCCAAGAATTGATTTTGGCATCCCAAATTTATCCCAGTATATGATTCTGTCATGCTTTGCAACATAGCTCTGAGCATATGGGCAAAGATCTACAAGTCTTTTATCAAGCTGTTTAACCAGCTTAATCCTTTGATCCAGAGGTATGAACTCTTCATATTTCTCAATAATACTATCTACAATTTCATCACTCATTCCAGTTATATTAACAGTCTGATTTTTTTTCCCCATTGAAGAATGCCACATTCCGCGTAATGAGGGAAACTGACTTCCTGTCCAGCTCTGATATGAAAGAGAAAACTTTCTTTCCATAATCAATTCCCATTTTGTTTCACGGGTGATAAGCTTCAGCTTCAAGGTAATACCAACATCTTTGAGATATTCCTGCATAATAACCATTGGACGTTCAAAATCACCGCTATATGGGATTGTTACAATTAAAGGTTTCATGTCTTTATTACAAAGTCTGCCTTCACTATCCCATCTATCCCCGCAAGCGTATTTTGATCCTATTACCTGTTAAGCGGTACTAGATCTTGATTGTGGATTAGCAGGATTTTCATGAACACTTGCTGGAAAATATGAGCCAAGAACATCATATTCATCAAACATCGTCATATGTACAAGCTCTTTGATATTCAATAGATATCTGAATGCTTTCCTAATTCGGACATCATCAAATGGTTTTCTACGCATGTTAAATGCAACACCACTATAGCCTCTGGCATAATCTGTAAATACTTTTTTCTTCTTTATCCAACCTTTTTTAACTTTATCAAAATCACATTCTGTAACCCAGCGTTTTGACATACGGATTACAACAAGATCAATTTCACCAGCCTTAAATTTTTCAAATATCAGATTTTCATCACGAATTATTACAAATCTCCAGAAATCAAAATTATAAGTATGTTTGGTATTAGGATTATCTTTATCCCAATAATCCATTCTTCTTTGGAGCCATATTTCTTTACCTTTTACAAATTTATCCTCTGCAAATTTATATGGACCGCTTCCAAGCATCATCTTAAACTGGTATTCCTCGACATATTTCTTTTTACTGTCGTCTTTCTCATCTTTTGGATATAATTTCAATTCATATAATTTATGTGAGGGATATATTCCAAAACCATAAGCTGTCATAAAATTACGCCAATCCAATTTTTTGGCTACAATTTTCACAACATATTTTGATAGTAATACCGGTCGTTCGAGTTTCTTATAGTAATAATTCATAAAAGGATCTTCGATACCCTTACTTACAAGAAAATCCCAGGTTGCACGAACATCTTCAGCCGTAACAGGTTCTCCGTCAGCCCATCTGGCTTTAGGATTAATCCTGAAATAAAAAGTCTTTTTATCAGGTCCTATTGCCCAAGCTTCTGCGAGTCCAGGAACTATTTTTAATGAAATCGGTGACATACCACATAAGGATTCAAAACAACCACTGTTTAAAAGAGTAGTTACCTGGCTCCTGGAATTAGGCCCATATTCTCTTAGTGTATTAGGAGGAGTCTGAAATCCAAGTGTAACCGTACCACCTTTTACTGCATTCGGATCAGCAATAGATTCACCCTCGTCATTTATCTCCCATTTGATACTAGCCAGTTCTTCTTCCACGGTCATAGAAAATTCAGCAGTTAAAGGCTTTTCCATTTCTGCAACCTGGGCTCGTACCAAGGTTGGAAAGAACATACAGCTAATGATAATAAATGCTGTTAAAATAAACTTTTTTTCCATTTTGCCTCCTTGGAATAATGAAATATTTGTAAATTTTCATTAATAATATTATCATAGTAATAGTATATATAGAAGAAATTTTTTATTGTTGTCAAAAATAAGGACTTCAAAATATTTCATCAGTTATAATGTGTTAAGGAACACTGATTTTTTTTGAATGGCAAATCTGTGGTGTCAAAATGGGTCTTCAAATATGCGGCATCATAACAGGTCAGGGCACATTGATTTTTTTTGAACATCAAATAAAATTCAAGTCCTTCTGACCCAATCTATTTTAAAATTTGTATTGGAGAGGATAATTATTATGAGTTATTTTTTAGGAATTTCTGGTTCGATTGAAGATATTGGTTGTATAAAAACTGGTGATCTTTTATCAGATATCTGCAAAAACTGCACTTATTCGTGTAATGGGGTGGAATACTGCTTCATCAATTTATCATACCAACGACCAATAATACTTGATTCACTTTGTAGTATAACAGACCAAGAATTTTCTTCTTTATTCCCTGATCCAGATTCTGAAAATGAAGTGATCTTGTCCGGAGATCGATTAATCACATTTCAAAAGATGATCTTTAAGATGACTGAAAAAGCTGAACTGACAAACGACACTACGAATGCTTTACCTATCCTTCGATCAATAGATTCCATTATCCAAAAAGCCCTGGAATTGCATAAAGGTGTTGAAATATCGGCCTAGGAAGATCATAGTTGCCATTCATCGTACTAGCAACCTTACGGCTCAGCATAATATCTCCTACAGCATCAAGTGTACAGTTCAATTAAAATTCTCCACTGTCTCTAACCCCTTTTTTGCTTATTTTCACCGAGGTTTACTGGACGTTTAATCCTAAAAAGCAAAATAAATAAAAGGCAACATATCCGATGAATGAATTTGATATAAAAAGAAAGTCACTATAAACGTAACCACGACCTGACCTAAAAAAGGTAAATGAATGAAGGCATTCTTATAGCCCTTTTTCCATCGAGTTGGCAACCAGTGTATGATATATCCTGTCAACATTGTCAAAAACACCCATTTATAACCGATTAAAACATCAACCCCTACGTTAAAAGAAATATGTCTTATACGATCAAGCATCTGGCTTGCAATGTTGAAATCAGAAGAACGAAACCAGATACGTGTGAATGTTATAAAATGGAAGGTCAAAAAAATACCAATAAAGTCTTTATACCAGGTTCTTTTCTTGTTTTTCGGAAACATCTTTTCCCAAAGTTTATAAACGATTATGCCTAATCCATTTAATCCGCCCCAGAATACAAAATTCCAGCTGGCACCATGCCAAAGTCCCCCTAGCAGCATGGTAATCATCAAGTTCATATTTGTCCTTATCCAGTTTCTAAATGTGTAAAACAATCTGCCAATAAAAGAGACCGTACACATGCCGCATAATATGGCAATAGGGACATAAATATTGCCTGATAATATGGAAATAAAAAAAACGATAATAAACAGGCTGATATAACTGAAAACCGACCCTGATTCATTCCCTCCCATAGGGATGTAGAGGTAATCCCTCAACCAGGTCGAAAGAGAAATATGCCATCGAGTCCAGAAATCAGCAGTACTTGTGGCTTTATATGGGGAATTGAAATTTTGGGGTAGATGAAATCCCATGAGCAAAGCCAGTCCAATCGCGATATCAGTGTACCCGGAAAAGTCGGCATATACTTGTAAAGAATATCCATATAAAGCCATCAGATTTTCGAAACCAGTAAAACCCATTGGATTTGAAAAAACTCGATCTATTAAGTTTACAGCAATATAATCAGCCAAAAATAGTTTTTTGATCAAACCGTTTAAAATCAGAAAAACTGCTGTTCCGAATTGCTCCTTAGTTAGCGAATACTTCTTATAAAGTTGAGGTACAAAATGAGCAGCACGCACAATAGGACCAGCAACCAGCTGTGGAAAAAAAGATACAAAGAATCCGAAATCAAGAATACTTGTAACAGGCTTGATTAATCCTTTATATACATCAACAGAATAGCTAATAGTTTGAAATGTAAAAAATGAAACTCCAACTGGAAGCAAAATTTTTTCAAATCTGAAATGTGTTCCAAATAAGGAATTAGTCATGTAAGCAAAATAATTGATCGGTATATAATTGGTTCCAAACAGTGAATTAAAGGCATCTGTAAAAAAATAAGAATACTTGAAATAAACCAGAATAAACAGGTTAATACTAATACTTAAAGCAAGCCATAATTTTTTCCTTATAATAACTTTGGTGGCATAAATACACCTACCAATAACATAATCCACAAGTGTTGACACCAATAAGATCGAAACAAAGAAACCACTCGTTTTATAATAGAAAAATAGGCTTACAATAAATAAATATGCATTACGAAGTGAATTCTTCTTGTATATAATCGAATAACCCGCAAGAACAATTCCAAAAAATATCCAGAAATATATTGCTGTAAACAGCAATGGTGTCCGAGGATTATAAAGTAAGACTTCCTTCAATTGACTATTCATACTCCCTATTCCTGAAATAATATTTTCAAACTTGAAACCAGCATGCTTAATCCAATCTTGAAGAAAATCTTAAGGTTATTTTTTAATTGAAACTGCATTTGATTTATCCGTTCTTTTTTCTAGATATTTGTCATAGTCTTTTCTTAGTGCCTGATAAAAGGAAACTGCCATTTTCTTAGCTCCTTTTACTGTAAAATGCACGTAATCTCTTCGAGCAAGTCGTGGTTTAGCTTTTATCCATTCCAACATTGAGTTTTTGCCCCCCATTACTTCAAACATGTCATAATAAGCTGCTCCTTCAGCGCAGGCGGCCTGCTGCATGTGATCCCGTATAGTTTCCAACAAAGGATAAGTTACAAACTTACCTTTTATTTTAGTCGCCATATCTGAAGGCCCAATTACAAGAAATGAGGTGTCAGGTAAAATTGATTTTAAATAATTCAGGTTGTTTCGAAATTTTTCACCAAATTTTTTAGCTTCTTCTTTGGTTGTAATATATGGTACTGAGTTTCCGCCAAATTGAAGAATTACTAGGCGAATTGATTCTCCTGCGAATTGAGATTCAAGCTGTGCTTTATTTATCCCTAAAAAAAAAGTGCCCGATCCACCTCGCAGTGAAATATTATCAACAATAACTCCGTCTTTACTTTCTAAAGAAATTCCGAATACATTTGGACTGTCCAATCCTTTAAAGGATATTTTGATAAGAGATGGGGTCGCTTTAAAACAAGCTTTAATTTTCCGGCTCAATGTATTTACCTTTAGGATATCACTTATAATTACATTTTTATCTGCTTCAATAGATACCATCACCGGTTCTTTATTCCCACCTAGATAAAGACTCATTTCTGAAAACTTTCTAAGCCTTTTGTATCCATAACTAGCTGGTTTGATTTCTAACCAGGCCGAAAGAGGTGCTAAATTACCAGTTAATTTCCGAGGCGGACAATATCTTGAAAAGCTTGCCAGAAGGCCATATTTTCGTTGTCGGAAAGCTGAATACTTTTTTCCAAAAGAAATGTATCTCTTCCAGTTTTTTGATTTTTTCTGTCTTGCTGCATTCGTCAGAGTCACCTGATAAGCAGGTAGTAATCCCGCACCTGTTCCGCCAAATTCTTTTTGCAATTCATTTCGAATATAACCCGTCATCCGATCTCCATCAATTTGAGAATCGCCATAATGTAGAATGCGAAGTTTGCCACCACTGGATTTCAAATTTACCAGCGAATCGTAAAACTTCAACAAACTTGAATTAGTCGCATCTGAATGTTGGATATTGGTTACTCGTTTATATCTGAGTTCAGCATTTAGCTTCACACTATTACGGAATGTTTCCTTATGGATACCAACAATATTAATTAGTGAATCGTCAATTATAGATATTTCTTTTGAATCACTGTTTCCAAAAAAACTGTCTAATGGTTCATATTTTAAGGTTATAGAATCAAAAAGCTGAATTCCATCTTTTGGAAAACACCACATGCTTATCAATACCAATAGGGCAACCAATAACAAGAACAGAAAAGTTTGTAGAGGAGTCCTTTCAATCAATCCTTTTTACCAAACTTGGTTCTGAGCAAATCCCATAATTCTGTATAGCCATGATCATATCCTAAAGCCCATATCGCAACACCGGCAATCTTTTTTTTCTTGATCCAGTCATATTTCCCCCCAAGAGATTCCTTATCGTCAAACCATAACTGCCTGTAACCTTTTTTGTTATCCTTAACAATAAGGTATTTAGTTAAACTCAGAGGATCTAATTTCGAGTTTTCCAGATGACCATAATTTTTAATTGCTCTATAGGAATTGGTGAGAATGTATCCCGTATTTTTTGAAGGAAATGTACTGGTTGCGGTATGCCACTCTCGCCCATAATAGGCAATCGCTAGTAGTAATCTGGAGGCTGGAACTCCACTGATTAAATATTGATCAACTGATGTTTCCAGATTATACTTTTCCCATTTTCGGCCGCTCTGTAAGGGAGAGACAGGACCTGCATCCTGGCTTCCAGAATAATAGTAGTCATATCCCATAATGACAAACAGATCGATATGATCTTTAATTTTCTTTATCTCAAATACCTTTTCAAAGTCGATGCTGGGTAAAGCCAGGATTAGCTCATAGTTTTTTCTTTTTAATTCGGTTGATAGTTTGATTAAAAAATCGGTAAACTTCTTCCGCAATTTTCCCGGGATTTCCTCAAAATCGATGTTAAGACCATCGGCTTTTCTATAATCAAGTAGTGGAAGAATCGTCTTAATAAAATTATCCTGTGATTTTTCATTTTCTAAAAAAACAGTATTTGCGGAATGTCCAAAGTTACATGCTGTCAAAAAAACCTTGCACCCGGCTTTTTTTGCATAATCAACAATTTTTGTTGTTTTCCAGTTATGGATTGATTTATAACTACCTGTATGAGGTTCTACATGGTAATCGATATAAGAGATTCCCCAAAGAATTGAAAAGTCATAGCTTTTATAGGCCGTCCCTTTGTAATAGGGCTGCCATCCGAAAACTTTATACCTTTTATTCCGCTTCGCAGCCTTCATATTTTTTGTGGAATCATGAACAATCTTGTGATATTTATCCCATTGTGCCTCTGTCTTGTAACCCAGTTTTTTGTACTTTTCCAAATGAGTTTTATGTGGTGAAACATTAGGAACTGTGGAACTAAGTTTAGTGAGTGTAACTTTTAATCGCCCCATGTTGTTCCATACATCACTAGTATTGCATTTACACCAGAATTTAAGTATTCCATTTTCAGGCACTTCAAAATTAAATTTTTTTCCAGCTGGTCGAGGTTCATTATTATTTATTCTGTAATGTAATTCAGCATAATTTATTTTTCCTGGTTGAGTATCTGGATCCCCATCTGGACCGCGCCATTTTGATTTTTTAACATTACCAGATATTTTCCACAAACCTGTTGCAGTTCCCTTTATTCTGGTACCTTTTTTTACAGGTATTCCAACTTGTCTTACCCATGGGATTTCTGCTTTAATCATGAGGGAAATCGGAGAGTTTTTTTCAGATTGATTAGTTGAAAATAACTGCAATATCATTACTGAGAAAAATAAAATAAATACAACGATAAAATATTTGTAATTAATTTTCACTTTTTACATCCATTTTTTTTATACATTCTAACAGATTGTTATTACAAATGTAATTCACACAAATAAATTAAAAAGGGCAAACACAAGCAGACTGTGTCACAATTAAAAAAACAAAATTTTACCACGAAGGACACGAAGAAAAAAGAAGAAATCAAGAACCACGCACTTACGTACGTGGTTTGGAGACAGGATGCAAGCTTCGCTTGTCCTGAATTACTTTTTCCCTGACCTTTGACCAGTCAAAGAGAATTCAGGAACCTGATACACCCCCGGACTTACGTCCGCGGAACTTCTAAGGTAGATTAGACAGGATTAACAAGATAAAATAAGAAAGGGTAAATAGAAAAAGCATTGTGATTGCTGTCATTACCCGACTTGATCGGGTAATCTATTCAAATTGACATAGTTCATCAATTGTTTTTGTTTTTTTCTCAAAATTCTAATTTTTCTGAGTTCTGAATTATAAATCCCCTTTTGCTTTCATCCTGATGTAGAATATTTCATCCGCAGTAAGAGACAACTCTTGAGTAAATCCTGCGATTTTCCCACCTTTGATACCATAGCTGTCAATTTTGAAAACTTTAAAATCAGTAGGTTTCAAAGTTGAACCTTTAGGAAATTTAGCAGTAAGGTTCTTTATAATTCCACCCTCGAGGGCTGCATTAAAATCTGCAAGATATTTGTTATATACTTTTGCAGCATTTTTAAGATTGTTCCAACCATATACAATGTTCAATACATTGGCTACTTTGTTATCTTTACGTCCAACAAAGACCATTTTGACATGACCAAGATCTGTTCCTGCTACATCAAAATATGCAACATCATCCATAACCTTAAATTCCTTAGGTGGATAAGTCTTTTCATTTTCTAATCTAACGCAGGCGATGAATGTACTTTTATCATTACGTGTTGGAAATTTTAATTTTTTAACATATGCGATATAATCAAGAATTTGTGGCTCTGGTTTATAAGACTTATAATGAGCTTTTATAAGAGCATTATTCAATGTCGTTGTTTCATTTGGAGTAATATCAGTTTCGTAATCAAAGCCATATCGTTTTGCACCTTTACTTCCAAAAGTCTCATATTTAACTTCTACACCTTTAAAAATATCCAGAGTAAATTTTCTTGAAGGATCTGGCACATAATAAAGAGAAGCTACTTTTCCAGAATTGATCGCATCTTTAATTTTTACAAGCTGGCTTTTGGCTTTTACTAATGCTTTAGAAAGATCAGTCCATACTTTTGCTTCACCGATGACTACTACTTTCTTTGTTTTTTTATCCAAAACAAGAATATCAATTTCACCGATTGCATAACCTGCTTCACTTGCCATTTCAAGTCCACCAGTTATTTCATAACGATCAGCTGGATATTTTTCTTTCAGCTCGATTTTGATAAGTTCTTCAAGTGTATATCCTTTGTTGTAAGGAATAAAATCATACGCGGTAAGCGCTTTATAATATTTATCAAGTTTTGAGCCCGCTGAAAAAGGACCTGCAAAACAAGTAAATGTAAGTGTAAAAACAAGAATTGAAATTAGTAGGAATATTTTTTTGTTCATATATTTCTCCTGTAAAAATTTTATTATAATACTATTATACTGGAAAATCTGTAATACGCAATACCGAAGATTTAAGAAAAAAGACATCGCGCATAGAACGCTGAGGACGCAGAGAAAAGAAAAAACATAAAATACTCACACTAGCTCAGGGGCGAAGATTATAATTTATTTTAAACCGCATATGCACTGTACGGTACCAGTGTCTCTCGTTGGACTCGTTGCCCAAAACGAGACCTGGACACCGCGCCGCATATCTCTTTCATGTAGTTTTTAATTTCAAGAATGCGGCATCATAACGAATCAGGGCACATTGAATTTTTTTGAACTTCAAGTATGCGGCATCATGACGGGTCAGGGCACTGTGAATTTTTTTGAACTTCAAAGAAAATTAAAGTCCTTCTGACCCAATCTGTATTTGTATTTGGTATTTTTTTCTTGTGTTTGGTTTTTGATGATAATATTGGACAGGTACGGGGACCTGTCCCTACAGTTTTGATTTTTATTTTTTCTATTTATTCGCAATATAATCTGGATTCTGAAATCTGTGTTCAGAATTAGATGAAATTTGGATTTTTCAAGGCAATTTATTCTGAGGTGTAGTACCCTACTCCGCAAGAATAAATTGTTGAAGAAAAATTCAAAGTTCGCTAATTCAGGATTCAGATTAGAGGAATTTGCGCATGCTTTCCAGGGTGTGTTTTGTGAAACAATAATGTTCATCACGCATTCGAAGACGAGCTGCAACAATTTTCACAAATCCCTTATAGATTTTTATCGCTACTTGTGGATGTTCTGCTTCAAGATTTTCCAATACACCGATAGATAGAACATATAACTTTGTATCTATTAATGTCCTTACAGTCGCACATCTGAGTTCTCTTTCAACAATTGCCATCTCACCAAAAAAATCACCTTCTGCCATA
>DAOVTB010000296.1 GCA_030633305.1 Candidatus Muiribacteriota bacterium
AATGTCATACTGCGACTTGATCGCAGTATCTATTTAAATCGTTAATACTTGAAAGATGGATCCTGTGGTCAAGCCACAGGATGACGATTGGATTGTGACACAGTCTACCGGTGCCTGTTCAATATTGACATGAATAATTTATATATATAAATGAAAGGAATATAAGTAGAGAACAAATGAAGTATTTAATTATTTTTCTTATTGCGATCAGTTTTTATAGTCCCGTATATTCAGCAATAAACGTTGATATAACTGATTTTGTAGTAAATTCAACTTCGAAAATATCGAAATTGACATTTGGTGTTCGAAATTCAGATAGCAAAATTGATCCTGAGACTGTCAGAGATGATCTGTTTTTCACATCAGTGATCTGGAAAAAACCTTTTCTGGTTTGTGCAACACTCTACAATGGTCTGTATGTGGCTGATCTAAAAAAGAATGAATCATATTTTGTGACTACTGTTGAAGGCTTGAAGTTTAATTCAATTCGTAAAGTAGCCTTAAATGGTAATTATATTGTGGGATTTTATGCTAATGATGCAGGTGGAATATTTTTATTTGACCTGGAAAAATTCAAAATTTCACATTTTACTTCTCAGGGGCTCCTGGACAGTTCGAAAATTCTTGATTGTGAAATCATGGGAGAAAATCTTTATGTAATCACGGATCTTGGAACTTTATACAGAATAAATTACAAGACACGGGCTACAAAAGTCATTCAACGCACACACATAGATGACAAATCTGTTATCAAGGTGATAAATTTTCTTGATAAAAAACTTTATATGTTCAGAGCCTACAGGAAAAATGCGGTATTGTATGAACTGGTTGAAAGCAGGCTTAAAGTAAAAAAATCATTTTTATTTGAAAAATCATTTCTTACCTGGAAACATATTGTCAGTGATGGAAATCTTTATCTATGGAGTTGTTCTGATGATTTTGTAGATAATAATATTATCCAGGTTGATGGCCAGTTAAATATATTTCAGCTGAATCCAACAGCAACAGATAGAAATACTCTTTTTGCAGTGTCAGCACTGACAAAATGGTATAAACGTTTTGTATTTACTCCATTTTTGGGTATGCCACATATTGCAGATCCATTATTTACTAACATAGAATTAGTTCCATTGAAAAATAAACTCCTTAGAGAAGTGCTTGAAAATAATCTCTGCAGTTTTATTAAAATTATTTATGGAAGAATCATTTTTTTTACTGCAAAAGGTGCAGTAGGATTACCAAAAAACAAAATTTTTGAAGTTATTGAGCAAAAGGAACAATATGAAGAACTGGAAAAAGACAAGGAAGAACTTCAGAAACTCGCTACTGAACAGGTAGAAGATAATAAGAAAGAATTTACCACGAAGAAAGGGAAAGAGAAGACAGTAAAAGATTAGACAGGATCAAAATATACCCTTATATGATGTGATTCCACATTAAAAATCTGTGTTTTATCCGTGAGTATCTGTGACAGAAATTATTTTTTGATATTTAAAAATAAATAATTTTTTTTTGAACGAAATCTGAACTTCTGGATATTGAAGGTGAGTAAAAAAAAATTATAGGAGTTTTAAGATGAAAAAAGATGAAATTATTAAGAGTTTGAATACGATCATCATGGAGGCAATTGAATCCAGAGCCAGTGATATTCACCTTAATCCAGATCAAAATGGTGGAGAAGTAAAATATCGTATTGATGGTAAGTTAAAAAAGATTTCAAGATTCGATTCAGTGTTTGATTTTAAAAAACACGTCAGCAGAATCAAAGAAATGTTTCATGGTGATATGGAGATAAATCTGCTCCCGCAGGATGGAAAGATCATCATCAAAGTCAATGATAAGCAATATGATCTTCGTGTTTCAGTGTTTCCTACTGTTGATGGTGAAAAAGCGACACTTAGGATCCTTGATAAGTTGAATATCACATTTGATTATGACCGTATTTTTTGTCTTAAAGAGGATTTAGCTGAGATTAAAAACATTGTAAGTAAACCTAATGGCCTTGTATTTGTAAGTGGTCCAACTGGAAGCGGAAAAACTACGACTTTATACAGTATGGTAAATGATTTTGCCAAACGGGAAAGTTGTATGGTGCTTTCTGTAGAAGATCCTGTTGAATATAATCTTGAAGGAGTAATGCAGTCACAGGTTGATGAAAAAATCGGAAAAACTTTTCCAGCAATGCTTCGTTCTACTCTTCGATGTGATCCAGATGTGATTATGGCTGGAGAGATAAGAGATGAAAAAACACTTGAATTACTTATAAAAATCGCAGTTACTGGACATTATGTATTAAGTGCTTTGCATACTGCTGATATAAAGGGATCACTTTCGAGATTGATGGAAATATCATCACATGCCTATATGCTTTCGGCAAGCCTTTTGGCCCTAGTAAATCAGAGATTACTGAGAAAACCATGTAAACATTGCTCCAAAAAATATAAGCCTTCAGATGCTGAAGCGAAATCCTTTGGTGTAAAAAACAAAAAGAGCCTGAAATTTGTTGATAGTGTTGGTTGTGAAAAATGTCATTTTACTGGTTACATGGGACGAGTTGCTATTTATGAAATAATGACTCTGGATAAGGGAATTAAGGACCTGATTGTTGAAGGTGATAAAAAGATGATAGATAGCTACATTGATGAAAATGTAATAACTTTCAGTAAAAAGATCGGTGAATATCTTGAAAAAGGTCTGACGACAGTTTCAGAAGCAGGCAGAGTCCTCGGGGATGTTTTATAAAAAAAGAATAAGATTCTCGCGCAGAGAACGCTGAGGACGCAGTGGAAAAAGTTAATATCAGCTAGGGTCAGAAGGACTTTTGTTTAGCTCGATGTTCGAGCTGAATGAAATGTGCCCTGACCCTGTTAGATAAATATCAAATAAAAGCAAAAAACTATGGAAGAACTGATAAGCAAGACAATCAAAAAGAAATTTTCAGAAGGTGACCTGGACGCGTTCAGGATTGTTTACGAAGCCTATTATTCTCTAGGAGTAAACTATACTAAACGTCTTATGCCGTCTTTTCATATTGAAGACTGCAGGGATACTGTTCAGGACACTTTTCTGAATATTTTTAATCTACGTAAGAAATTTGATTCTAAAAAGCCATTTAATCCTTACTTTTTCCAGTCCCTGAGGAATAATGTTTTCAAATCTTTGCGTGATAAAAAATACATCAATCAGTTAAAAGAGGATTTAAAAGAAGAGTATAATCTTGTAGTAATAGATTTTTCCAAAAATGATTCGAAGAAGAATATGGAAAAAGCATTGAATGGTCTAGGGATTGATCAGAAAGAAGCGATTACATTAAGGTATATCAATGGATTGAAGATTGGACAGATTGCTGATATAATCGGAATATCAGAAAATACTGTAAAGACCCGGATTTTTTATGGCTTGAGGAAGATGCGGGGAAGTATGCTTGTATAAAAAAATAAAGATTCTCGCGCAGAGAACGCGGAGGTCGCAGAGGAAAAAGAAAAAGGAGGAAAGATAATGAATTGCTTGAAACCAGAAGAATTTATCGATTTACTTGAAGAAGGGATAAGTGATGATATTCAGGAACACATAGATGAATGTTCTGAATGTAGAAAAATATATAATGAAATCAAAGATATGTCTCTGGCTGTATCAGAACTGAAAATCGATGAAAAGGCAGACTTTAATTCTTTTCTCGAAAAAATTCCTCTTTCCCCTGAAGATGAACCAATAGAAGTATTGATATCAATGATCAATAAACTTTCTTCACAGGTTTCTGCAGCAAAGGAAGTGCTGGATGAAAACGATGTAAAAATCCTGCTTCAACTTGATGAAGATGAATTTGAATCAATTTCAAATGATATTCCCGCAATTTCAATTTGCGGTAAGAAAAGATATTTGAAATCCAGTGTAATGCAATGGCTAAGCGATCTTGAAAATGAACAGAATGTCAGTCGTGATCCGTCAAATATTTTACCGTTTGAGAGACTTCTTCGCGAATCGTATTAAAAAAAGAAAAATAAGATTCTCGCGCAG
>DAOVTB010000091.1 GCA_030633305.1 Candidatus Muiribacteriota bacterium
AATTCAGAAAGTGAATTAAATTTCATCTGAATATCATCAATTGCAAAATCCTTATAGACTTTTATAAATTCACTGTGTTTGCATTCCACATCCTTCAATGCTTTATTTTCGATTGGATGTGTTATTTCCTCCATAGAGAAAAAAAGAAGCAAATCACGCAATTGATTTCCGCAATCTGGGCAGTAATTAAATTTGAGAAGGTCAACTATTGCAAAACAGTTTGAACAGACATTTTCAAATGAATTTCCGCACATCGGACAGAATTTATAATCTTCATGTCTTTCATAACCACAATAATTGCATAGTTCCATCATAATATTTTACTTGATATATTTTTCTATTAACAGCTGTAATTTAGCTTTCTGTTTTTGAGGAATAGTTTCCGGATCAGTCATGATCGAATTTTCCAGAGCCATAGCACACCCAGTAGAACATTCAGGTTCAAGATTTACAACATTAGCAAGTCCTCGAATTATTTCTTTTCCAGTCTCAACGTTTTTCCTGACAGTTGACAATACTTTATCAACTGTTACTCTTTCATCTTCCTTCCAGACATCATAATCCGTTACCATCGCTACAAGTGCATAGCATATTTCCGCTTCACGAGCCAGTTTTGCTTCTGGAATTGCAGTCATCCCAATTACACTTGCTCCTAAACTCCGATAAAAATGCGATTCCGCTCTTGTTGAAAACTGAGGACCTTCCATACAGACATATGTTCCGCCATTATGTACCGTCTTTCCTTTTGACTGTATAATATCAAAAAGAAGTTTTCTCAAATCCTTACAAAATGGCTCGTCAAACCCAATATGGGAAACAATCCCATCTCCAAAAAAAGTAGATGGCCGCATCTTAGTCCTGTCAAAGATCTGATCAGGTAACAAAAAATCTCCAGGTTCAAGTTCTTCTTTCAATGAACCAACAGCACTTATCGATAAAAGTTTGGTAACCCCTACACTTTTAAGTGCATAAATATTTGCACGTACAGGTACTTCGCTAGGCATAAGTCTGTGACCTACACCATGCCTTGGAAGAAATACAACAGGAAGTCCATTCAGCTTCCCCTTGATCAATTTATCTGATGGTTTTCCAAAAGGTGTTGTAATTGTTAGTTTTTCAATATCTTCCAGATGTTCAAAATCATAAAGACCGCTTCCACCAATTATTCCAAGTACATTATTTTTCATTTGAAGTCTCCTTAACCTTATCAAAATCTTTTTTTAATATATTAAGAGCCTGCAATATATCCAATGCTGATTTTAACTGCGAATCCAAAATAGGTTCATACGTTTTCTTCTTTTTATCCGACTTTTTTAATTCCAGGTCTTTTTTATCTTTATCATCTTCTTTATTGTCTTTCTTTTCATCTTTCTTTACATCTTTCTTTACGTCTTTCTTTTTATCTTTCTTTAAGTCTTTCTTTTCATCTTTATTATCTTTTTTCATGCCTTTCTTAGAATCAGAATCCAGCTTTTTCAGCTTTGATTTGATCTCGCTTTCAAGAGAAGAATCAGCTTCAGAATCATTATCTTCGTTTTTCTTTTCCTTCTTAGGTCTTTTAAAATCAACTACTATATCCGGAACTATTCCTTTTTTATCAATACAAATCCCTTTTGGCGTATAGTATTTAGCTACTGTTAAATAAAATGCACTCTTATCAGGAAGATTATAGATATGTTGAACAGATCCTTTCCCAAATGTCTTTTTTCCAATAAGAACTCCCCTTTTCCAGTCCTTAATTGCACCTGAAACAATCTCACTTGCACTTGCACTACCTTCATCAACTATAACTACCAACGGTAGTTTTGGAAATACAGGTTTCTTTGTTACCAAATAAGTCGAATTAGCGGCAGGAATCCTTCCTTTTGTATAAACAACCAATTTTCCAGTTTTAAGAAATATTGAAGCAACTTCAACTGCTCCAGTAAGATATCCTCCTGGATTTCTTCTTAAATCAAGGATTATACCTTTAATTTCTTTTCCATATTTATCTTTAAACTCTTCAAATGCTTTTCTAGTATCTTTTCCGGAATCTTCATTGAATTGAATAAGTCTTACATAACCAATTTTCAGTTCTTCATAATAATGTTTCTTGACACTTGGAAGTTTGATAACTCTTCTTATAAGTTTTTTTATAAGAAGTTTCTTTTCACCTTCTCGTTTAATTGTAAGGGTAATAGGAGTTCCCTCTTCACCACGCATAATTTTTACAGCAACATTTATATCCATTTTATGAGTCACTTTATCATCTATCTTAACTATGAGATCACCTGGTTCAAGACCAGCTTCACTTGCCGGTGTATCTTCAAAAGGTGAAACTACTACAATGTAACCATCTTTTTTTGAGACTATAAATCCAAGTCCTCCATACTTTCCCTTTAACCGAATTTTAACCTCTTTATCATCCTTGGGTTCTTCAAAATGACTAAATGGATCAAGTTCCGAAGCCATACCCCTTAAAACATAGTAGAGTAACTTCTGAGCAGGAATTTTTTCATGGAAATTCTGATATATAAGTGCAAACGCATAATTTAACATTTGGACTTCATAATTAAAATCATCACGGTATTCTTTATCGTCTTTAACTTTCTTTTTCTGTTCAGGGTCAACAGGGGCTGAAATCAGATTTGTGAATAAAAATGCGACCAATACTAATAGGATAAATGATCTTTTCAAGACAAAACCTCCACTAATTTAAATAATTAATATATAGTAACGTTTATACCATAATTAATATAGATTAATCAATTCTGTTTAATCAGGTCAAATCTCACGTAAAGGTGCAAATGTACGACTAAATTCAAACACATGTTTTAAAAAAAAACACCAGATATAAAAAATATGCGACAAGGCTTGAACTACTAAGAAACATCATATTGTTATTCTTTTTAATAGCACTGGTCATAAAGCCAATCACATTAGTACAGAATCCTGAGAAATAAAGTATCATAAATATAGTGGAAATTTTATCAGTAAATTTAAAGATTCCAATATTGAATTTTATATAAACCATAAATAACGCTGAAATTATTAAAAATATCCAACCCGTTGCTGATAGAAAAGAATAAAATTCCAATAGATTTTCAGAAACTTCTTTTTTATTTTTCTTATCCTGAGTCATATATCATAATCTCCAAATTTTCTTTTTTATATAATATCATTAATTAGAAATAATCGCTCAAATCCGTGGTAAATTTGTTTTTTCAATATTATTACTGTATAATAATTAAAAAAAATATCATGGTGAATCATGCGAAAGCAATATACCATTGCCGTATTTCTTGGAATTTTTGTTGCAGTTCTTTTTTATGTCACTCTTGAAGAACATTTTGTAAGAAAACGGATATTTAATAATCATAGAAAAAAAATAGAAACTTCACTGAATGATTTCGTAAAATATTATTTCAGTGGAAACCTCAATTATCTCAGGCACAGAGGTGTTGATAGTAATTATTTATTTATTGATATTAAATCCAATAAACTGCTTACGGATGCCAAATGGATTAAAAAAAATCATATTGATGAATTAAAAAAGATATGCCTGAATAAAAAAGTACCTTTTTTCCATAACCTGAATGATAAAAATATGGAATTTTTGATCCATTCCAAAAAATTAAAAAATGGGCTCTTTATTGTGTTTAGAAACATGTCTGTTCCCCTAAAAATCATAAATCAACATAAGGTGCATTTCATTGTTTTCCTATTTTTCCTGTTATTTGTTGTATACCTGTTTATTAAGTTTATTACTGAAGAAAATATTACAGAACCATATAAAAAAGTGCTCCATGAATTGAGAATTATCCGCAATAAAGGAGTTCCTCATAAAATCAATATCCAGGTCAAAAATGAATTCCAGGATATTATTGATTCATTCAACCTTACTGTAAACAAATTACAACATGCCTTGTCTCAACTAAAGGAAAAAAATGATTTTATCAATCAGCAGATAGCTCTTGCAAGTAAGGTTCAAATGGCTTTTCTTCCTTCAAAAAAATTGAAGGATACAGATTTTTCAATCCAATATCGATACCGCGCCGCCGTATACCTTTCTGGTGATTTTTTCGGGTTCAAAAGAAGTCACGGATTTGTTTATTTCTATATTGGCGATATCTCTGGGAAAGGGCTTTCTTCTTCTCTTATAATGAGTGCAGTTACAACTTTACTTCATAAAACGATCACTAATTCTGCATCAAGACCAGACGAGATAATCTTTGACCTTAACGATACACTGGAAAAAATACTTCCTGATGAGAAATTCATAACTTTGCAATTATTTCGTTATTCTCCGGAAACTGGAATAGTAGAATACTCTAACGCAGGTCACCCACCTCCTTTTAAAATCATGTCTAAAAAAGGTATTTTAGAGCCTATGCCTGAAATACCATCAGCTCCAATTGGATTTTTCAAGACCTGGCATAAAAATTTTGAATCATTTAAATTAGAAATTGGCGACAAATTGCTGCTTTATACTGATGGGTTAACTGAACTTAGAGACAGAAACGGAAAACTACTTCATAAATTTGATATTTTCTCGTTTCTGACTGAAGCTGCCCTTACTTGTTCTTCAAACAAATTAATTGATTTTCTTTATGCTAATGTCGACAAGTATTCAGATGATGAATTTAAGGATGATCTGACTATTTTTATCTTTGAGAGAAAAGAATAATATCGCTAAACGTCGAATTTAAAATCATCGTCCAGTATTGATCCCAATCCCTTTTTGTTCTGTTCTTCTCTTTTTTCTTTAATCTTTCTGATCTTTTCAAGAGTAGAATCTCCATCAGGTTCTGGAGCTAAAACAGGCTTAATTTTTTCCGGTGAGACTCTATGTTTGATGATATCATTAAGCATATCATCAAGATCATTTGGATGCATACTGTATGCCTTTGCAAAATCCGAAGTAATAATCCCATCAATAACTTTTTGTTTCAGGGCTTTATTCATGGTTACCATACCTGCTTTTGCAGAAGTCTGCATAGTAGAATATATCTGATGAGTCTTTCCTTCCCTGATAAGACTTTTTATTGCATTTGTAGCGACTAGAATCTCACAAACCATTGTCCTTTTTCCATCAATTGAAGGGATCAGCTGCTGAGAAAGTATAGACCTCAGAACCATCGACAACTGCATCTTGATTTGCGCCTGGGAGATGGACGGAAAAACATCAATGATCCTGTCAATCGTTTGTGAAGCATCAAATGTGTGAAGAGTAGCAAACACAAGATGTCCAGTTTCTGCAAGTGTTATTGCACTTTTAATTGTTTCAATATCACGCATTTCTCCAATTAAAATAACATCCGGATCCTGTCTAAGAATATGCTTAAGTGCAATAGAAAAACTATTCGTATCATTTCCAACTTCTCTTTGATCAACTACTGCTTTTTTATGGTTATGAATAAATTCAATTGGATCTTCCAGCGTAATAATATGACATGGTCGAATTTCATTAATTCTGTCAACAATTGATGCAAGAGTAGTTGATTTTCCGCTTCCTGTCTGACCTGTAATCAAGATAAGACCCTTTTTGTAATGAATAAACTCTTTGACAATATCAGGAAGTCCAAGACTGGATAATTTAGGGATAGAAGACGGTATAAGTCGAAATGCTCCTCCGGCATGTCCTTTTTGGATATACAGGTTAACTCTGAATCTTCCAATATCATTTATTTCGTATGAAAAATCAATTTCCTTTGTTTCATCAAATTCCTCTTTTTCACTATTTGATAGAAGTTCATACAGATACATATGATTCTGTTCAGAATCAAGACATACTTCAGACTGCATATTTACCAGATCACCTCTGATACGAAGTACTGGTGGTTTTCCAACAGAAAAAATTATATCAGAAGCTCCCTCTTTGACAGCCTCAATCAAAATTCGATCAATCTTGTTCATCGTCTTCCCTCTGTATCAAATATTCATTAAACAGTTCATCATATCGACTTTTTACAAACGTCAACACACTCTCATCATTATCATTTTTGTTAACTTCAACTCTGATGAGTCCATTTTTATACATGAAGTTTATAACCTTTCTTATCTCTGCAATCGTAAACTCGGAATTTTCAATAAATATTTTTTTAATATGCTTAAAACTATATCCCTGAACGTCATCGGGAGAATTTTTGAGATATGATATCATCTTGCCTGCAAGTTCAATATCACTATCACTGTATTTAAACCCTAAGATCAGATCATTTCCAAGACTGACAAGAACCACAGTTGGAAAAAATATACATCCCATCAAGGCACCGATTCCGGCAAGTTGTTCTCTGGCACCAAACAGATTTATATCCTTTAATAGCTGGTCTTTTCCACTTGCCATATCATTAAAAAGATATCCCACAAAAATATATGACAGTAAAATTGTAAAAAAAACAACAGAAAATTCAAAAAGGTTTAGCCCGGAATTAAACCAGATCAGAAGATAATATATTATACTCCATAAAAAAAATACTGCCCCTAACCAGATACTGATACCCAGAATATCATTCTTCATCTTCTGGGACATTGTATTATTTAGTTCTTTTTGTAGAATTTTTTTTATATCTCTAGATGTAAAATAGTGCTTGTTATCAGACATATTCTCCTCTTATTTTTCAGGGGTCCTTCCAATACAGTAATAGATGAATTCGAATTCCTTCATTTCTTCAGGATCATAAATGTTCCTACCATCAAAAACAATATGCCGTTTCATCAATTTTTTCATTACTTTAAAATTAAGAATTCTGAAATCAGGCCATTCTGTCACAACTATCAATGCATCCGCATCAATCAATGCTTCATTCTGGTCAGAAACAAATTCAACACTTGTACCAAGACTTTTTCTGGCTTCATCCATCGCAACTGGATCATACGCTTTAATGCGTGCACCTGCTTCAAGTAATTTTTCGATAATAGTAAGAGATGGAGCTTCTCTCATATCATCAGTGTGAGGTTTAAATGATAACCCCCAGACTGCAAATGTCATACCACTGACATCTCCATCAAAATGTTTTAGCACTTTATTGGATAAAACCATTTTCTGGCGCCCGTTAACCGCTTCAACAGATTTCAAAATACTTAACGAATAATCATTATCCTCGGCAGTTTTTATCAAAGCTTTCACATCTTTTGGAAAACAGGAACCACCATAACCCACGCCTGGATAAATAAATTTATTCCCAATTCTACTATCACTGCCAATTCCTTTTCGCACATTATTCACATCAGCCCCGACGATTTCACAAAGATTAGCAATATCATTCATGAAACTGATTTTGGTGGCAAGCATTGAATTTGCAGCATACTTAGTCAATTCTGCTGAAGGAATGTCCATCACGTACAAAGGATGATTATTTAAAAGAAAAGGTTTATAAAGTCTTTGCATTATCTTTTTTGCTCTGTCAGATTCAACACCTATTACAATTCGATCCGGTTTCAAAAAATCATCAATAGCATTGCCTTCTTTAAGGAATTCAGGATTTGATGCAACATCAAATTCAATCTTTACACCACGCTTTTTGACTTCTTCATTGACTCTCTGCTTAACTTTAACAGCTGTTCCAATAGGAACAGTGCTCTTAGTTACAATCACAAGATAATCTTTCATATATTTCCCAATATCTCCAGCAACATTCAAAACATGCTTGAGATCAGCAGAACCATCTTCATCAGGAGGCGTGCCAACAGCAATAAAGACTACATCAGCATCAACTAAACTACCTTTCAGATCTGTTGAAAAATATAATCTTTTCTTATCAACATTCTGATTTATCATCCTTTCAAGACCGGGTTCATATATTGGAACAATACCTTCATTCAAATTTTTTATCTTTTTTTCGTCTATATCAATACAGGTTACTTTGACACCAGTTTCTGAAAAACATGTTCCACTGACAAGTCCAACATATCCAGTTCCAACAATTACAATATTCATATAACCTCCTCTCGTAAAGTCAATCAATTATTTAATTCTGGTTTCTCATCAATTAATATATAGACTATAATATATTGCAACATAAATTTCAATCAAATATTGTTGAATAGTGTATAATTACTTGTTATACTGAGAAAATGAAAGTCTTTAAGGAAAATACTAATGAGAAATAAATATTGCATCATCAGAATGTCACATGCAGGAGATATTGTTCATGCAATGCCATTTGCAAGAATACTGAAAAAGCTTGATCCTACATCACAGATTACATGGATAATTGAAGAAAGATTTAAAACTCTTTTAAAATATGAGCCCTCTGTAGACAGGATTCTTTCGTTTAACAAAAGTCATTTCAGTATTAAAAAAATTTACAAATTTATCAAATTCCTTCGTCGCGAAAAATATACTGCAGTATTTGACCTGCAGGGACTTTATAAAAGTGGGTTAATTTCTTTTTTATTAAAAAGTGATATACGACTTGGATTTTCAAATATGAGTAAAGAACACTCTGAAATATTTTACAACCAGGTTATCGAATTACCTGAAAAGAAAACTGATACATTGCATGTCGTAAAAACATACTTAAAGTTACTGGGGAAATTTTTCAATCAGCCGCTTGATAAACTGTATTTACAATTAGACCTTAACACTGTATCACCTATTTATGGTCCATCTGAAAATCTCCAGATTGAAAATCAATACGGTTGTAGGATTCAAAAAAACCCTGTAAACATTATATTTATTCCTTTTTCCGGCTGGCAGAATAAATCAATTCCAATAAAAGTCTGTGAGGAATTCATTGATCGAGTTGCGCTTAATAAAAAATTTGCTCTCTGGATATATTGCTTTGGTGAAAAAGAGACTAAAATTGCTCGATTACTTCAAAACTCTAGAAACGGTATCCATGTTTTAAATGATCTTGATTTCAATTTACTTACTCCATTTATTAAAAAAATGGACCTGGCAATCGGATGTGATACCGGAACTCTTCATATCGCCAGTCAAACAGGAATTGACAGCATCGGTATTTACGGTCCTACATCTCCTGAAAGAAATGGACCTTTCCTTCATCTTGACAATGTTATTACGTCCGGGCTTGAATGTGCTCCATGCTGGAAAAGAATTTGTCATAACAATGAATGCCTGAAAATTATTTCTTCAGAACAGATTTACAATAAAATGATTACTACTCTAAAAAACTCTGGAAAAATTATCAGGAACAGTCTATGAAAAGTAATGTATTAGGTGTTATTCCAGCCAGATACGATTCAAGTCGATTACCAGGAAAGCCTCTTGTTAAAATTGCAGGGATTCCGCTCATAAAAAGAGTCTGGGACAGATGCTGCCAATCAACTTTGATCGACAAACTACTTGTAGCCACTGACGATGAGAGAATTGAAGCATTTGTAAGATCATTTGGTGGTAATGTTGTAATGACATCGAAAAACCATAAAAGCGGAACCGACAGAATATCAGAAGCTGTTAAAAGTGAGGACTATAAACTCGTTATCAATATTCAGGGTGATGAACCCTTGATATCGGGTAAAGTTATCGATTCTGCTATTGCTCCACTTTTAGCTAATGAAAAATGCTTAATTTCAAGTTGTATGAAAAAAATTACAGTTTCCGAGGAAATTCATAATCCAAATGTAGTTAAAGTTATAACAGATCACAACAGCGATGCAATTTATTTTTCCAGGCATCCAATCCCATTTAACAGAAACCTCGACTCAGAGATTTCATATTTTAAACATATCGGGATATACTGTTATCAAAAAAGTTTTCTTGAAATATACTGTAAACTTGAATCCCCTGTTATTGAGAATACTGAGAAACTTGAACAATTAAGAGCACTGTATCATGGATATAAAATACGAATGGTTGAAACAAATTATGAATCAATTGGTGTCGACACTCCTGATGATATTTTAAAAGTTGAACAAATACTGGAATCACAATATGGAAAATGAACAAGATAATATTTCAAAGCTTCTGACACTCATAGAGAACGCACCTAATCCAATCGTAAAAAAGACTCTGATACTTAAACTTGCTCAATTTCCTTTATCAGAAACAGAGAATATTTTTATTGCTCTTTTTGAAGATTTTGATGAACGTATTATTGCAGCTACAATTGAATCACTTTCCAGTTATCATAAAATTTATCATCTTGATCATTTTGCAAAATTCTCTTCTACCAGATCTCAAATAATAAAGCGTACTCTGGCTCGTTCAATATGGCTGTATGATATCAATGAAAAAATTGAATACTGTAAAAAAATTGTTTCAGAAGGTCAAAAAGATAAATTCAACTTTGTAATCGAAATACTTAGGGGTATTGATATTTCTAACAGCCTAGCAATTCTTGAAGATCTTAAATTGGTTGCAAATAGTGAAATTAGTGAAAAAGCATCACTTTATCAAAAAGAACTAAGAGAAAAACTTTCACTAATAACACCTGTTATTACATTTAACAGAAAAAAAACAGGAATAATTGCGGCTTTAATTACGCTTACAATTGGAATTGGAGTTTATCTTTACTTTAATTCAAATAGATCAGATCATATTAAAACAGTTATCGTTAAGAAACCTGTTTTGACAGAAAAAACTGATTTTAAAAAGTCTGAAAAGAAAATTGCAGTCCCAAAAGAAAAAATAACTCAGAAAAAAATCAATAAACCAAAAATCACAAAACCTATAAAAAAGGATTCCTCTGCTTTAATTCAATCTCTCATTAACAAAAAAAAATATCTGGAAGCACAAAAAGAGATGATAAAGCTAATTCCAAAATTGAAAAATGACAGAAAATTTCATGTATTACTTATCAAAGTGAACAGTAAATTAAACGGTGATGATCTTGATGAAATTATAAGAATTTTTGATAAAAAAGTACCCATAGCTTTTTATGTTCATCAGGTAAAAATGGCCGCAAAAAACAAAAAAGATTACATTAATCCTTTAAAAAGCCTGGTAATACATCCTACATTCTCGTTAAAGATTATAGGGAAAGAAGCTTTTAACAGTTCAATTAAGGATAAAGCCCTTAGCAGCTCTTTTCTGGAAAATCAGCCAGAACTGATAAAACATTTCTTTCTTAATCTGATCAATTTTAAACATGAAAATGCAATAACTATTTTTGAAAGAATAGACGATAACTCGTTCAAGAAAAAATTTAAAAAATTACATGAACTCCTGGTGAGTGATGTCAAGTATTCCAATCTTAACAGTGAGCCATTCAAATATTATTCCTTACAATTAAATGCTACACATTTCAAATCAAAAAAAGACTTTAAAAATTTTAGAAATATTATGATTTTTATTTTTCGTGGGAAATTAAAAAAAGCACTTAAAGTTCTCCAGAATGTAAATTTTATTGATCCAGGTTATAAATTATTTCTGGAAGGGATCTATTACAGCCGTTATCTCAGCAATTCATCCAAATCTGCAGGAAAATTACTGGAAGCGCTGAAATTGAAACCTGTAAACGAGACTGAAATTAAATTTTTTTTAGGAAGAACATATTTTGAAGTTGGCTTTTATGATCTGGCTGAAAATTTTTTCAAACAATGTCAGACTGAATCTAATGATTCAACGATTAAAATACTGTCCTATGATTACTTGTTTTCTATTTATCGAAAGGAAAAACAGAAAAACGGAAACTAATCAGTTTCATATTTTCTTAAGCATACTAACTACAACTTTCGAATTTATTACTCCAATTTGATTATAAAGATACTTTAAAATTATTGGAAAATCTTTTTGGAATGAGAAAAGCCCGGTAAAAAATACCGGACTTTCAATTTAGATATTCTAATTTTTTTAAATGAAACCCTTAAGTTTATCGATCATACTACTTGCGATTTCATAATGTTTGCTTTTGGGATCAGCAAGTTTAACTACCAGCTTGTACTCTTTAATTGCATCATATAGTCTATCTGTATATGCATAAGCCAGACCAAGATTTACATGAGTCTCTACATTATACGGATCAAGTTCAAGAGCCTTCTGGAACTCTACAATTGCTTTATTGAAGTTTCCATTTTTAGCAAATTCAAGCCCTTCTTTATTAAAATCACCTGCTTTTGCAATACTCATCTTATGCTCAATCTTTTTTTTCTCAACTTTACTACCTTTTGCACTGGTCAAATATTTATTCAATTGCTTGTATCGTGTCTTGTTTTTCTTCATATCCATCTTCATATTTGTAACAAGAACCTTGTTCATATATGATTTGGCACGACTTGAATCATGATTATCTGAATATACCCTGACTCTGGTTTTTGGTGAAACTGATTCAGTTTTATTATTTCCTTTTTTCATGTTCAGATCTTTTTTCGCCATCTGAATAACCTTATTCATCAGATCTCTGGCCTTTCCATTCTGCGAATTGATTGTGAGTGCTTTTTCAAGACACTCTACACTTTTCAAATACTTACCTTTATCATACAAATAAAGTCCATTATCATACCAGGTAGCAGACTGCATTTTTTCCTGAAATGTCGCTCCAACCAGTAATGGCACAAAAATTCCTGTTATAATAATGAATAGAATTATCTTTTTCATATGTTCCTCCACAGAATTTTAATATTTTTTTTATTGTTATTTTTATTGGACAGGCACAGGGGCCTGTCCCTACAGTATTGTTAGTTTTTCTTTTCTTTTTCTTTTTTTATTTAGCTTCCCCATTCTTGCGTTCTGGATGAGATGAAGGTTGGAATATTCTGTATCTGGACAGACCGAGGCGTACAAACGTACGTTGAGGTTTGGACTGATGCAGAATATTTCAAGATTCGCTCATTCGGGACGCAGGTTACTCTCCAAAGTACATTGTTGCACTAACACGGTGTATGTCCGATATATCTGAAGCTTCAAAACCATAATCAAACGCCCAGCCCTTCATGCGAAATGATGAACCAAAAGTAAAATTACCTTCTGTTACACCGACTCGTAATGCTGTATTACCAAAAAACCAGTATTCCATTCCAGCATGATATGTCGCATCATAACCTGACATTTTTCTAACATCACCTGTAATTGTAAAAAGCTCCAGTGGTGACCATGCCATACCGAAAATACCAGTAACTGGAACATCCTGTTTTGTCTGATTTGGAATATCCCATTCAAATTCGGATCCAAGATTTTTAAGAGAAGCACCTACTCTAAATTTATCAAGATAATTATAGAGTGCACCAACATCAAAACCAAAAGTATCAGCAGTTAAACCAAATACTTTATGATTCATATAGTTAAAATTCACACCAAGTGACAGATACTTATTAACCAGAAATGAAAAAGTCCCGGTAAATGTATTTTCAACATCATCAAAAAATCCTATCAGATTTCCCGAAGCATCACGTTCATCAATTTTATCTACACCGTAACGAAACCAACTACATCCAACCACACGGTCTTTACTTAATGGATGTACGTATGAAACCCAGTTCAATCTCTGATCTACCTTCATAATAGCATGCATACTTGTTATCTGCCTCTGGCGCAATTGTGCCAGACCAGCAGGATTATAAAAAGCTCCGTCTGGAGTATCAGCCAGACTGACAAATGCTCCACCCATACCAATTGCACGGGAACCAGCTCCAAGCTGCTGATAGGATGCTGCCTGTCCATATGTATTTTCAGCATACATTGACGATATCAGGAAGAGAGCTATAACGATGATAAGTAACAATATCTTCATCAGATTTTGCATATTAATTCCTCCAGAATTTATCTAATAATAACTAATTTTCCGATTTTTTCAGCAACTTCACCTTCACCAGAACGTTCTACAACCACTTTATAGAAATACACTCCATTCGCAACCTGCTTGAGATCATCATTTGTCCCATTCCATGTAACCGTTTGTGGATTAAAACCAGCATCCTGTTCTCCATCATCATGTGTTACCAAAGTCCTGACTCTTCTGCCATTCGCATCATAAACTTTAAGCTTTACATAACTTGTCTTTAGAAGATTGTATGAAATTGTTGTATTTCCATCACGGGTCGGGTTTGGATAATTATAAAGACCAAGCACTTCATTTTCAGAAACTTTTACATTTCCAAGAAAACTTGCATAAATATATTTAAAACCTATATAGGTCGTTGCAGTTGAAGTTACAACTGGAATTGCAACTGCTTTTCTATAAGTATCATTTGTTCCAAAATTTGATGCACTGAATGTGCCACTGTTATTTGAATCCAAGGTCATTTCATTAAGAACAAATGTACCATCTGATTTAAAAAGTAAAATTTGAACAGCCCATGTTGCCACTACATTACTGGAATCCTTATTTGCACCATCAAATTCAAATTCAAAAGTTCTTCCATACGGAGTATCAGGAAAAAATTCGATGTAATTTGCAGCCAGATGTCTTGGCATATAAGAACTTATATTCTGAACACTAACTGGGAATTCTGAATGCTGTGTTCGAATATCAACAGTGTTATAACTTGTAACATCCCCCCCATCATCACCATCATCTTCTTCCCAGAATTTCCCATTTTTTCCATATCCAATATCACTGGACGGATTCCTGTCTCCAGTAAAATATAACCACATGTAATATGTTTTTATTGCAGATGTTAATGTTGTATTATAAGTAGTGGACAATACATTAGAAATTGCTGTTATACAATTACTTGTTGTTTCAATTTCTTTCCAGGTATCCAGAACAAACTTTAAAGAATCAGTAGAAGAGTAATTCTCTGTAAGAAATTTGGCAAACAAAACTGTGCCATATTCATGTGATGAGTTTTCATAATTTACTGGAAGATATGGATAATCAGTAACTGCACTTAAATATTGAGCATAATCATTTACTTCATCTCCATTTTTCTGTCCACCCCAGTCTGTTCCACTTTCGCCAGCACTTGAATCTACTACAAGTTCATCTTCCATAAATACTGCTGTCGCTTCCATCCACCAGCCTTCTGCATCAGGATTATATGAATACTGGACAGAATGGAAAAACTCATGAAAAACTGTAACAAGCATTGATTCATCAGCATCACCAAAAGTTGCATATTGATTGTTCATAACAATGTATGAAGTATCTTCATCACCTTCATCTGCGCCATTTATTGTTACACCATAAACATTGCCAATATCCATGATATAAACATCATACTTTCCGTTACCACCAGGAATACCTACAACTCCTGTGATTGTATTGGCTGCATCAGTTTTTGTGGGTTCTCCACCAGCAGATGTCGGTAAAAATCCATTCGTTTGATAAAATTCATACGTTAATTGAAAATAATCTGCCATTTTTTCAACATAATCAGGGGCATTTCCAATAGGAATTCCTGTGATAACATTTGAAACTGGACTATCACCTGTAGCATATGTCATGGCCCCATGCCCATGATTATTACTGTCAGTAGTTAAACCACTTGGTACATTCGATGAAGTCGCATCCTCAATATAGTGAATCCTGAAATTAGTTGTATCCCATGTTAATCTTTTACTCAGCTCTGCTGCAGTATATTGACCCATCGCTGAACCAGTTGGATCAGCTGGTCGCTGAAGAAAAGTTCTAAATCTTTTCTTTTCATCATCAGAAAAAGTTTTCCACTCTCTACATAGTTTTCTATAGTAATAGCTACTTTTCTGTTGATTGGTGTTGATACCACCGGATTTTTGCATTGAATTCCTACCAGCATAAACCGCTGACAGTTCTTTAAACAATGTATCTTTATCAACTGATGAAAACAAATTTACAGAAGAAACACACAAAAAAAGTAATAGAATTATTACGACATTTTTTTTCATTACAAATTACCTCCGAAAAAATAATAATCTCTTACTTTTTGTTTTCGGTAACTTGCCAGAAATATTGAATTTTATTTAAAAGATTTTGCTGAATATTTTACTTTATGCGAATCTATCAAAGTCGTAATTTCCATGGCGCGTTCAGGGGAAAGCATTGACAGTATACGTGCTGCTGTCTTGACTTTTATTTTAAGAAAAATCATTACAACAAGGTTTTTTTCAAGGTTCTGGACAATCGCTGCACTTTTTTCTAAATCCATCTTTTCAAACAATTTAACAATTTTGTCTATTCTTTCCTTGTGAACATTGAATTTTTCCAGTTTACTTTCAAAATCCTTTTCAAGTTTTTTGACAATCTCTTCCCTTGACTTTAGTTCTATTCTCAGATTCTCCATTTTTTTCTTTTCCTCAACAATGTCATCCTGCAACACTTTGAATCTTTGAAATTCATTTTCAATCATCTTTTTTCGTTGAGCAATAAGCTTTCTCTCTTTTTCAATTCCATATTTGATCCGTTCTTCTTCTGTCATTTTCAACGTCTTGGCTTTATCAAGATACATTTTAACGAATTTATTTGTTTTAATCTGATCCGGGATGTCTTTTTTTATATCAACAATACCAATAAAATCCATGAGAATCATTAATATAAGTACGGATAATCCTAATATCAGCAGTAAAAAGAGAAATATATATAACTGAAGTTTTAAATTTTTACCTGCCATTAAATCATCCTTTTCCTGCTTGCCATCTCATCAAGCAGTTTACTTTCATTTTTTAAAAATTC
>DAOVTB010000179.1 GCA_030633305.1 Candidatus Muiribacteriota bacterium
ATACCAGTAGTGAGATTAAAAAACTACGGAGGAACACGAAATGAAAATCGTAAACTTTATTAAAAAATTATGGGCAGCTAACGAACGTCATCATGTTGTAGTACCAGGACAGACTATGGATCAACTTTACATGGGACCACTTTCAATGTATTCTGATTTAGAAAGTCCTGCTGGATTAAGAGGCGAAATATAAGCCTGAATATTGCATGATCGAATCTTGAAATTCTGGTGCCAGATCGAGCAAATGCTCTTTCTGACACCAGTGTTTTATATCAAGTTTATTTAGAAAAATCTATTCCCATTCGTATAAATAGCTATCCATTACATGTCTTAACGCTTTTGAGATGTAATCATAACCATAAGTCCTGTCAGGAATCAATTCTTTAAGATTATAATCGTATCTTAATACCAGACATCCACCATCTGGAACATCTATTTTTACGCCTATTTTTTCACCCTGGTATCCTTCGACTATAATTTCATGAATTCCTGAAGGTACGCCTTTGAATCCTCTAAATCCACCTTCTATTTTAACTGTAGTGCCATCAATTATGACTTCAGTTTTATGGATATCTCTTAATACAATGTAACCGTAATTATCAATTTCAGGAAATGATGGTTCCCAGGACCAGATTCCGGGCATTACGACTAATTCAGTTGAACAGGAACCTGGTTCACTTGTAAGGTCAGTAATATAGTTTGAACTTGTAGCAACTGGTTTTGGGATAGATGTTTTACCAGTAGTGAAGATTTTTTTCTGACGTATCATTCTTCTTTTTTTCTTTTTCATGACTGGGGCAGCAGTTTTTGATTTATGAGTTACAGATTTGGGTTTGTATATATCGAATCGTGCTCCTATTTTGAATAATATTTCCTTTTGAAAATAAGTAATGCGATCAAATGGTGTACTTACTTCATCATTGTCCTCATATACTTTGAGGGCATCAATACATACCTTGAAAGATGCTGCATTATCTGTTGCTTCCTGACCAGTTGGGTCTGCTTCAACAATTTCAAGTATATCGATTATTGTTTTCCAAATATCTGCTCTATTGAAAAGTACACTTTGATATAGATTTTTTTTCTTTTTTATACTTCTGATCTCTTTTGCTGATTTTAAAGCTTCGGTATCTTTAAAATTTATGAGATATAACTCGAGTAAAGAAGAAAGATATGGAATAGTTTTCGGATCTTTTTTTCCAGAATTTTTAATTGCGGCACTAAGAGCATGACTAAAAGAAGATTCCGCTTTTTTATGTCTTTCCTGCTGGAGAAAATTCATGGCTTGTTCGTGTAATTCAGGAGCAAGAAAATCATTATTAAGTGAACTCTTTATTGTCAGTTCTTTTAACTTTTCATTAGCTTCAACATCTGAACTGTTATAGCTGAGAAAAGTTTTGATTCCTTTGCAGGCTTTTTTAAATTCGCCTAGTTCTTCCAGAACAATTGATTGATTAAAAATTGCATCGTGATTGTCAGGATCAAGTTTTATGACTTTTTTATATGAGTTCAGAGCGCCTTTATAATCACCAAGTTCATCCTGCATAACGGCAAGCCTGAAAAATGCTTCTGAGTCTTTATTATCTATTTGTGTAATTTTTTTGTAATCTGATGCAGCTTTCTCATATTCATTCAGTTCTTCATATGCATAAGCTCGATTGATGTAAGCTGAAGTATATTTTGGATCAATATGGATTGCAAGTCCATAACTGGCAATTGATTTTTCATATTCTTCTTTTTGGAAATATCTGTTTCCTTCAAGCTTTGCATCTTTTTTTGAAATATTAGCCATTCTACTACCACCCATCATTTTTAATTTATATCTATTATTATATTGTAAAGAGATTGTTCTAGCAAACAAATAATTTCACACAAAGGCGCAAAGAAAAAATTATGATACAATAAGAACAAAAATTACGAGGTTTCACATGAAAAATAGAGGTTTCACAATGCTTTCAGTTATAGTTTCACTTGCTCTTATTGCGATGTTTGCAGCAGTTTTAATGAAAATGCATGGTGGTAATTCTGGTGCTGCAGGTAAACCTGGAAAAATAGATAGAGCTAAAATACAAGCTGTGAAGCTAAATTTCAGCACAATAAAAATGGGAATGCAGATGTTTTATTCCGCAGAGAGCAGATATCCTACAACAAAAGAAGGACTTTCGGCTTTAAGAAAACATGTAAAAATGCTGGCGTCCAATGATCCGTGGGGGAATCCATATCATTATACTTCTCCAGGGAAACACAACAAAGATTCCTACGATATTGCATCATATGGGAAAGATGGTAAACCGGGTGGAACTGGTGAAAACGAAGATATTAAAAATTATTGATTTGATTAATAAATAATTTTTTTTCATATAAAAAACCAAATTGGAAGTCTCGTGGTATATTAAATATAGACACCAAAAAATTCTGTAGTCCTAAAAAATAAAAATATAATTACTATTTTAAAAGTATTATAAAGTGATATGATAATGTAGAAAATCGTATTGTTAATTTTATCTGTTTTGTCAACAATAGAAAAATCACGAGGTAAAATTTTGCTGAATTCTGAGAAAAATAAAATTGTTATGAGAGGTATTTCGCTTTCTTCCGGCGTTGCAATTGCAAAAGCAATTTTGATGGATAGTCAGGTTAGCATGGATTTTATTGAAACAAACAGGATATCAGTGGCAAACTACAAGGATGAGATAGCTAAATTTAATTTATCAAGAGAGAAATGTATTGAACAAATTGAAGAGCTGATGTCTAAAACTGCTGTTGAAGATGAGATTAGTGAAATTCTGCTTTTTCAGAAAATATTGATGAAAGATCAAAGTTTTATAAATAATGTAAAACACAGGGCAGAAGCAGAAAAAATCAATATAGAATTTATTATTATAACTGAACTGAAGAAGATAAAAGAACAATTTGATGCTGCTGAGGCTGAAATTATAAGAACTAAATTTCATGACATACAGGATATCTACCATCGTCTTATTTGTAATCTTTTAGAAATTGAACAATTTTCTGAATCTACAATCAGGGATATTTCCCATCCTTTTATACTTGTGTCCAAACAACTTTTCCCATCTTCTATTGCTTCTCTTAACAGGGACCTGTTACAGGGAATTATTATGGAGCAGGGAAGTGTTACATCACATGTTGCAATTATGGCAAAAACATATGAAATTCCTGCAATTACCGGAGTGTTTGAAATCTATTCAAAGTTAGATCAGGGTGATGAAATTATAATTGATGGTAATAAAGGCATTGTTATATTAAGCCCTACTCTTGAGGAACTGGAAAAGTACAGGGTGATAAAAAATGAAATTGACCATGATTTCTCAAAACATGTTAATAAAGTAGATGAAATAAAATTTATATGCAATGAACAGATTCCGTTTTCAATTGAGGCAAATGCAAGTTTTCTGAAGGATGCAAAAGAGGGTTATTTAAATGGTGCAAGTGGTGTAGGTCTATTTAGAAGTGAGTTTTTTTATATGATTTCTAAAACGCTGCCAGAAGTAGATGAAGAATTAAAATTATATCGCAGTCTGGCCGAATTAGATCCAGATAAACCGGTAACTATAAGATTATTGGATGTTGGCGGAGACAAAATGCCGTTTTATTTGCCAATGCCTCCTGATCCTGTGCCGCAACTTGGGTTCAGGGGGATTAGATATTTACTTAATTATCCGGAATTATTGAAAAGACAGCTTAAAAACATAATTCTGGCAAGTGCTTATGGAAAAGTAAAATTATTGATACCTTTTATAACTGTATTAGAAGATATTGATAGAACTCTTTTTTATATCGGAGAGGTATTAAGCGAATGTAACATAGACAGATCTAACATTGAAATTGGTATTATGGTGGAAATCCCATCTGTTGCCCTTGGGATTGAATCATATCTGGATAGAATAGATTTTATTAGTATTGGTACAAATGATCTAAGTCAATATTTGTTTGCAGTAAGCAGGGATGCAAGTCAGTTAAACGGTTATCATTGTACTGTTCATCCCGTGATGCTGAAGTTGTTAGCTTCTGTTATTCGCTGTGCAGATGAAAAGGGAAAAGAAGTTACTATATGTGGGGAGATTGCTTCTGATCCTTTTATTGCAGGATTACTAGTAGGGATCGGGGCGAGAAGTCTTTCAATGAATCCAAGCAGTATCGAGCCAGTTAGAAAAAAATTATTTAATTCATCAATTAAATATCTTGAAGAAATGGCGCAAAAAGCCCTTGAGGGTGAAAAGTTTATTGATATTCTAAATATTATCTTAAAAATTTAAATACTTCTGGTATTATTGGTTCATGATAATAGATTCGCATACACATATAGGCTCGATAAGCCAATTTCATCTTCCTGAACAGATGCTTCTTGACTCTATGGAAAAGTATAGTATTGATTTGGCAATTGTATCTAATCTTGAAGGAAACGAGTTTGATTCTGAAAGAAAGCTAATTGATCCTCAGATTTCACAATTTAATGTTAACGAAAAGGTTGTTAGACTAAGAAATAGATCTATTGATAGAATAAAAGGATTGTATTGGATTAAACCTCATACAGAAGATTTTGATTCATCTGTTGAAGAGTATCTGATTAAGAATAAAGACACATTTTGTGGATTTAAAATTCATCCGTTTCATTCTCATTGTTCCCCACTTGATGATCGGCTGTTTCCCTGGTATATCCTGGCTGAAAAGTTAAATTTTCCAATCGTTGTTCATAGTTCTGATGATGAATATTCTCATCCAGAACTTTTATTTAGAACTGCTCAAAAATACACTAATTTGACCTTTGTGATGGTACATCTGGGATTAGGAACAGATAATATGGATGCAATTGAATATGTTAAAATACAGGATAATCTTATTGGAGAAACCACATGGGTAAATGCTGATAATGCATTTAAGGCAGTGAAGGTTTGTGGCAGCAGGAAAATTATGTTTGGCACAGATGCTCCAATTGCGGGTCCAGATACTTATGCAGAATATTTTGAATTAATGCGTCGTTTTAAACTTTGTTTGACTACCGAAGAATTTGATAATGTATTCTATCGTAACGCGTTACGCGTATTTTCACTATGATAGTCATGTGATTGAATATTCTACGATTTATTTGTTGAACCAGAAGTCAAAAAGCCTGTTTTTATAAATAGATTTTGATTCTTCACCTGATCTTTGATTGATGTAAGGCATATCCTTTTCATAATAGTGGCTATATTTTGGATAAGAGTTGTTGACTGATTTATAATCTGGGTTGATTTCCTGTGGAAAAAGAACTTTTTTTCCGTAGACTATTGCTTTTGGAACTTCGAGATGCACGTATTTTTGCGGTTTTATATCCCCATCAATTATTTTCGCTAATTTTGCATGAAGCGATTTCAGGAATTCATCCAATTTATTTCTACGGCTTCTCATATGGCCAGGTGAACTTGGTGTTTTCCAGTGAAAGCGTTTTTTATTGTTAAGAAGATATTCAACGTCTTTCAGCATTGCATTATATTCTAGATAATTTCTGACAAGTTGTTTTTTAGTTTTGATAACGTCATTATATTTCTTTTTGATTTTGATATTATATCCGGGAAATGCAGAATAATCACTGAGTAAAACTTTTACAGGAACAGGAGTAATTTTAATATTATCAATAAAATTTCTTGCATATGTAATAACTTCTTTAACAGTGTTAAGTTTACTATTCTTATTTCCTCCGACTGCAAAATGAGATATAGTCATACGATGATTTTTACTGGCTTTAATCACTGCAGACTCGAATTTTTTATAGTTTTTCCAGTCAATTCCTGATTTGGAAATTTCAGCAGATGTAATTTTCATATCATCCTTGGATTGGGTATCGATCTGAATAACTCCGGTAAATTCCCCACCATATGAAATCCGTTGAACAAATCTGTCACCAAATGCTTCAAAAAAGAGTGTAGAATCAGATTTAAAGACTTTTTCTGCTTCCGATTCCATTGATGATTTTATAAAGAGATTTTCGAATGATTTGACGTTAATATGGATAAGATAAGTAAGAGTATAACGATTAAAACTGAGATTTCTTAAAAAAGAAATATTGGAATCCTTTTTTAAAAAATTGGAATCAAAAGAATCATCCATGCTGATTCCAAGAGCTTTTTCTATATCAAGTGTGGAATGTACCTGTGAAATTGTGGCATTACTTTTAATTTTAACAGGAGTTTTTTTAGCTGCAATTTTTTTGAATGGGGAATCAAGGACCACTTCTTCTATAGAGTTATATCCGCATCCGATTTCGATGTCTTCAATATAACTCATTGTTTCAGAAAAAAGTGTATTTGAAAAAACAAATGTGATAACCAGTAATAAAAATAACAGAGATTTCATTGAATTTACCCCTTTTTTAATGAATTGCATATAAATTATACTAAAAAGGATAACTTTTAACAATAAGACTGATAGATAAAATGAGTAATAAGGCAGTGACCAGCTTTTTAAAAAGATCTTCTTCAATTTTTTTGTGTAATTTATTTCCAATTATTAAGCCTGTTATTGAAAATGGAAGGATGTATAACATCCAAATGAATGTGTTAAATGTGATAAGGGATTCCCAGGAATAAATAGTTACTCTCATGATACTCATGACCAGGAAAATACTGAGTAGTGAATTCCTGAATTCGGTTTTATTCATATTTAAAAACTGAAAATAGATAATAAGTGGTGGACCAGCCATACCAAATAAGCCTCCAAGTAGTCCGCTGAAGAGACCAATAATAAAAGATGGCAGGCCAGGTATTTTTTTTTATTATTGCTTTTTGAACGATAAAATGATGCCATACATGAAAGTAAAAGAATGAATCCCATTAGAAAAAGAAGAAAACTACTGTTGGTATTCTTCAGGAAAAAAGTACCAGCAATCAGTGCGGGAAAACTTCCAAGATAGATTGGAAGATTATCTTTAAAGCTTAGATTTTTGAATGATTTCAGCGTAACGTACAGTTCAGTTGGAATACATGCCAGAACAAGCAATGGAACAAAAAAATCCGGTTTCCCATAAAGAAGGGAGAGGATAGATATTGCAAACATACCTGATCCAAATCCTGCAACAGAGTATATTATCTGGCTTATAAAAAAAACCACTCCCAACGAAATAATTATATTTGTATCAAAAGGCATTTCTAAATTTTAAATTAAATTCTTTTTTAATTATTTTTTTACACGAGTCCAAATCATTGGAACTTTTGCAAATAATTTTTTTCCAGGATGTGTGGAACAGGAGTAATTTGAGAGCAGGTTAAATTGTGATTCTATAGGTGGACATAGCATATCTACAATGAAAGGCTGACCTTCACAGTAACTGAATTCTCCGCCAAATGTTTTGTATGTAGGGCTGGCCTCTACTGGTATTGTTTTTAATGTAGACGGCCGGTCAAAAGATGAATTATATCCCATCATAAAAACTTGAAAACCAATTTCTCCAGTTATTTTTGGTAACCGGTTCTTATAGACTCTTGCTATAAATCTGTTTCCTTTGACTCTGTAGTAATAGGGGAGAATAACATCATCGGACATTTCCTGTAAACCTGGAGTTTCTGTGTTTTCCTGAATAAGGTTTTTCAGAACGACCGGATTTTCCGGAGTGATTAGAATGACTTTATCCCAGTAATTGTTTTCAAAAAAACTAATATTTCTTCCCGGTAATGCATTTTTGTGCTTATGGTTCCCGAAATTAATATAAATATCCATCATTTGATAGATCCATCCATTTGGACCTACACCGAATCTTTCATTCCTCTCTCCGCTTCTTCCTTTATATGAAAAATCTGATGACTTACTTCCATGAGGTGCAGTGATGATTTGTCCCCATAATTCGATTGAAAATTCGTAGTAATTACCTTCGTCATAAATTTTAAATTTCTTTAAATCAAAAGCGTTAGGAACAAAAATATTTGCAAGAGGATATCTAAGGTTTCCTCCGCCTTTGTCATCGCCTTTAGCATCACTGTAAGTGATAAGATTACCGGAGTAGCAAAAATTTACTAATACCGTAAGAATGAAAATTAAAAGTATAGCTTTTTTATTCATTATATGACCTCAATAATAATAGGAATTTAGCTTAGTATATCATAGAAAGTAAAGAATTAAGAAAAAAATAAGGCCACAGATTAACACGGATAAAAACAGATATAAGATTGTTTAACATTTTTTTGATTCTTTTATATTAAAAATTCTGTGTTTTATCTGTGTCCATCTGTGGCTAAAAAAGTATTTTGTTAATTTTTATATTATTTATTTTCATCATCATAGCTACCGGAAGGATCATCTTCTCCGTTAGGTCCTCCCTGTCCTTGTCCAGGATTACTGACGTCAACGCCATCTTCATTGTTGCCATGACCATTGTTGGTGTGACTACTGCTGCTATTATTCAAATCATTTTCAGTATCAGGTGTGTATGTCGTATCATAAGTTGAAGTTGATGTACTTCCTGTAGTAACCCCTGTGTAACTCAAGTCAGTTGTACTTCCAGAATATCCAGTGTTTTTAGTATTGTTATAGTTTTTTCTATACCTGGAATATCTTGTACTATATGAAGAGTTTCTTTTGGCTTTTACGCTCATGTTGTGAATACATGACGCTGTATGCTTATTGTTATACAGTCCGCAAACGCTGCATCGATTGCTATATTTGTTACTTTTGATATACCTTTTTTTATTGATGGTAACTTTCCTGTACTTGTTATGAATGCATGAAGCGGTATGTTTATTGTTATATAGTCCACAAACGCTACATTGATTACTATATTTGTTACTTTTGATATACCTTTTTTTATTGGTTGTTACTTTTCTGTGCTTGTATGAAGCGGTATGTTTATCGTAATACAGCACACAACGGCTGCTTTTATTGCTATTTTTGATATATCTTTTTTTATTGGTAGTAACTTTTCTGTACTTGTTATGAACGCATGTTGCGCTATGTTTATGATCGTAAAAACCACATTGAGAACATCTGTACCGTTTTTTAGTAGTTTTTACTTTTTTGTAACTTTTTCTAATGGCTTTAACATTTTTATACTTATAGTGTTTGCATGTTGATTTGTGTAAACCATTTTCCAGACCACATATCTGGCATATTTCAGTTTTGTTTCGCTGCCATCCATAGCTTTTTCTTGCAAAAGCGTTATGACTCGAGAGTGATAATACTAAAAAAAGCCCTAAAAAAAATGCTGTGTAAAGTTTCTTCATAATTTTACCTCCGTCCCTTGTTATAATAATGACACAGATTAAATGAATTTTATTCAAAAATAATTTATTTTCTCAGGAGTCTATGTAATCCAACACTATTATTTGTTGGCAATATTCCTAATCAGAAGGTATTATAGTCAAAATATAATTTTTTTTAAAAGAGGTAAAATAATGAAAAAATTCTTTACTGTTACGAATATGATATTTCTGTGCATGATCCTGGGTATTATAACTGGATTGGTTATGGGTGAAAAAGCAGCAATGTTTCATATTCTGGGTGTGATTTTCATAAGACTTATAAAGATGCTGGTTGTACCACTTATATTTTTCTCAATATTGCTTGGTGCACATGCTATGGGCCTGTTGAATCGTGCTGGTAAGGTTGCAGCGAAGACCTTTGGATTTTATATAATGACAACTGTAATCGCTGTTTGCTTTGGAATCGCTGCAACAATTGCATTTGCTCCTGGAAAAGGACTCGATTACAAGGAAATTCAAGCAAAGCTTGGAGGCGGTACAACTACTGATTATTCCAAGGAAA
>DAOVTB010000147.1 GCA_030633305.1 Candidatus Muiribacteriota bacterium
ATCAGTCTCAACATCTTCCAGAGCAACAACAGAAAAATAATTTTCAAGATTTCTGTAAATTATTTTTTTAAGTCTTCCAGTAATCCGACACATATTATTTTTTCACTTTTGAAGATATAACAGTCTCAACATATTTTACAAAATCATCTTTTATTGCCGGAAAATACCTGATAACTTCTGCTGATTCTTCAAGCACTTCCCGATTAATATCAACATTTGACAATATCAGCTCAGAAAAAACACCGTACCCATCTGCTTCAAGAATAAAACCCTTTAAAAGAGCACCTACAGCACGGCTAAGTTTTAACTTCTTTTCAATTAACTTTTCATAAATGCTAACAGCTTGTTTCTTTTCAGCAACAAATTCTTCATCAAATATATCGATATCCAAAACAGGTACTTTCTTCAAAGTTTTTGGAGATACCTGTACAAATTTAAAATTAATAACTTTATCAAGATATGTCATGGCTGTTTTTCTTCGGCGATACCTGAACTCCAGAATTCCTAACAGATTATAAAGAGATAGCCTCTCATATGGTTCCAGATAACTTACTAATTTTTCAGCAGCTTTAAGATTATTATATGAGCTGCTATATAACCCATACCGTAAAAAATAATGAGCGAGCATATAACGAGCATACGCAGAATCAGTTTTTTTCAAGAGTAATTCAACACATGATTCTAAAAAAGAGTCCCATTGATCCTGTTTTAATTTTGATTTTATACTGTCTTTTAAAAACTCTACAGAATAATTATCTGGATGACTAAATCTGGCCAAAGATACAGAATCCCCTAATTTAACATATCCAACAGGAGGAAGAAAATTATAACTGCATTTCGACGAATCATAATAGACCTGATTGACCTTTACCAATCCAACTTTGATTCGCCTTCCGGATACAACGCGATAAGCCCAGAAAAGGTTTCCACTTCTGGCGCGACGAAAAGATCCAGCCGAAATAATAAAATAGTTCTCTTCAACTTTTGTCACTTTTCCTTTTGTAAATTCTGCACAAAGAGGATCAAGACATAATATTGCCAATAGAACAATCGTTATTATTTTGAAAACTCCCATATTACCATCCCTTTAATTATTTATATATTTTCGGGCAGGTCACGACCTGTCTCTACAATTTTTTTATTTGATTTTCTAAAATTCTATTCTTTTCCTTCATGCTCTTCATGGTGATCTTTTTATTTTATTCTATTTATATTTCCTATAAAACTCAGCCAGATTTTTAAGATATTCTTTTTCCTTTCCAGGGAAATAGATACTACTGTCAAGAACCATTGAATGGAAAAGACCATATCTCTGTTCCTTATAAAATTCACTATATTTTTTTTCCTGTTGAATACCAAACAGAATTTTTTCAAAACTCATCTCAACTATCATCTTTTTCATTGCAATTGTTTTTTTTATCATACCTTCAGAATCAATTTTCATCTCAATACCCGGTAATTTATTTCCAGTATATCCACTGACAAGCGATTCAAGTCCAGATATAATCGATCCTTTTTTAGAATAGTCATAAGTAAAATATTGAAGGAATCCTGTTTTTCTATCTGTTTCTCTGATTTTATAATTATTTCCATAACCTAGCTTGATAAAAAACCATTTCCCAGTAATAAAAGAAACCACCAGATTTCCATTCACAATCTGCTCAAGTATGGATTTATTATTTTTCAGGAATGTTGAATTTTTATCTAAAAGATCCTGGAAAAAATAACACTTTATCCCCAAATCCATATTTACATTTCCTGACAAATAATTATCAAGAAGACTTAATTGCAGACTATCAGAATCATAACCATAGATAAAATTACGCCAGAAAAAAATATCTACCTCTTTTTTTTCTCCTCTTTCATACTCTTTAACCACTACTGGCAAAAATCGAAAAATTTTCTTCTGGAATTGCTGATAGCTTTCAAAAAACGGGATCACCCACCTTTTTATAAGGGGAATTGAAAGAGAATGTATTCTATTTATAATCAATTTTATATCATGAACTGAAGACTCAAGATTCCTGAGGAAACCAAGAATTTTCAATTTTTCAAATATTTTTACAAAAGCGCTGTCATCATTAAGACATCCAGTTTCACTTAATTCAGAAACATAGAAAAACGTATAAGAATTATTTCTTTTGATCTCATCACTTAAAATATACTTTTTTTCTTGTGAACCAGCTACAGGTTTACCTGCACCTTCAGGTTCAAATATTTTCAATTCAAAGTTAATCTTCTGTAATTCAACAGCCTGTACTTCGCGAAATGGTTTCTTTTTATAATAATGATCAATTTCAAGGACTTCAGATTTTTCTTCTGTACACACACTGACCAGCATTTTACCTTTAAAAATATCATTTTTAATAAAAGATGCTTTACAATAATCTTCCATCGAATCAATTATTTTCTTTCTTCTGGCATAGATCGTTATCTGTTCAGGATGTGTTTCTTTTAAATTCAAAAGATCCTTGAAATATCTCTGAGAAGTCAAAAATATCTTTGTCTCAACATGCCAATAGTATTTTGGCGGAAGGCGAAAAAAATATTTATCTTTTTTTCCATAATATTTGAACTCAAAAAAATCATCTGAAAAAAACAGATCAACTGGTTTCCACTTCCCATCATGCTTTATTTCTAAAATAAAATACTCATCAGTTAATCCAGAATATTTTGCATTAAATCGATTTCTTAAAACTTCATCAGTAAGAATAAGACGTCTCCATCTGAATATTATATTCCTCTTCTTAAAAACAGATCCAAGGAGATTAAGTTTTTCGAGATAATTTCCAGAATCATTCCAAAAAACCTTTGAAGGTGAATATTTAATGCCAAAATGCGGGGACGGTTTAATTCTGTTTTTTATAAAAGTGAACACAGAGTCAATTTCTTTGTGTTTAAAAAAATCATGAAATTTATCTTCTGCTGAAAAGATAGGACTATAAAGAAAAAACAGGAATATTATTAAAACAACATTCTTTTTAATCATTATCTAATTCCCTTAAAACTATTACTCAAGATTTCATTTGGAGTAAATTCTACATTAAACCCCAGTCCGGTATCGGATCTATAAAGTTTAAGCAAAAAAGTTCCTTCTTTCAAGCCAAAACCTTCATAAAAGTTTAAAATATTTTTTAACTTCTTAATTTCAAATTTTCTGGAATGATTGTTAAATACAATTTTATCCAAAAGAAAAAAAAACGGCTTAGAATGCAAAACACCATATTTGTGCAAATCTGAAATCTTAGTTGGATTTCCTGATTGTGTTTGAAAATAAAGCGGAATCACCTGATTAACAATCTCAAGGTTTTCAGAATCAATCACTTTCAACAGATAATAAACAAGCCGATTAATACCTTCTGATTTCAAACTAAGTCTCAATACAGCATTATCTGGAGATTTAAATATTTTCTGCATCCTTTCTACTTTATGTTCTGACTTATAAAGAAAAGATTTATCTGTTGAAAGCAAAAAAAATCTGTCGGGTGTTACTGTAAAATATATGGTTTTATCAAATAGGATAAACTTTCTTACATATTTCTCTTCTGTAGCATATGTAGGATGCAACAATTTTAACATTTGCGATACAATTTCCTTTAATTTCTGTTTTCTACGATTCAATCCAAACATCATCAAGAAATCCGAATTTCTAATATCAGGCATTAAATCAGATAAAAACGCAATTCGACCATCAAAAAAATCAATTGATCCATTATTGGACAGTTTCAAAAACGGGATCAATAAACTTGATAATATTTCTGGATCAATCGATAAATCAAAAACAGTATTAAACCTCTTCATTACTATATTTACATTTGAAACAATTTTTTTAATCGGACTGAACATAAAAAGCTGAGCAAAGGAGTCATCAACACTTCCATGAAATTTAATTTTTTTTCCAGATAAATTTACTTTAATGCTTTTTTTCTCGTTCAATTGTTTTTTAATATTTTCAATTGATTTATCTTCAAACTTATTCGAAAAGAAATATTCTTTATCATTGAGGTTAAAAAAACGGAAGGAATTAACATTAGAAGGAAGTTTGATTTTAGATAAAAATAAAATTCTACCACAAACTTTATTAAAACTATCAGACAATAGTAATTCAATCTTTGAAAGCTTCTTAGAATAACCACTTATACGCGTCCCAAATTGTTCTAATAAGTCACTTTCAAATTCAATTTTTATGTTCTGTGAATAAATAATAGAAGTCAAAAAAAAGACCAGCAGCAAAGTAAAAATTTTGTTTTTCATTATTTGATCTTATGATAAAAGTTTTCAAAAAAATCACGTTTTTTATACATGTAACCATGCATTTCAGAATTATTTATGACTATCTGCATATTCCTAAATGCAGATTTCCATTTATGTAATCCTTCAAATGAACGAGCCTTCAGAAAATAAATCTGCGGATCTTCGCGATCAATCACTTCAATACAATAATTACAAATCGCAAGCGCTTTCCTGTAATCTTTAAGAGACAGATAAGATTCTATCTGACCATAATGCGCATATTTATATGTTGGATTCAACGATAAAGTTAATTTGAAAAAATTCAAGGCTTTCCCTGGATGACCCTGTTTCAACAAAACCTGTCCCTGTATATAGTTTAGATCAACGTCATCTGAAAACATCTTCTTCAAACCATTAAGTACCTTCTGAGTTATATCCAGTTCGTCGCTTCTATAAGAAGCTATCAGAAGTAAGATGTAATAATCATAATTTTTGACCAGTTGTTTGTTATTGTAAATACTATTGAACTCGTTATAGTTTAATAGTATTTTAAAAGCTCTTTTAAACTGGCCGTGTAATATCTGATTTTTGGGAATAAGATATCTTTCGCCCTGTGCCGACTGTAACCCAACTGAAAATACCAAAATAAATAGAATTGTATAAACCATTTTTTTCATCATTTACATATTATATACAATGAATGATCTATTTTCAACTATTGATATATATTCGTGCCTATAAGACTACCCTGTGCTTTTGGAAAAATTTTCATACCGGAATAAATATAAAATTCGAGATAAATCGGAAGATTCATTTTAACGAGTTGGAGTCGATGGAGATATTCTGCATTCAAATCAGCAATTACATTCGTAACATGAATTTCTTCATCGTCTAAAACAAGTATCTTGAAACAAGTTTTTTTTTCAGGTATCAAAAGGTTAACTACTACATTATTAATTTCAATTTCACAAACATAATGCTTGGAATCAACATCAGATTCTGCAAAACTGAAAATCAGACACTCTTCATCATTCCTGTATACCATTGCACCATTTTTATCATGAAACATTGGCACCAATTCTTTTGCATTTACATCTAGAAGATTATTTACTCGATAATACCCAACTTCAATATCTTTTTTTTGCATCTACCATTCCCTTCTTCAAACGTTATTTCAACCAAATATTACATTTACTGCTACAACTACTGCTTCAACTATGACTATGTTTAGGTCCGTGATTCTGATTTTTATCAATTTTGAATTTTTCCCGGCATTGTTTATAATTATTACATAAAGAACAACAATTCCGCTCTAATTTTTTTTCTCCTCTATACCAGTTAATTCTACAAATCGAAAAATGTTGACACCCTTCGCAACACAACCAGTTCATCTTAGTAAGATATTTCCGCTTTATATTTTCTATCAGATTGACCATGATAACTTGATTATCAATATCATCTGATTTTTGAAGTAATTTATAGAAAAGTTCGATTTCTTCATCTGTTCCATATAAATTGACTATGAATATTTCTTCCATAAAAAGAGGTTTATATTCATCGAATTCTTCATCCCTCAATCTAAGATCCTTATCTTTAACCATAAAACTACCTCAATATCCACATGCAATTTTTATGCCAATAATTTTCAGGTTTAATAGAGAATATATGTATTTCAATGTATAAGTATTTCTACTTTTCAAAAACATTGTCTAGTTTTTTCGACACTATTTTAATAGTGAATATAATGTACTCCTGTGAATTCCAAGTTCTTTTGCACTTTTCTGGATATTTCCACCATTCATTTCAATCCGGTTTGTCAAATATACTTTTTTAAATTCAGACACAGCCTGTTTATAATCCAGTAACATCAAATAATCAATAGATTGTTTGCCGGAAGAAAAATCCGACATACTATTGTCATTTGAATCAAGACCTATAAGATTTGCTATTGTGATCACATTTGAATCTTCAAGTATAATCGCTCGTTCTATTACATTTTCAAGTTCACGTACATTACCGGGCCAGTTATATTTTATCAATTTTTCTTTTGCCTTTTCATCAATATTTCCTATTTTCTTTTTGAGTTTATCAGAATAAATCATGAGGAAATGTTCCGCCAATTTTATAATATCACCTTCGCGATCTTTCAAATCAGGAAGTACAATTGGCATTACCATAAGTCTGTAGTAAAAGTCCTGTCGCACTGACCCATCTGATGTCATTTTTTTGAGATCCCTGTTTGTTGCAGCAATTATCCTGACATCGGTTTTAACAACACTTGTTCCACCGACTGGAATAAATTCACCTTCTTGAAGTACTCTAAGTAATTTTACCTGCATACTCGGCGGAATCTCACTGATTTCATCTAGAAAAAGTGTGCCTCCGTCAGCAACCTCAAAAAGTCCTTTCTTTTGCTTTTCAGCTCCAGTGAAAGCACCTTTTTCATAACCGAACAATTCACTGGAAAGCAATTCTTCGCTAAGAGTTGCACAGTTTATAGCAATAAAAATATTATTACGCCGTTCTGAATTGTAATGTATTGCTTTTGCAACGAGTTCCTTCCCCGTTCCACTGGCTCCCTGTATCAATACTGTTGTATCCGTATTAGCAACCCTCTCCATTAATTCAAAGATCTTATACATAACAGGTGAATCACCTATAATTTTACTGAATTGATATCTATTGAGTTTTACCTGCGTAATATACGAATCTTTCTTTATCATCGTCAATTCTTTTATTGCACGCCCTACAATAACATCCAGTTCATCGTATTCAAAAGGTTTAGGTAAAAAATAGTACGCTCCCATCTTTATTGCATCAATAGCACTTTTAATAGTTGAAAAAGCGGTCATCATTATAAAAACCAATTCAGGATATTTCGACATTGCTGCATTGAGAACTTCCATACCGGAAATACCAGGCAGCTGAATATCAGAGATCACAAGATCATAAGAAAATTTTTCAAAAAGTAACAATGCCTGTTCACCACTTCCTGCATAATTAACTATGTATCCTCTACTCTGAAGGAATTTTTTAATTCCTTTCCTTAAACTATCTTCATCCTCAATTAGCAAAATGGTATACTTTTCAGTCAATATTTTACCCATTACTCAGTTTTTCCTTTAAAACACAATGTGTTTTTTTCTGGCCTTTTCCCTTTTACATAATCCATTTTTGACGGCACAAACAAGTATTTATCCATTTCCATAAATGCTACCCAGCTCTCTTTTTATTTAAATCTTTAGTTTCTCTTTTTAATATTTTGTAATTAAATGTACTGAGATCCTTTTTCTGATCACCTTTATCATCATTACTGTCAAATCCGGATGAATGAATTAAAAAAGTCGTACCAGTTATTTTGTATTGTAATGTTTCAGCCAGAGAAAATGGATCTTTTAACAGTGTTTCCTCTGGTTTTACATCAGATATTTTTTCGGGATATTCACCATTTTTATTCTTATACTGTTTTAAACAAGCTGATAAATATATAAATCGACGTTTGAGAGATACGATTTTTTCAAGTTTATAGATTTGTTCAAACGGCTGTCCTGAAGCACGTTGAAGAAAAAGATTACTAGAATGTTTCATTTCATCCCTCAATTTCCTGAGTTGATCAAAGGCTGAATTATATGATTGTTTCTCAGAAATATTGGAAATCCTGAAATAGTAATCAATTACATCCTGTTTTTTTACACGTCCTAAAATACCTTGAATTGTCGCACCAATTCTTGATGTCTTTCTATATTCAGCTAAACCAGCGATGAAAAAAGCTGAATCTTTTTTTATCGCTTCTGGAAATTTCTGAAACAACTGGTTAAAACGCATAAAAAACTTTGATAATAATCTATAATTACTAGGCTTTATCCTGTCTCTGGAAATGGCGTCCAACATAAAATCATGGATATCATTTTCAATTTTAAGGGAAAAGATAAGAAAAGGAAGATAATTTCCAAGAGAGTCTCCATACGAAAGTTCCTGAATAAATCTAGTCACTTTCAGATAAGTTTTAAAAAATTTTATATACTTCCCATCTTTAATATTCTTTTTCAACATGACTACAAGAAAACTTTGAATCTTCTGTAATTCGATTATTGTAAGCTTTTCAAAATAAACATAGTTATCAGAAACCAGATTTTTTAGCTTCTTTGCATTTCCAAGAGAGATATCAAAGATCTCAGCAATCAGACTTTTTCCATCTTTAGAGTCTAAATATTCAAATTTCTCAACGGTTTTTATAATCGGAAAATTATCTGGTACATTCTTGAACAGACTTACAATATTTTTATATTTTCTTTCAACTTTGGATGCCATCACAGGAAATTCAGTTTTATGCAGAAACTCGTACAGCCCAACAGTTGCATTAGAATATAACAAAACCATGAATAATACAGTAAAAACAGTTAATATAATCATCTTTTTCTTCATCAGGAATTCATTATACCAACAACTGTCTTAAAAAAGCGACATATTTTAAAATAACTATTTTTTAATTTTTCCGTCAAGTTTAAATAATGAAGATGAAATCTCACAAAGACACTAAGGCACAAAGAAAACAAAAAAAATATCTACAATCGGTTAATTATTTTAGAAGTAAAAAAATAATACTATTTTTTTGGATCATAATAAGAAGCTAAAAGATGAAACAGCTCAGGATGTGCCATTTTTAAAAGATGAGGAACCATGAAATAGTATTCAGAAGTAACTGAAAAAAATTCAGCTGGATTGGTTGCTCCGTAGAAATCTATCAAATCAGAAGTTCCAGTTTGATATTTCCATACAAGTTTCTGATATTCATCAGTCATGATCTTTACCCAGGACTTATATTGTTTCCGGCTTGAAAGTAGTGGGGTTCCATCAACGCTGTCTGCAAGCATATCAAGTTTATGAGCAAACTCATGAATAACTACATTCCGACCACGAAACGGATTATTCATATCCTCAAGAATTGAACTCCATGATAAAATAACGGGGCCTCTGAAAAATGCCTGACCATGCGCTACTACTTTTTCTTTTTGTATTACTCCATGTCCTAAAGGACTTCTTTTCACCTGTGGTATGATAAACCTGTCAGGATAGACAAGAATAGACATGGCTCTGGAATAATAATCATGCTTGATATTTAGAATTACTCTAGCAGCTTGTGCAGAAATAAGGGTTTTAACCTCATCAGTAATTTTAAATCCACCGCAACCTTCCCAGTTTTTCTCATAAAATATGACTTTAGTTATCGCTCTGAGATTCTTCTTTTCACTTACGGAAAGTCTTGAATAAAAATGTAATGCCTGGATATTTGTATCAAAATTTTCTGGAAAAGGTTTTTTTAATATTCTTTTTCGGGAAAATTCTTTCCACCATGGCCAGAACATTATTTTTAAATTTCCGTTTTAGAATGTTCCAATTCCACATGTTTCACCAGAAACGTTAGTTCTGGAAAAATCAAATTACATTCGTTACATCTATAAACATCAGGTTTTGATGCTTTATCGCAGCAATCGTCATCAACAATCTCTGGGGCTTTCAAATTTACTCCAAATATCCAATCCATTACGAAACAACCCTGTAAGCTGATTATGCTGAAAGTAATTATTAGTAACAATAGCGTCCTAGATACATTTTTAAATAAATTATTATTCCCCATAATCACTATATCGTCAAAACAAATTAATAAATTGAACTTAGTAATAATTATAGTAGACTATTTCACAATACAATACTTTAATCACTCACAGCCTGAGGGATTGCCCAAACAATTTTTCAAAATTGATAGGCATACATAGTATTTATCTAACAGGGTCAGGGCACATTTCATTCAGCTCGTTCATCGAGCTAAACAAAAGTCCTTCTGACCCTAGCTAGTATTAACTTTTTTCTTCTTTCTTCGTTTCTCTGTGGTAAAATAGTCATATGAGTAAAAGTTTTCAATGTCAGATATGTCCAAATTACTGTAAGATATCTCCTGGAAAAAGAGGGATATGCGGTATCAGGTATAATAATGGAAAAAAACTGGTTCTGCTTACTTATGGAAAAGCATGTGCTGTAAATATTGATCCTATTGAAAAAAAACCAATCTACCACATGATGCCAGGAAGTCTTTCTTTCTCTATAGCAACCACGGGCTGCTGCTTAAAATGCCTGTGCTGCCAGAACTGGACTATTTCTCAGTGTCTTCCCGAAGAAGCAGGAAGTTATAATCTTCCACCTGAAGCAGTCGTACAACAGGCTATAAAAAAAGGATGTAAATCTATTGCATATACTTATACCGAACCAACTGTATTCTACGAATATATGTTAGATACTGCAATCATTGCAAAATCAAAAGGACTAAAAAATGTATATGTAACTTCAGGTTACATAAATATGGAACCACTCAAGAAACTTACTCCATATATTGATGCCGCAAATATTGATTTGAAAGGGTTTTCGAATGATTTTTATAAAAACTATTGTTCCGGAACCCTCAAACCTGTGCTCGATACTATCAAATATATGGCAGAAAACAATACTCTGGTTGAAATCACAAATTTGATAATCCCCACTCTTAATGATGACATGAAGACAATAAAAAAAATGTGTGAATGGATTATCAAAAATACTGGAAATCAAACCCCGATTCATTTTTCCAGATTTCATCCCATGTATAAACTAAAAAACCTTCCTCCTACTCCTCCTGAAACTATTCTAAATGCCAGGAAAATTGCTCTTGAAACTGGATTGAAACATGTTTATGCTGGAAATCTCAGGGTCATGAAAGAAGGTTTTACATACTGCCCATCATGTGGAAAAGCCGTAATCGAGAGATTTGGTTATACAATACTAAAAAATAATCTTACTAATGGAAAATGTAACTTTTGTAAATCTAAAGTAAAGGGAGTCTGGTAAATTTATGGATCGACGCAATTTCTTAAAAAACCTTATCACTTCTATTTTTGGAATATTTGCTTTTTTCAAAAATGGACTCGGTAAAACGGAAAGATCTGAACTTTCTAATAAAGAAGCCATGTTTTACAAAAAATTATGAAAACTTTATTTTGTCTCACTATATTTATCAAGCTTTTAGCATTCTGGACTTATTTTGCTGATATAAAAATATCCATTGAAATCGGTTTCATGACTAATTCCTTAGCGACTGGATTACTAATCGTTTTAATACTTGATTTTATTAAAAACAAACGCTTTAGAAATGCTCTATTGATATTGATAACATTAAGTTTTTCCGGCCTACTTCTGGCTAATTCTCTTTTCTTTAAATTTTTTAATTTTCCAATTACAATTGAGATGTTTACTATTGCAGACCAGTTGTTCGAAATCAAGGGTTCCGTATTGGATAGCCTTAAATTGGATTATCTAATTTATTTTATTCCTGATATTTTCATAATTTTCTATTTTTTTTCACAATCATTCAGAACTAGATTTAATCAATCCGATGAATTCTTTTTTAAATGCAGTAAAAAAAAGCTATTCATTTTTATCATCATACTTCAGTCGATTACACTTATAAGATACTATCAAATTGATTATTTTTCACAAGAAGAACAATATCACCCATTTGTACGATTTATGTTGGCCAACCCATTTAACTATTATACTGGCCAAGCATCATCTGAAGTCTATAAATTCTTTTTCCCCAACATTCTTTCCGAGAAAAAACTTGCTGAATTAAAAAAGTTTTTCAAAGAAACTAACAGAATGAGAAAGAAAGATAATTTAAAAATACCGATGATAGATGATAA
>DAOVTB010000114.1 GCA_030633305.1 Candidatus Muiribacteriota bacterium
ATTTGACAAATTATATTTTACTGATACGAAAAAATCAATATCTTTGTCAAGTATTTTTCAAAGAATTGAAAACGTTGCATTTAATATACGTTTGAACGAGGAATTTTTTCGTCTACCAGAACATCAATTATATTCCTGGCTGCAAGCTCAGCCATAATGTTCCTGGTTTCGATACTGGCTGATCCAATATGAGGAAGTAATACAATATTTTCGAGTTTGGTAAGCTTTGGACTGAAGTTAGGTTCGTGTTCATAAACATCAAGTCCAGCCCCTGCAATTTTTCCTGAAGATAAAAAATCAATAAGATGCTTTTCATTAATAACCTGTCCTCGAGAAAGATTTATTATGTATGCACTTGATTTCATCAGTGCCAGGATATCTTCATTTATCAAATGATGAGTTTCATCAGTTAAAGAACAGCATAGGATGATGAAATCTGATTCTTTGGCCAGAGCCTGAAGCGTTTTGAATTTGTAGCCTTTCTCAGATTCCAGCTCCGATTTCCTGGTTCTCGAATAATAACTGATATCCATATCAAAACCATTCGCCCTCTTGGCGATTGCCTGCCCAATTCTTCCAAGACCAACAATGCCGAGTTTTTTTCCATGAATATCATGTCCTAACATTAATTCTGCGCCCCATCCATTAAATTTTCCTGATTTAGTGTACAAATGAGCTTGAGGAATTTTTCTTGCAGTTGCCATTAATAATGCAAATCCAAGATCAGCTGTAGTATCAGTCAAAACCCCAGGAGTATTTGTAACATAAATATTATTTTCCATGCAGCATTCAACATCAATGTTATTGTACCCTACAGCGTAATTGGCGATAACTTTTACTTTTTTGAGACCAGATATAAGGGTGCTGTCAAATTTATCTGATAACAGGCACAATATGGCGTCTGCATTTTCAGACTGTTCGATTATTTCTTGTTGATTCAGGCTTGAATCTCTGTAATTAACAACTGTTTTTATACCAGCTGATTCCAATAATTTGATACCTGCTTCAGGTATTATCCGAGTTATGAATACTTCTTTCATTAATATATCCTCTACATTTTCATTTTTTCTATTATATAATGAAAATGAAAATTTGCAAGTTGACAAAAAGGTAAAGATTACTAAATAATAAAATGTATATATAATTTTAAATCTGTTGGAGGTTTTTATGTTTAAGAGAAAATTGTTGTATTTTATACTATTATTTATTTTTACTGTTATGAGTCTTCATGCTTTTGAGATATCTTCTCCAAATCTGTCAAATGGAGTTTTTTCATTAAATATTCCAGGAATAAACTTTTCTGATGCCATTGGCAAAAATGTACAGAATAACAAAACCAGTAGTAATGCCATAAGGAAAATCACAAAAATAAATAGTAATCCAAGAGGAAGGATTGTATTTCGTGCCGGAGTCCCTTTTAAAGGAATGATAGGTGATGTAGACGAAAATGGAGTCATTGATAAAATGGACTATATTCTTTTATCAAACTATCTTGGCACAAGGGCTTACAATAATATTTATGATACAAACAGAGATGGAAAATTTAACTGGGCTGATATTAAAAACATGAAATTTGTATTTGAAACGGTTAAAAAAACAGGTTTAATACCACATTGGATTAAACCTAACTCGCCGATAACAGGTGGAGGGAATTCCGGTGGAAGTAACACTGGTGGAAACACGAATACAGGTGGGAATACAAACACTGGCGGAAACACGAGCACAGGTGGGAATACTATTGGAGCTACATGTATAGAAGTATACAATTCTGGTGGACTTGTTGTGCAAAAGTGTACTGATCCTGGGAAAAAACCATATGCTAAAGTCTGTAAAGGTTCAGAATGTCATAAACATATCTATACTGAAGGCGGGAAATTCAATAAATCTTTTTCTGATGGAAGTTCTTATGATATTAAAATCACTGGAAATACAGCAGTAGTTAATTTGTTGACAAGCGGTACTGGAACTATTACTGGTGAGACTTGCACTGAGCTTTACAATTCAGGAGGTCTAATAATCCAGAAATGTACAAAAGCAGATGGTTCCTCTTATGTAAAACTTTGTAAAGGAACTGAATGTCAGCAGAATAATTATACAGATAATCAGAAGTTTTCGATATCTTTTTCTGATAAGAGTTCCTATGATGTCATAATAAATGTATTGCAAACTACAGTGGTTGACACTACGAACAGTAATGGTGGAACAACTGGAGAAACGTGTACAGAACTATACAACTCTGGCGGAATGATTGTTTCAAAATGTATAAGAGCTGATGGAACATATTATGCTAAATTATGCAAGGGAACTGAATGTCAACAGAAGCAATATAATGAAGGAAAGAAGTTTAGTATTACTTTTACAGATAAAACTTCATATGATATAACAATTACAGGTACAAATGCTACAGTAGCTGAAACCACACAGAGTAATACTGGCGGTAATATTCAAGCTAAATATGTGACTTATGACGCTGCTGCTCAAGCTGCACAATCGAACAATCTTCCGCTTGTTGTAGTTTTCTCTGCTACGTGGTGTGGACCATGTATGGATTTAAAGCGTACGACTCTTGAAAGTAATGATTTTATAAGCCTGTGTGGTAAGCAGTTTGTTTTTTGTTATCTGCTGGATGCTGCTAATAGTGAGAAGAGTAAGGTTCCGGGATATACGGGTGGAAGCATTCCTTGTACATGGGTATTCAAACCGGTTGGTACAAGAATAAAAGAAGAAATGGGTTATGCTGGTCATCAGGGATATATGGATATGATCAACACACACGCAAAATAGGGATAAAGTAGAATTGGTCATGGCGTTTCACAGGGCATATTGAATTTCAAGTTCACAAAAGTTTCATGCGATCCCAGCTGTATTGATAGTCTAATATCGCTGTATGACAGTATAATCATGTTTTGTTGCCACCGTGTTTCTTCATCGTAAAATTTTATATTTTTTAATTGCGGCACAGTCTGAGGAACATGTCTCTACAATTAATTATTTTGTGTCTTTTCTCTGCATTCTCAGCGTTCTTTGCGCGAGGTCTTCTTTTCTTTTTATAAAAATCAAAAATAAAACTTGACGCAACTTGACAAAAACAAAGTTTATAAACCAAAATTATATTAGTACCTGAGGTGAGCGATTATTTGAAAACATCTGCACTAATCTTTTTGCCACTAATTTTTTCAAGAAGCCTCGACGTACCCGATGGGTATGCCTACGTTTTTTGAAAAAATTATTGTCAAAGATATCATCACATCTGAATTTCAAATAGTCACTCAACTCAGATAGTAATCTAAATCAATATCTTGGGAGAAAAATGTGATAAAAAAAATTGCCTTGTTAATAGTGTTTTCTTTCTGCCTCAGTATTTCAATACTTTATTGTGTAAAAATAACTCCTAATGCTCCATTTAAAATAAAATGGAATCATTCCGGACTTGTTGTGGTTGGTGAAGGGACTCAAAACAGAAAAATACTTTTGTACAAGGAAAATCATGTGTATGACTATGAGTTTTCGGGTCAAAAATACAAAATATGGTTTATTAATAATAGTTTCTATTACAAAACTAAACAAGATAATGATTGGAATAGATGGATACCGGATCAGGTTTTAACAAAATGGGTTGATGAGCAGATCAATAGAGATGTCCAAATCAAAATAGGTGGGAAAAAGTCATATCCTAAAAGTCAGACTGTATATGAAAGTTTTTCACAGCCAAGTTTTAGAAGGGGAAAATTTAGCGCTCCAGTCTATAGAATGAGATTTTTCGGAATTATAAAAGCCATATTAAGCAAATTCGCACAGATTTTTGGTGGAGGTGGCAATTGGGGCGGAGGCAACTGGGGCGGCGGAAACACTGGTGGAGGCAACTGGGGCGGCGGAAACACTGGTAACTGGGGCGGTGGCAACACTGGCGGTGGAAATACTGGTGGCACCAATCCTGGTGGTTGGAATACTGGTAGTAACCCTGGTGGGAATATCTGGGGGGGAAATACTGGTATAACTAATCCAGGAAATCTTCCTGGTAACAATATTCCTGGTGGAACAATTCCGGGTACAACCATTCCAGGTACTTCTATACCTGGAAATAATCCTGGAACAATCAATACTGGGACAGGTAATACGGGAATTACAGGCAGCCAGAACTGGAAGTTTGGAAACAATTGTACATTTTTTAATTACCCACCGAGAAAAAATGTGACTGATCCGGGAACCTGGGGTTCGGTATTGACTGACATTGAATCACATATTGAACCATCGCATGGTACGCAATATCGAGCAAATTCCAAGATAACATGGGGACATGAGACTACTCATGGAATCAATTCAGATATAAGAAATAATGTTTTAAAAGTTATTGTGAATGTTCCGTCATCAAGAAAGCAGGGCCTTTATGTACTTAGTAATCGAGGAGTAGCTATTAAGGAACCTTTAAAAATAAGGAAATCTTCAGTAGGACAGTATATTCCTCGAAGTTTAAGAGGAAATAGATTTAACCTTTATATTAATGGAATGAATGCCTGGGACGATACGCCTACTTATATACTTGATGAATGGGTAGCATATACCAATGGTGCAAAGGTTGGAATCGAACTTGTAAATAAAGGAAAGTATTCTTCTTCTTCCAGATCAGATGATATGTATGGCCCTCTTGAATTTACTATTTATTCTATCGCTTTAGCAATGGCTGTTGAAAAAGGTGATCCAGCATATTTTCAAAAGGAAAAACAACTGCTCGAATTCATTGCCTGGCATGGAAAAGTTGCTATGGATACATTCAGAGTTGGAATTCAACTTAATCCTTTTGTATGGCAGGATGCTGTGACATATTATGGAAATATAAAAAACAGCGCGGATGCAGATCCTGTTCGTAAATTTGCTGTAAGGGTTTTTGGAAATGCCTGGGTCAATGAAGTGCTGTATGGTCAGGTTTCAACAGGTGGAAATACGGGAACTGCTGGAAATACAAGCTCAGTTAAAAAAACATTGTACAATCAGAATGGTTTGATTATTCAAAAAGTTGTACCTGTAACGGGTTCACAATATCTTAATATTACAAAAGGGACAGAAGTACAGAAATTAAATTACAATGATGGACAGATTCTGAATATAAGATTTTCTGATGGTACCGCTTATGATGTAGTAGTAGTAAATAACAAAGCATCAGTCACTCAGACTCAGAATGGTTCGAATACTGGATCAACAGGCGCAGTACCTGGAATATCAAGTTTTGAAAAAACAATTTTCGATATAGTGAATAAAGAAAGAACTCGGGCAGGTGTGTCGCAATTAAAACTAGCTGCTTCGATTTCGGATGTTGCAAGAGATCACAGTAAGGATATGAATGATCGACGTTTTTTTTCCCATACTAATCCTGATGGATTGAGTGCATCAGGTAGAGCCAGAAAAGCTGGAATAAATATTGGCCTTGGTGAAAATATTATTATGGGTTACAGTACTCCGGAATCTATGATGAGGGTGTGGATGAATAGTTCGGGACATAAACGAAATATTCTTTCGAGAGGATATAAATATATTGGAGTTGGTCATTATAAAGGTAGAAATCATTACTGCACTCAGGTATTCTGTTCAAGCACTCCGCCAGGAAGCACTACTTCAGGAACTTCAATTAGTAACACATCAGTAAATACAAATTCAACTGGTGGTACAGTAGGTTCTACTCGTTATACTGATTTTAACAGTGCAAAAGCAGAAGCAATTAGATTAAAAAGACCACTCGTGGTTGTATTATCTGCAAGTTGGTGCAGTTATTGCCAGAAATTAAAATCCGAAACTCTTCAGACACAGGAATTCACTACTCGTTGTTCTAATAAGTTTGTATTTGCATATCTGACAAGTTCTTCTGAATATAGTCAAGTTCCTGGGTACAGTGGTGGTGGGATTCCGCAGACTTATATATTTGATAGAAACGGAAGGAATGTTAAGCAGTTGACGGGCTACGTACCAAAAGCACAATTTTTGGGTATGGTTGATCAATACGCAAAATAGAACTTTTAAATACAAGACGCGACGTCTCAAAATATGATATAATGAAAGACGCAGTGTCTCGGACCCCTGATAACGGGTTGAGTATTATTTCTTTTTGCGGGAGCGTTTTGATATGGCGTGGGAAAGAGCTAGAAATAAGGATCAGAAAGAACAAAGAATTGCTGAAATAGTGAATGCAGCAGCCAGTCTTTATGAAAAAAAAGATTTTCATAAAATAACTTTTACCATGATTGCTAAAGAGGCGAATTTTACCCGCTCGAATCTTTATAAATACTTTGGTTCAAAAGAAGATATTTTTCTTGAATTTATAAAACATGATTTAACTGAATGGAGACTTGATCTTATCCAGGTTTTTGATTCATATGAAGAGTTTTCGATCAATAGTTTTGCTAAAGTCTGGACCGAAACATTGCTTAAGCATAAAAGATTAAATAATTTAATATCAATCCTGTTTACTCATATTGAAAAAAATTCCAGTCTAGACAGGCTGCTTTTATTTAAAGAAAAATTCAGGGCAGAGTTGAGAATAATATCTAAAAAAATAATTCTTTTTTTCCCTATGTTGACTATAGAAAAAGTTCTGGAATTTTTACGTCTGCAACTCGCTATATCAATTGGCTTATTCTCGATGACAAACCTTTCTGAAATTCAGGAAAAAGTATTTGAAAAGCAGGAATACAGTTTCATGAAAATTGATCTCCAAAGACATATGAAAATTGCCATTGAGCATCTTTTCACAGGCGTTATCGTCAGCTATTAATAATTATTTATTTCATAGTGAAAATAATAAAACATTTGTGTATAATGTTATATTATCAAGATTTTTAATTCTGGATAAAAATATTATAAATCGATTGGAGGAAAATATTTTGGGTAAAACTATAATTGAAAAAATTCTTCAGGAACACTGCGTTGATGATATTGATGTTAAAAGCGGTGAGATTATCTGGATTGATATTGACAAAAGAACTGCCAGGGATTTTGGTGGGGCGAATGTCGTAAAAAATATGTCAAAGTATTTTGACGATGATTCGGTTCAGGATGTGTCAAAAACGTTATTTACTTTTGATTGTGTTGTTCCAGCAAAGACTATTCCATATGCTAATAATCAACATATTTGCAGACAATATGCACGTGAAAAAAACATCAGTGTTTATGATGTAAATGCAGGGATTGGTTCACATGTTGCAATTGAAGAAGGCCATGCTTATCCTAACTGTACTTTTATTGGAACGGATTCACATTTGAATATTCTTGGTGCCGTGGGTGCTTTTGGACAGGGAATGGGTGATCAGGATATAGCTTTTTCTTTTAAAACCGGCGTTAACTGGTTTGAAGTGCCACCAACTATGAAAATTAACCTAAAGGGTGATCTTCCTGATAATGTTGGTGCAAAGGATCTTATTCTTTTTCTTATCGGCAAGTTGGGGTCAAAAGGGGCTCTTGGAAAAGCTGTTGAAATTTATGGCGATGCAATAGCCAAGTTAAATATTGATCAAAGAATTACAGTTGGCAGCATGGGAACTGAAATGGGCGCAATAATCCTTTTTCTTAAGCCTGATACTATACTGGACGGTTATTTTAAATTTGTAAAAGCAGAAAATAAAAAGCTTTTTTCTGCTGATGATGATGCGGAATATATTGAAACTTTTGAATTTGATATCAGTAATATAAAACCACTGATTGCCTGTCCGCCAAAACCTGATAATGTTTTTGAAGTTAGTGAAATTGCAGCCAAAAAAATTCTTGTAGATAGTGTATTTGTTGGAAGCTGTACAAATGGACGAATTACAGATATTAAGGAAGTATGTGAAATACTCAAAGGGAAAAAAGTACATCCCAGGGTAATGATGAAGGTAGTTCCTGCAACAATGAAGGTTTATGGAGAAATGTTGAAAGAAGGACTGGTTCAAATTCTTTATGACTCTGGTGTAATCGTTAGTAATCCAGGTTGTGGAGGATGTGCTTCAGGGCAGATTGGTATGACTGGAACTGGTGAAATACAGTTGTCAACGTCAAACAGAAATTTTAAGGGAAAACAGGGTAATGGTGATACATATCTAGTAAGTCCTGCAACAGCTGCGTATACCGCATTAACCGGCTACATTTGTGGGGAGGAGGATTTATAATGAAAGATAAGATTATAAAAGGAAGAGCATTACATATAATAGAGAACGGTACATATATTGATGATATAGATACAGATATGATTTTTCATAATTCTTTTCTGGCCATTACTGAAATTGAAAAGATGGGTCAGCATGCTTTTGGAAATCTTGATGGTTGGAAAGATTTTCCTTCTACTGCAAAGAAAGGTGATGTACTGGTTGTTGGGAAAAATTTTGGTGCAGGTTCTTCGCGTCAGCAAGCTGTTGATTGTTTTACCGCTTTGGGAGTCACATTGATTATAGGTGAATCATTTGGTGCTATATACAAGAGAAATGCTATAAATGCCGGCGTGCCATTGATTGAATTAAAAGATTTTAATAGTAAAGATCTTATTGGCTGTAGTGAGCTGAAAATTGATCTTGAAAAGGGAATTATAATGGATTTGCAGGATAACAAAGTTGCTGAATGTAAGCCATTTTCTAAAGTCCAGATGGATATATACCAGAATGGGAATCTGTTTGAATACGGAAAAAAGATGAGGGGTTAATGACTCAAGCTGAAAAGATAAGCTTGAACAGTCTATTAAAAGAAAAGTATTTAAAAGATACTGGCCTTAAACATCTAACTGAGATAAATATTATCAGCTCCAAGGCTCATATTTATCTGAAGTTACTAGAAGAAAGGGCTCGTTTTGAGAGCCTTTTCTTCTATGAAGTTTTCAGAAAACTTTATAGTAATCCTAAAAAATTTCATAAATATTTCAATATCAGGGTAATTAACCTTGAACCTTTATCTACTAAAAAATATTTTTATAACCGTAAAACCCTGACTTTCTCATTTAACATCAATTTGATAAATAGACCTGAAGAAATTCCAATTGTTATATCAGAATTAGCTGAAGAACTTGATGATATTCGCCAATCTATTCAACTGCATTTCATAGACTTTGGAGGTACAATTTCACAAAGTGGTGAAATTGGTAGAGGTTTTGACAAAAAATCCAGATTTACCGGTCTGGTACAAAATTTGAAACAGAATATGTCTGAAAATGATTTTCAAGATATTTTCAGATATACTCCGAATTCATATAAATTTCAGGAAATTCTTTCTGAAAAGCTCATCTTCCACAAAGCTCTTAAAATATCTACGGATAGTTCTAATATAGGAGATCTTAAAATCCTGCTGTTTATGAAAAAAATGATCTATTTGATGTATGATCTTGAAAAGTCAATCGGAACTAGTAACTGGCCTCAAAAAATTTGTATTCCGTTGATTGTAGGGCATGGTACTGATACTGTTGAAAGAACATCAAATTATATACACTGGTTTTTTTCTCTTTGTAAATCTGGATATAATGTAAAGTACCGCGGTGCTATCAGAAAGTTTTTTGATAAAGGAATTGATTTTAAAATTATATTTGTTACAGCCCATACTCCACATGGATTGCCAAACAGCGATGCTTATGAAAATCTTAAAGATGCATTGAAGTTTTCTGGAAGATTGTTAAATAAGATTGTTCTTCCCGGAATTTTTGACACAATTTTAATTGCATCTGGAAAGATCATCGCATTTTTTTCTAAAGGGATAACTGATTTGTTTGCAACGAAAAAACGCGATATAATTTGTGATTCTCCGATTCCGCAAATTGCTCATGGGATCAAACGTGTTTCTGTAACAGGTAAATGTTTAAAAACATTTAATTTAAAAACTCTACCTGAAAAATTTGATTTAAAACTGAAAATCCCTGATCCGGAGACGGATTGTAGTGAAATTTTTATTCCGTCTTCATTTGCTTATGTTGAACACCACATGATTCAATATACTCCTAATGAATACGTGGAAGATATATTTTTAAGATTGATAAAGGTTCAACGAAAAAAGAAGACTGCTTTATTGATTGAGGGAGAGTTGAATAAGGTACAAATAAAAATTATTAAAAAATATATTAAATATCGTATACCGATTTTTATTTTATGCAGAACTAAGAATTGTAAAAAATGGCTTCAATCAGAATTGGAGTCTAAAATAATACATTTGTTTTCCTATATAGTAAATGGAGAAAATCTTGCTAATCGGATAAGGTTTTTCTATTCTTTTTTTGATAAATGTAATAATAGTAAATTAATTGATATTATTCGCGGAACATTTGGAGATGAAAAAGAAAGCGAAGTTGATAAAAATTACAAGTCTTATAAAGGTGAAAAACCCAATTTTCCAGTTATTCATGTTAAGGTTTTTCAGAATTTTACGAGTAAAATGATCGAAGATGCTGGAGTTTATCTTGAAGGGTTTAAGTGCAAATCGCGCGCAGTTGTATATGAGGGTTATGGGGATGGACATATACCTCTTGAGGATTTTCCTTTTAGTGCACTTATAAAAAATTATTTCCAGAAGAAATTTAAATTGAAACTATCCATTCCGAATGAAAATCTTTATGAAATATTTTTCTATCTACATGAACTTGGATTTGAAAAATCACAAATCATGCATTACCTGAGGGAAATAATTTCCAGAAGTTCAAAAAAATTGTCTGCTATATATGACATCAAGAAAAATTATATCAGACAGTTTATGACAGTAAAACCTCGAAATGCTTATGCTTCGCTTGAAAAGTATGCAATCGGTCAGTTGCTTTATTTCATGGGTCTCGAGTCTCCCGGAATAGGATTTGAAGATAATGATTTTTTTATGCAATCACTGATTGAATTGTATGCAGAAAAAATTCCCAGATTGATGAAAGAATTTAATGATCTTAATCTAAAATTATTTCGTGAAAAGATAAATTACTTTCTTTACAATATTCCGATTAGAATCCTACTTTATGAAGATATTAGAAATATTACATATATTTTCAAGTTATTACATTTAAATCGTAATTTAAAAGGAACGAAGATGACTGTTCTTGGAGTTGAAATACAATTTAATGATATTGATCAGATGGGATCTTTTATGGAGACTTCAAATTTATTGAAATATATAGATTGCATAAAAACATATTTTGGTGTAACTAAACTACAGTTAAAGAAAAGTTGTATATCCAGTGGATTTTTTAAAAATCTGTCATTTCCATATGAATATAATGGACAGTTTTATCCAGATTATTTTATTTATTTGAAATGCTGTGAAAATCCATTTGAAAACAGGGGAATAAAGATTGGATGTAATGAAGAATTCTTTGTTGTATGATGGAGAAATTCACAATTTATTTCTAAATAATGGGTTGTTTTTAATCAAGAATAGCTTTAATTCCGGGCTTGAATTTTTGTTTGGTGTGTCGCTTAATAGATCATTGTAATCTGAACCTGTTTTATTTTTTTTGGTATTACTTAAAAGTTTATCTGCTTCTCTTTTTCTTAAGAGGAGCATTGTTCTACTATCTAGCTGAATATTGCCCAAGGAATCAGTGATGATTTCAACACCTTTTGGGAAGTCAGGTTGATTATCAAGTTTAATGATCATATTTTTATTTACCATATCCAGAGAAATATTTATTTTGCAGGATGGTATGGTTTGGCATTCAGGCATTGAAATGTTTCCTGAAATCTTCATCTCTGAGTCATTTCCACTAATGTTCAGGGCATTTCCTGAAATATTTAGATTATTTCCACTTAAATTGAAAAGATTCCGTAAGACATTTTTACTTGATTCGTTAAAGCCAAGTTCAAATAGATTCATATTTTCCATTTTCATACTACCATAAAAGGTTTTAGACATCATATTTCCAGTTCCGTTAATAGTCATAGTACCATTTGCGACAGGAAATGAGCATTTAGAGAATACTATTTTATCACCTTCAATTGAAACTTGCCCTTTTGTAGCGACAATGTCTGGAAATATTGAAATCGGGGATTTGAAGTTTTTTCCATCAATGTTTGAAAACCCTTTTGTTGCGACGTCTTTCAAAATAGACAATTCAATATTATCAGGAATCAAGTTGCTTAGATCATAGCAAAAAACTGGAATAGAAAATGAAATTATTAAGACAAAACAAAGAAGTTTATACATCCGCCTCAACCTCCTGCACATTACATTTAAGACTATATTGCGCTAAGTGAAATTAGATTAAAGAAAATAGTCTGGATCAAAATCCTTTTTATTATATATTCTGCCTCTGAAATTACATATAATCTTCAAAGCATGTTTTATGTATTTTACTAAAAAACCTTCATTTCTATAGTTTTGAAGGGAACTCCATAAAATATCATATGCGTATTTCCATTCCCGATCTTTTGAATCTGGAGAATCAATTGTATTTATCAGATTGGATATTTCAAGTAAAGCCTTTAAATTGTTGTTTTCAGAAAAACTTTTAATTGTACGGATAATACCGTCTGGATGGTCTTTTCTAAGATGATTGAAGCCAGCATTATCAAGTAGAAGAAAAATGGAAACTGATTTTTTATCATTACTTATATTTTTCAAAATAAATTCCTCATTTGTTTAATCCGGATTAAACGGTTAAGCAAATAAAAAAGGACTCTTTGGAAATCCAAAGAGTCCTTGTATATAAAAATAAACTTATCTTTTTGAAAACTGTGGTGCTCTTCTGGCTTTTTTCAAACCGTATTTTTTTCTTTCAACTTTTCTAGCATCTCTTGTAAGAAAGCCTTCTCTTTTAAGAACTGGTCTTAATTCTCTGTTTATGTTAAGTAAAGCTCTAGCAATTCCAAGTCGGATTGCTCCAGCCTGACCTGTTAATCCTCCACCATTTACAGAAACATTAATATCATAATTTCCAATAGTGTCAGTTGCAACAAGTGGTGTTTTAAGATACTTAACAAGAACAGTTCTTGGAAAGTATTCATCAACTGTACGATTATTAACAATAAAAATTCCTTTTCCACTACTTAAACGAACTCTAGCTACTGAAGTCTTTCTTCTTCCGGTACCCAGGTAATATTCCTTTGACATCTTTATTCCTCCGCTAATTTTATAATTCCATAACTGCTGGAGCCTGTGCACCATGTGGATGCTCATTACCTGCATAAATTTTAAGTTTTGTAATCATTTTTCTTCCAAGTCTATTTTTTGGAAGCATGCCTTTTACTGCAGTCTTGATAATTCTGTCAGGATGATTTTCAAGCATTCTTTTTACAGATGTCTCTTTCAGACCACCGATGTAACCTGTATGCCTATAATAAACTTTCTGGTCCATTTTGTTTCCTGTAAGCATTACTTTTTCAGCATTGATTATTACAATGAAATCACCGCAATCCCAAAAAGGGGTATAACATTCTTTATGTTTTCCTCTAAGAACAGAAGCAATTTTACTTGAAAGTCTTCCAAGTGCCAGTCCTTCAGCATCAATAACCCACCATTTTCTTGGTAAGTTAACAATATCAGGATATTTCGTCAGATATTTACTCATTATGTTTCTCCTTAAGTACAACCTTTTCTAATGTCAGTCCTTTTCCAGGTACAGTAACGGGGCAGAAACTGCTTTCCTGGTCCTGAACTCCTTTCAACAGTTTAATCAACTGTTGATGTTCTATTTTATTTTTAAAATACTTTATCATTAAACCGATCAGCATTCGAATCATCTTGTGAAGAAATCTTTTCGCAGTGATCCGGATCTCAAGTAAACCTTCAGCGAAAGTAAACTCAGCCCGATCGATTTCAATAACTGTGTCATAAAGTTTTGCTGCTTCAAGTGTTGTAAATAAGCGAAAGTCATGTGTTCCTACAAGAGTTTCACAAAACTCAGCAAGCCTCATTTCACAGTTTCTGTCAAATTTCAAATAGCATTTCCAAATCCAATCGCGCTGAAAGGGCGATGGTTTTCCTATTGTATACATACGGTATACATAGGTTTTGGACTCCACATTATACATTAAAGAGTAGTCCATGTCAATAAATTTAAGAGAATTAAATTTGATATCATCTGGTAATATTGAATTAAGGCTATATATCAGTTTATCAGGTGCTTTTTCGATTGCACAAAAACTAACTGGATGATCAAAAGCATTAACTCCAGAGTCAGTTCTGGAACACGAACGCAA
>DAOVTB010000104.1 GCA_030633305.1 Candidatus Muiribacteriota bacterium
TCTGTAAAAATAAATCTTTTTCCTTCATCACTGATTCGTTGTCCATTCATTGTAATATTCGGATTTTTATCAGAATTATCAAAGGCAAAAGCCTGAAACAAAACGCGAGTGTGCTGTTTTACTACTATTTTATCCGTTTTCAGGATTACAGGAAATGGGTCAGAGGATGTAAATTCATCAACATATAATACTTTTCGGGAACTCAGATCCAGCATATCAATTTCCATTTTACCTTTTGAATCGATCGGATCAAAATCTTCTTTTTTGATGATCGCAGAAATATTATTAAAAATGAATTTTACATTAGGCGGATCATTATCATAATTCGGAATTTCTGCTTCAATATTTCCTGAATTACCAGCACTATCTGAAACAGTTATACTATATTTTAACGGGCTTGCATCACCAGAAGTGGTAAGAATATCGCCTTCTCTGTTAGGTATTTTTAGTTTATAAATACCTATAAATCTTTGGGGAGCATCCTCATCATAATTTCTTTTTACACTAGCTGCAGCGAAAGTATAACTTTTATCAATACTATCAAAAACAACATCACTTATCTCAGCATTAGGATTATTATCATTAATTATTATTGAAATATCGGCCACTCCATCAGGCAATGGATCACCCGTTGTACAGCGTTCTGAACTTTTTTCCAGACCATTTTCAACTTCAATTTCAGGAGGAGTAATATCCTTTACAAGAACTTCCCTTGCCTTACTTCTTGAAGTCATACTTCCGATTTTTACCCTCTTGAAAATACCATTAACTACTTTCCAGACCATAACCGGATATGAAACTTCCACAACAAGCTTATAAGTTTCAGGAGCAAGAGGCATTGTAAATTTATAATCCATATTATTCAAAATAATTGAAAACTTGTAATCCCTTACATAAGCCGAATCATCATCACTGAAAGTATCATTTTCTTCTTTTCTTACTGCGGGATCATTAAAATCTCCCTCAATAATATCCTTTGAATGTGTTTTTCCTGATTTATCTTTCCAGGAAGACTTAATCTTGAATTTAATTTGGTTCCAATCAGATTTGGAAATTGAGTTAAGATAAGCAGTTTGAATTCCATTATATTTTTTATTCCTGATCTTATCATTCGATACAAAAATCAGAGATCCGCTAACATTCCATGCCAGATCAAGTAAAGTATTTTCTTCAATTTCTATGGGTTCATCTCCAGAATTTGAGAAACCTGCTTCCAAAAAAAGAAAAAGAGGTTTGGAAGACTTAAAATCAAAAAAATCATATCCTGCAAATAATCCAGATGTACAAATTGCTGAAAAAAACACTACAAATAAAATCAAGATTCTTTTTCTGATACTCATAATCATTATTATATCATATTAAATTTTAATAGATAATTTAAAGTTGACAAAAAGAAAATCTCTCGGTGATAATTGTTATAGATAAATATTCAATTATTATTCGGAGGATTTTATGAAAAAATTATTATTACTTCTATCGATAGTCTTTTTCTGTAATCTGGCTTTTTGTGTGCAGATTATATCTCCAGTACGTTGTGCTGTTCTACCAAACTCAAACATAACATTGAAATGGGTAGGAGAATCATGCTCATCTTACAAAATAGAATTATATGAAAAAGCTGCAGTTGGATTTAAATTTATTGCTCAGGGTTACCCCAAAAATTATCAAACCTCCGCAATAATAAGAGCCGGAGCTTTAAAAACAGGAGTAATGACCGTCTGGGTCATAAAAGCTATTAAATGTGTAAATGGTCAGTGCACTGCAACAAAAAACAAATGGGGAATATTTTATGTAGGAAATAAAGGTGCAACTACTACACCAGTCGCAACTAATACTACAAATACTAATACGAATACTACAACAACCACAAACACCGGTAAGGCTCTGTCATATAATGAAATTATACAAAAATCTGACAGTCAGATTCGTGGAGAAGTCGTATCAAAACATGGTATTACATTTTCAGGAGTTGATAAAAACTGGACAAAAAATGAAATTGGAGCCTGTTACAACCTGTTTGAAAATATTGATGGCTTTTTTGTTAAACATACAAAAGGTGTTAAACGTCAATCAATGTATAGAAGCCCTGGTGTTCTTGGATATGTAAGAATGCCTACACCTGTGGTTTATTTATTGGACAGCACATGTCGAAGCCGTTCACAATTGCAGAATACCCTGTCTCATGAAATGGCACATACTTTCCAATGCACTGAAAGAACTCTATCTGATCAGTGGTCCCGACAGTTTCATGGAATAAGCAGTTCCTGGGATAGAAGACGAGTTTCCGGTGCTCCTACATCATATGGTAATACTAATACACTCGAAGACATGGCTGAGTCTGTAAGACTTTATATCTTTAATCCTACTAATCTGAAAGGTGGCTGGTCTACAAGATATAACTTCATCAAAGCAAATATGATGAAGGGAAGTGAGTACACAGGCCGAGAAATGCTCTAATCGAACATTTAACGAGCGAACTGCTTCATCATCATAACCTGAATAGACTTTGAAATAGGGTACTATGTCTGCACCCTATTCAGAACATAATTCTTCGCATTTCATCTCGTTAAATGCCCGATTAAATATGATATTAAAATTTCCAACCTTCATCTCATTCAAAACACAGGAACTTTTAATAAAATCAAAAACAATATAAAACCTGTCTGTACCCTATTCAGAATATAATTAATCTCAAATACAAATTTAGATTGTGTCAGAAGGACTTGAATTTTCTTTGATGTTCAAAAAAATTCAATGTGCCCTGACACGTTATGATTGTGCATATTATATTCTAATACATGAAAATACTTTTCTTTTGGACAGGCACAGGGACCTGTCCCTACATTATTAACTATTATGCCCTTCTTCATTGGCCTTCATGGTGATTTTTTATCAATTTTTATCTTGTTAATCCTGTCTAATCTTTTCTCTGTGTCCTGTGGTGAATCTTTTCTTTGTGCCTTTGAGCCTTTGTGTGATCTATTCTTCTCTCGGCGCGAGGTCTTTCTTTTATTTATAAACAGTGATTCCTTTTTTCTTAAAAGAATCAAGCAATTTAAGCGAAGCTGGTGTTAAAGGATTCCCTTCGATTTTAAGCATTCCCTTTAAATTCGAAAAGTTGGTCTTTAACGGACTTAAATCCTGAATTTTATTATATTCAGCAACTATTATTTTTAACTTTTTCATCTCCGAAAGCGGAGAAATATCTGTAACCAAATTGTTATGAATATAGATACTATTCAAATTTTTCAAAGTTTTAACCGGACTTAGATTTTTTATTTTATTTGAATATACATAAAGCACTTCCAGTTTAGCCAGATTTGAAACGGAATTAATAGAACTCATTCCCGTATTGGAACAATCAAGCGCTTTAAGGTTTACAAGTTTCTTAATTGGGGTTAAATAACTTACTGGATTATTTGATAAATCTAGTTTCTGTAACATCATAAGTCCAGAAACTGGTGTAATATCTTTAATCATATTTGATGAAATCAAAAGACATTTTAACTTCTTAAAATTCTTGAGACTCGAGATTTCACATATCGAATTATATGAAATATCAAGTTTTTCAAGATTTGGAAATTTCTTGATCCCTTTAAGTTCTTTAATCACATTGAATTTTAAATTCAATGATGAAACCGCTGGAAATTCATTTGTGAAAATAAGTTTCTTAAGTTTCAACATGGAAAGATCCAATTTTTCTAATCCGGATATCTGATTAATAAATGAAATATCATTTCCAGGATTTGCGCCAATTGACAATGACTTAAGATGTTTCATACATGTAATTGCATCAAATTCGTTGATTTCATTATAGCTTACATTTAGTTCAGTCAACTGTTTAAGAAAACTTAATGCTGAAATATCCTTGATCATATTTGAACTAAGATCCAGTTCCCTCAAATCTGTCAGTTTTTTCAAGCTATCAATATTTTTTATATTATTATGTGAAATATCCAACTTTTTAAGAAATTTTAGATTTGTTATCGGGCTGATATCTGAAATATAATTAGAATCAAAATCAATACATTCAAGTTTTTTTAAATCACTTATATCTGAAATATCTGAAATCCAGTTACGTCCAAACCTTATCCGTTTAAGATTAGTACAGTGTTCAATCCCTTTTATACTACCTTCAATCCCCATATCTTCAGCGACAATCTCTTCAATTCTAGATAAATCAGTTTTAAAAATCTCCTTTGCTGGTCGATTTATTATCTTACGTACCACGGCCTCAAGATTTGAATCTGCAAATGAGACAGTTCTATTATCGATATTGAATTTTGTACTTTCGACACTTTCACCAAATTTATCAACGCAATACGGGGTAAGCTTTAAAATATAATCTTCTGAAACTTCTTCCATTTCATCCTGATAGGATTCCCATGTGAATAAGTTATTCTTTCCAGCTTTAAATTTCCCAGATACTGAAACTGCAGCATCATACCAGTTATTTTCACTGTCACCACAACGATATTGGACTTTTAAGCCACTGCCATCGTTTAAGGAACTACTCAGGTCAAACAAAACAGAAATATCACCTGAATTCCCTGTGACCCTTATATTTCCAATTTTAGGTATTTCGCTGGAAAGCAGTGATCCTGAAAGCGATATTATTATTAGCAGATAAATCAATTTATTCATTATATTTTGCATATTTTCTCATTCTGGTATCGGACAGGCACAGGGGCCTGTCCCTACATTTTTTCGTTTTATTGCAAATGTGTAGCTAATATCCTTCTTTTCTCTGTGCCCTGGTACGGTAGATTCTTTATTTGTTTTCCTTGTGCCCTATGCCTTTGTGTGAACTATTAATTTGTTTTCTTTGTGCCTTAGTGCCTTTGTGTGAACCATTAATTTGTTTTCTTGGTGACAGTCTTTAGTGTGAGCTTTATATCAATGGGGTATGATTCTCAAGATTCTGTTAATTTTCAATGATTGTAAATTTTGAGAAAATACAATTCGTGGCTTTACACTTGTATTTATTATGTGAAAAAGTTTCCCAGCTGATGATGCTATCAATATATTGGAGTTTCCGTGTTTAGCAAGTGTAATTTTTTCTGAATCAGAAATATTTGAATCAAACAATGAATGGATTCCATCAATCATTTCGACATTGTTCAATTTATATTTAATAAATTTCAACTTACTTCCATTTGCTTTAATAAAGGAAAACACCAGTTTCTTTTCGCTGTTCCTAATCACTCCCCATACAGGAGGTATTGGAGTGACTGCAAATAATTTTTGTCCTTTATCTTTACTTTTAGATTCTATTACGCGTTCATAAAGAGTCTGTTGCGAAATTTCCTTCCCGCTACCGTTTAAAGGGAATATATGAGCTATCTGCCCGGAACCACCGTGAACATCAAAAGATTCAACTATATTCCAATGACCTTTTGCCGGATTAATCCATTGCATATCAAGATGTGGATTAATTCCTTCAAATTCGACTTGCCCACTAATACTCATACTTGCTGGATTAGAAATATCAACTTTGAAAACAAAAATAGGATAAATTATGTTATCCAGTAAATATGCTGTTTTTTTATAAAGCAGAATATCATGCGCATTTTTATTTGAATCATGGCATTTTAGCGAAACTTTGCTCAAAACATTCAGTTCAGGATCAAGTGCAATAAAAAAACCATTTGCTGAAAGAAATACATTTCTATCATCAGTGGCTATTGAATCTATTTTTTTTAATTTTCTTGAATCTACTTTTTCAAATTTTTCATTCAACCTGATAACTTCATTATGTTTAAAAAGATAAAGATCTTTTCCGCAGTAAACTCCGTCAACTAGACCTGAATTTCTAGAAAATAGAGCTTTCTCATATTGATCTATTTCGCTGTTGAAAGCCAATAAATAAACTCCATTTCCAGCTATAATTGTAATCATGTCAGGAAATTTAACATGCTGATTACTTTTTACATTTTTTACTGGAATTGATATTTGAATTGGTGGAAATTTCTGCGCCATAATAAAAACACCTGAATTGAATATAACTAAAATAACAAGAAAAAACACTAATTTTTTTTTTTTGCAAAACTAATACCTCAAACTATAATATTTATTCACTCTTTTTTTGGAACAATTCTCTTAAATCTTGTTTATCACCATCACTTAAACCATTAAACTCTTCTTTAAGCTGTCGTTTTTCACTAGTGTTTAAATCATCTAAGGAATGTTTTAATTCATTTATTTCATCTGAAGTCATATTTTTTATCTTATCTATACCTTCTAACTCAATCTTCTGTTTTTCAGCATCAGTTAATCCATTCAGATCTTTCTTTAGTTGTGTAATATCACCTGAAGTAAAAGTTTTCAAATGATTCACAATTTCAGTTTTAAGCTTCTTTTTTATTGATGCCTTAGAAAATTTACCGGTTCTGGCTAAACGAATCATATAAGGGGTCACCAAAACAGCGATAACTGAAACAACAATAACTGAAAGAAAAATAACTCTATTTTTTTTTCTTCTGAAAACAAGACCACAGTCAGGACATTTATACCTGACTGTAACACCTGGAATATGGCGAAAAGCCAATGAAATTTTACTGCTGTATAGCTTAAGATTACCACAATAACATTTAGGGCATCTTGCTGTAATGCGAAACATAAAAGCTAATTCCAATTATCATAATTTTTAAATATCACGTGTATTGTAATATATTTCATCTAAAATGACAAGTTTACCTACCTGATAAACGAAACTTGAACTTTTTAAAGACCTCTTAATCGTTCAGCGTATGTAATAAAATATATTGTAAATATTCGTCTTATTAAGTAAAATATACACTATCCTGAGCTGAGCGATTCTTTGGAATTCAGATATACTGAGATCTTTAGACAATAAGTTTTTCAAAAATCGCAGGCATACCCAGAGGGTACGTTGAGAATTTTTGGAAAATCTTAGTGGCAAAGAGATTAGTGCAGATGTTTTCAAAGAATTGCTCAACTCAGGACTATATAAGTTTATTAATATTAAAAGTGTAGGAGAATTAAAATGAGTAATTACAAAGAAATATTTGCTGAAGCCATAAAATACAAGAGTGAATATGAATATACAAAAGCCCTCGAAAAATTTAAAGAAGTATTGAAAACACTTGATTCCGAAGAAATCACTGTAACTATAAAAAGCAAACAAGCAGAAGTCTTAAATAATCTCGGTGAATTAATGTATTTTCTCGGAAAACTTGAAAAAGCTGAGAAAGTTTATGAAAAAGCATATAACTTCAGTAAAAGAATTGATGATAAATTAAACTTCATTAGATCTTCTATTGGATTGGGTAAAGTTTTTGACCAGTTGAATGAAAAAGAAAAAGCAAAGCAACATTTCAAGGAAGGTGCTGACGCCGCTCAGGAAGCTGGTGGATCAAAATTTGAAGCACGCTGTAAAGAGTTGTTAGGTCTTTTGCTTTCCAGAGATGGCGAAAATGATAAGGCCCGTCAGTCGCTTGAAGAAGCATTTGCACTTGTAAAAGGCGATCTGGGTGATCCTGAAAGCATTCAAATTGCAGGGGCAATCACTAATCAACTTGGTTTAATGGAGTTCAGGCAAGGAAATTTTGATAATTCCAAAACTTTTTTCGAACAATCCCTTTCATTGACTGCTTCAATGCCATATTGTGTTGAAAGAGGTGAAGCGTTCCGTTATCTTGGAGTTATTGCCAGTATCAAAAAAGAATTTTCTGATACTTTTGAAAATCATCTTGAAGCAGTTCAAATTTTCAAAAAAAATTCATTTAAATTCGGTCTTGCAAAAATATACAATAGTATTGGTCAAGCTTTTACTGAAGTAAACCTCTTTGATCAATCAATTTATTTCCTTAAAAAGGCTGCTCAGCTTTACCTTTATTTAAAATCTGAAACAAACATTGCTGTAATCTACAGTAAAATTGGTGATGTCTACATGAAAATGGAGAAATATGCACTAGCTATTCAGTATTATCAGAAAGATCTTAAAATTTCCTATTCTTCTGATAATCAACGCGGACTTGCATATACATATAAAAATTTGGGAAATGCTTATCTTGCAACTAATGCTGGTGAACAAGTTATTTCTTTCTATGAAAAAAGCGTAGAACTTTTTGAAGGATTTAAGGATCTTAGAAATCTTTCTGATGGGTATATTAATCTGGCACAGGCATATTTAATGATCGATGATCCGGAAACCGCTCAGGAATATGGGGCACAGGCTTTAGAACTATGTCAAAAGTCCAATCGACAGGGCGAAACAGCAAGAGTTCATCTCCTTTTTGGAAATATTTTTACGGACCAAAAAAACTGGGTACTTGCAAATGAAGCTTATGGAGATGCATTGGAAGTACTTGAGGATACTCAGTTTTTCGAAATAAATTGCCTGGTAAAATTTGCGATGTCAAAATTACTTTACAAACAAGGCGAACGTGATTCTGCAATTGCTGCAATTACCGAATCTTTGAAATACTCTGAAGAGCATAAACTTAATTCTGTTACCAAGAAAATTTATACTTATATTCAAGAGATGGATGAAAATTTCCTACTTGAATTGACTATGAATAAATACGCACAGTAATAATTTAAAAATTAATTGTTATTTGTAGAGGCAGATTCCAAATCTGCCCTTTTCATTATTGGTATTATTTAAACGGGCGGATTTATAATCCGCCCGTTTAATATTTTTTTATTTTCTAACTTACGATATAACTTTTGGGGCAACTCCATTTGTGATGTCAACTGAAATATCTACTGAAACTCCACCTGAAACTTCTCCAGTGTTTTCTGCAGTATTTCCAACTGAGACTTCTTCATAAAATGCATCCAATTTTTCAAAAGTTAATGCAAGAGTTTTTTCAAGCGACTGAGAAACTTCATCTGGAAGTTCTCCAAGTTCACCCATCGCTGCATCATAACCACCTTGGATTGCATTTTTTATCAAATCAAAAAAATCATCTATTCGTTGCTGATCTGGAGGGTTTTCACCCAACAGCGCAAGATTAAAACCATTCTTTACAAAATCTATAATATTATTTGAAGTCTGTTCTGCTAGTTTATCAAAGAAATCCTGACTACTGATCTGAGGTCTTGATACATTTGAAGTCTGAATATTAATATCAAGATCCAGGTTCAAAAGGCTGTCTACACTCTGAGGATTAATTCCACTTTGATGACGATGTGGTGAACCTCCAATAAGCGCACTTGGCGAAGACTGCCTTAACATCTCAAGCGATATTGAAATATCTAATTTGCTATATCCGGATGCCTCACGATTTTCAATTGCAACATCAAGATTAAATGAATCAAATTGTCCTCTTAAACTCGCATCGATAGAAATCTTAATATTGTTTTCAGTAATCCCGTTATATAAACTCTGCCTGTTTTCAACTTGATAATCAATACCAATATCAACAGAAAAGCCTGAACCGTTTATCTGTTCAAGATTTCCATCAGAGCCTTCGAACCCAAAAGCCCTCATAGCCTGAATATTTCGGTTCTGCCTGATTCCATTTGAATTAGATGAATATGTGTTACTATCAGATGCAGGGATCAAATTGCCTAGATGTTTCCCTTTTACATAACTACTTTGATCGGCAACCTTTGTACCACCTGCATTTCCTACGTCTTTGTCGTTCCCCTGATTTCCAGGGCCTGTATTACCGACACCGTTTCCACTGTTACCTACTTTTTGACTGTTTACACTTGGTAAATTTTGACTTACTACAGAATTAATTTCCATTTTTCCCCTCCCTAGGATATGTAGCCCTTCCATGGACTTCCGGTTAATCCGGATATTTGTTTCCTATATTAGTTATCGGCAATTGAAATAGAATACTTTAGCTTTTTTTATTAAAATTTATAAAAATATTCCAAAAAAAAATGGCGACACTCTCAAATCTAATGTGTCGCCAGCTTTATCAAATTTAATTTGATAATTTTTTTATAATTTTAATTATAGAAACTCAGCATATGGAACCTGTTTCTGCAAAGATGTATACATTTTAAGTTTCTTAGCCGTTTTAAGATTAATCACCAATTTCTTCTTTTCAGGCTTAAATGTCTGATCCTTGATTCGATTCCCTTCCAGAATCTGCAGTGCATCAAATGCTCCTTTTTTGCAAACATCCTCCCACGGATGAACAAAACCAATCAATCCACCATCAAGTATTGTCTTTTCCAGAACACACATTGTTGGAAAACTATAAGTTAATTTCTGCAATTGCTCAGGCTTAGTATTTGCAATTGAAGTATCTGCTGTAAGAATCAACCATTCTATTTTTTCTTTTTTGAAATATTCATACGCATCATTCAGATCAGTATTTTCTGCAAGATCAAAGGTAGAAAGGTTAATTTCCTTTTTCTGACAGATTTTTTTTATTTCATCCATCTGAATATCTGCCTGAATCTCACCAGTTCTATATAATACACCTATTCTTTTAATTTCAGGATCAACATTGAGGATAGTATTTTCTAACTGCTCCATCATTTTCACTGAATAACAACTAGCATATAGTTTATCTTCCATTTTTTTGTCAATAACACCTAATATCAAAGGACTATAAATACCAACACTTACAAATGGAATTGATGAATTCTGCATATAGTGCTTTGCTCTTACACTTGCCGGAGTTCCTATGGCAAACAAAAGATCAATTTTTTTCTGATTAAAAGATTCGATATTTTCACGAAGTTTATCTTCACTCTGTTGACAATTATCGTATAATATCTCAAGATTCTTGTCCGGACCAGTCAAATTATAACCACTTTCACAGAAAGTTTCTTCAATAACACTAACTGCTTTTTCATAAAGATCTATTTCAGTCCAGCACAATACTCCTATTTTCTTATGAGATATGGAATATGATTTTGATCTTTCATCTCCCCTTAAAACCCTTAAGCCTCCAAGAGCAAGAGCCTTAAGTTCATTTTCACCAGGATAAACATAAACTGGCGCAATAAAACCAACCCTTTCCTTTATCCAATCATTCAGCATATCCGAATAGGCAATTCCACCAGTCAATACAATAGCATCAACCTTACCTTTTAAATTCGTTGCTCTTGCTCCAATTTCTTCAGCAATCTGATAACCCATTGCAGCGTAGACTTTTTCAAAATCTTTATTTCCAGCTTTAATCATATTTTCTACATCATTGGCATTATTAGTTCCAAAATAAGAAACTAAACCACCTTTACCAGCAACAATCTTCTTCACTTGATTCTGTGTATATTCACCAGAAAAGCATAAATCTATAAACTGCATCAACGGCAGACCACCTGAACGTTCTGGTGAAAAAGGACCTTCTCCAAGACCATTATTCACATTTATCGCCCTGCCTTTTTTTAACCCCGCAACAGTGATTCCTCCACCTAGATGAGCAACTATTATATTCATTTCATCAAATTTTTTCTTCTGATCTGCAGCAAATATTCTCGCTGTTGAAAAAATATTTAATGCATGAAAAAGACTGTTTCTTTCAATAATTGAAATTCCAGACACTCGTGCAAATGGTTCAAGTTCATCAACAGCCGGCGGATCAACAATAAATGAAGGGACAGCGTATTCCCAGGCAATTCCATAAGCAATCACACATCCAAGATTGGAAGCATGCTGTCCTTGAAATCCAACTCTGGCATCTTCTATCATTTTTTCATCTATATCATATACCCCGCTGGCAATAGGTCTGATAAGACCACCACGAGCTACAATTGCATCCATTTCACCTAAATTAATGGATTCCTTTTTCAGAACTTCTACAATCTCATCTTTCCTGAAGGAATATTGATCCCAGATCTTCTGGTATTTATCCAACATCTTATTTGAATGTTTTACAGTTGTTTTGAATACTTCTTCTTCATTTTCATAAACACCGATTTTAGTACTTGTAGAACCTGGATTTATAGTTAGAATTAAATATTTTTCCTTTTTCATAACTACCTCTGGATTATCATTTTAATTTTAGAAATATCTTGAATATAATTATTTGCTATATCAAGAGCAATATTAGAGACCGATTCCTTCTTTTTTCTTGATTCCTGAATAATTTCAAGTGTTTTTGTATAAATCGTCTTCAATTCAGTTTCAGTTTTTTCAAGACTATATCCCATAAGTTCATTTGAAACCTGAATAATTTCCCCAGAATTTATTATAAAACCTGGAATTAACCAAATCCCTTTTTCGCGTAATACCTCATAAAGATCACAAGATTCAAGGACACAGTTCGTTGCACCTGCAATAATCTTGCATTGAAGATCATTAATATTTTCACTGGTTATTGAATTATTAAAGGCACAGGGACTGAATACATCACAATCTACTTTAAAAATATCTGCAGGTTTCACACAAGTAATCCCTGGATATTTATCCTGCATATCCTTTACCTTGTCATATTTCAAATCTGTAATAGTAACATCGGCTCCTCTTGAAACCAGAACTTTTACAAGCTGACTACCTACTTTTCCAACACCCTGAATCGCAACTTTAAGACCTTTTATATCAGATTTATCAAATAATTCTTTAACTGCTGCTTTTATTCCTTGCAGCACACCTTTTGCAGTGCTAACTGAGGTATTCCCGGAGCCACCATAAATTTCAGGTAAACCCAGAACATACTGTGATTCACGCTTAATATCAAAAAGATCAAGAGAACTTGTACCGGATTCACCAGTAACATATATTTTTCCATTCAACTTGTTAATAAATGCCCCGAGAGTCCTAAAATACATTTCGGATTTGACAACATCAGGATCTCCCCACATGATTATACTTCCGCCGCCAACATCTCTTCTCATAAGTGCTGCTCCATATGTATTAAAAGCAGCGATATTAAGAGCATCGTTAATTGCTTCATCAAATGATCCATAATCAAATATTTTGCAACTACAGACAGCAGGACCAAGAGTAGTATTATTAATAGCAATAATACATTTTAAGGAAACTGAAGGTTCATTAAAAAAAAGAACTTCCTTACTGGCAGTCTTCTTCATTATATCGAAAAGATTCATAGAAATTTCCCCCATTATTATTATAAATTATTTAATACAGTATAATAATAATTAGTTTTTATTTCAACTAAAAGTAGTTTGTCATTATAATGAAGTTTTTTTCTGTTTTTTTGAAAGATATTATTTTATCAAATCTTCTACAACCTGTATAAAATAGTTCATATCGATTTGAGGTTTGTGTACAATATTACTGTCCACAAGCCCTATTTCTATTAATTGTTTTGACAATTTATAATCAACAGAACCGGTATGGATTATAAATTTCAATTCTGGATAAGAGTTGTACATTTTAAGTATAAGTTCTTCCCCACCAATACCAGGAAGTTTCAAATCCACAATAGCTACATCTAATTTGTATTTCCCCATATATTCCATTGCTTTTTCAGCAGTTTCTGCAGAATAAACTGTATACCCATAATCACTGAAAAAACTTTCAAAACTTTTGCGAATTCCAGTTTCATCATCTACTATAAGTATACATGCGTCACTTTTAGAATACATTTTTTAACTCCAGTCCAAAAAATCACCAATTTTAGATATCATAATCTTATTAAGACGTATCATAATAAATATACCAAATTATAAATAGATTTTCAATATTGTTTTATTCTATTTTTGAATATTTGACATAAAAAAAATCGATTGATATAATCACAAAAATCAAGGGAATTAGATATGTCAACTACTTCAATCAAAAACAACTGTCCAAATTGTGGTGCACCTGACAGAGTCTTATGGCCTCCTGGAAAATCTCCACAACTGATTTCATGTAGAAACGGTAATTACATATACCTTGATATATGTCCCAATTGTAATTCTTTATGGTGCTCAGCTCACTATTGTCCAGAATTTGAAAATATTTATCGGGTTAAATGGGATAAAAAACCGTCAGAATGGACCAATATGCATATGATTGACGATGGCAATACTCTGTTTAAATGGCATTCTTCTGTAATCAGAGAAAAGTGGAAAGAACTTGCCACTGATGAAACAGAGCTTATTGAAAAACATCGAAAATTAACTTCTGACAATCCTATTGATATGGGATAGAGAATACTCCCCTTCCATATCAGATTTTTTTTCCTAGTGCACACATTAAAGAAGATAGTTCTAATCCTGATGTAATAAAACTGAGTAAAAAAAACCAATAAGGATAAAATCATGCAATAATTAATTAAAGGTGGTGAAAAACATGTTTTTAATTTCAGTTATTTTATTCATACTAGGTGTTATCTATTTTGTCGTTTCTTCTGATCTAATTTATGTCACCTATTTTCTTGGAACAGAAATTCTAGCATACAACATTGCAATTCAACATGCCATATTACAAGTACTGTCTCTTATAATCTCAATTTCTATTTTTTGCCTCTATTACACTATAATCGTAGGCTTATTCAAACATCCACATAAAAATAGCAGTATATGGAAATCCAGTTTTTATGATATTGGAATAATGATCGATACAGATCACAATCAGATATAGAAAACATCAAAAAAATACAATCTGTAGAGTACACAATCATATTACATTATACGAAATTAATGGTATAATTAATATATAGGTCTATTCTCTTTGTAAAGGAGGTTTGTAATGCATCTTGCACATAATGACCATCTTTTATTAAGGGCAATAATAATTTCAGCTATCATTTTAATGATTTGGATGAATTATTTGCCCCAACTCATTGTAAATATTAGTTTACCCGGTATTGACAGAGTTTTCACCAGATCAAGAATTGAGATTGGCAGAAAATTGATTGATATTCTGGGAATCAAAACTGAAACGCCTTATACTTATCCTCCACTGGATAGCAAGCTCTATCACCAGGAAAGAGGAACATCTTTTGTTTATCCCCCTGGAAGTGTAGGAAGTTATAATCCTGCATATTTATACCCTCCTTTAGGTATCTAGGAAGAATTCAAATCTATTGATTTTTAAAACTATTCATGTTACTAATTATAGTAATAATACGATTATTTGTTCATTATTTCACATCTTTCTGAGAAAAACTATATACATTATGACACGTACAATTAAAGAACTACATTCTCTTATAATAAAGATTATAAGAAAAA